>NZ_JBEYYU010000019.1:0-133471 GCF_040645755.1 Streptomyces sp. NPDC046716
GGCTGGTCGCGCAGTTCCCCGCGCCCCTGAAGCATGCGCTGCGCGCAGCTTCCCCAGGGGCGCGGGGAACTGCGCGACCAACCGGCAACGTCGTGTCCGATTTCCGCCAGCCGGAGCGTCGTGGAGCGGCGACACTGGAAGCGTGATGATCGACGAGGACACGCGCTACGAGGCCGTGCGCAGCCGGGACGCCCGGTTCGACGGGGAGTTCTTCTTCGCCGTCGAGACCACCGGGATCTACTGCCGCCCGAGCTGCCCCGCGGTCACCCCGAAGCGGCAGAACGTCCGCTACTACACGACGGCCGCCGCCGCCCAGGGCTCCGGCTTCCGGGCCTGCCGCCGCTGCCGGCCGGACGCCGTACCGGGCTCCGCGGAGTGGAACGTACGGGCGGACGTCGTCGGACGCGCCATGCGGCTGATCGGCGACGGGATCGTCGACCGGGAGGGCGTCGGCGGGCTCGCCGGCCGGCTCGGTTACAGCCCCCGCCAGGTGCAGCGCCAGCTCACCGCCGAGGTGGGCGCGGGACCCGTCGCGCTCGCCCGCGCCCAGCGCGCGCACACCGCCCGGGTGCTGCTGCAGACGACCCCGCTGCGGGTCACCGAGATCGCGTTCGCGGCCGGGTTCGCGAGCGTGCGGCAGTTCAACGACACCATGCGCGAGGTGTACGCCCGCACCCCCACCCAGCTCCGGGCCGACGCGCCCGACCGGCACCGGGCCATCGCGTCCAGCGCCGGCATCCCGCTGCGCCTCGCCCACCGGGGCGCGTACCAGGCGCGGCCCGTCTTCGACCTGTTCGCCCGCGAACGCGTCCCCGGCGTCGAGGAACTGACCGGCGACGAGCCCGGGTCCCGGATCTTCCGGCGCACGCTGCGGCTGCCCCACGGCACCGGCGTCGTCTCCGTCGACGAGGCCCGGCACGAGCAGCCCGGCGCCCGGGCCGAGCACCGCGGCGGCTGGCTCGACGCCCGCATCCACCTCACCGACCTGCGGGACCTGACCACCGCGGTGGGCCGGCTGCGCCGCCTGTTCGACCTCGACGCCGACCCGTTCGCGATCGACGAACGGCTCGGCGCCGACCCGCGGCTCGCCCCGCTCGTCGCCGCCCGCCCCGGGCTGCGCTCGCCCGGCGCCGCCGACCCCGCCGAACTCGCCCTGCGCATCGTCGCCGGGACCGCCGCGTCGGCCCGGCTCGTCGAGCGGTACGGCAAGCGGCTGGACGCGCCCTGCGGCGCCCTCGACCGGCTCTTCCCCGCGCCCGAGACCCTCGCCGACGAACCCGGCACGCTCGGCGCCCTGGCCCGTGCCCTCGCCGACGGCACCCTGCGGCTCGACGCGGGCGCCGACCGCGACGACGCCGAGGCCGCGCTGCGCGCCCTGCCCGGCCTGGACGCCCGCACCGCCGCCCTGATCCGCATGCGGGCGCTCGGCGACCCGGACGTGGGGCTGCCGGACGGCGACAGCACGGCGTGGCGGCCCTGGCGGTCGTACGCACGCCAACACCTCTACGCAGAAGGACAGTTGTGACAGCCGTGAACACCATCCGCCACACCACCCTCGACAGCCCGCTCGGCGAGCTGCTGCTCACCGCCGACGCATCCGGCGCCCTGACCTCGCTGTCCGTCCCCGGCCAGAAGGGCGGCCGCACGGTCCAGGACGACTGGGTGCGCGACCCGGCGCCGTTCGCCGAGGCCGCACGGCAGCTCGCCGCCTACTTCGCCGGTGAACTCAAGGAGTTCGAGCTGGAGTTGAGCCCGCAGGGCACGGAGTTCCGGCGCCGCGTGTGGGACGCGCTCGACACCGTCCCCTACGGTTCCACCACCACGTACGGAGAGGTCGCCGCCCGGATCGGCGCCTCCCGCGCCGCCGTGCGGGCCGTCGGCGGCGCGATCGGCGCCAACCCGCTGCTGATCCTGCGTCCCTGCCACCGCGTCATCGGCGCCGACGGCTCCCTCACCGGGTACGCGGGCGGCCTGGACCGCAAGGTACGGCTGCTGACCCTGGAGGGAACCCAGGTCTAGCCGGGGGCGACCGCGACCGCCGCGAGGCAGTCGTGCGGCACCGGCACGTCCCGTACCGTCCAGCCGCCCGGCGCCCCGGGGGCGGCCGGCAGCGTACCGACGTAGTCGAGGTCGGCGGCGCGGGCCAGGCCGGTGCCGAGGCCCTTCAGATAGGCCTCCTTGCGGACCCAGGCGCGGCCGAGCGCGACGCGGCGCTCCGGCAGCGAGCCGAGCGCGTCGAGTTCGGCCCGCTCGCGCGGGTGCAGGACCGCCGCCAGGTCCCGGGTCGCGTCGGCCGACGGCAGCTCCTCCACATCGGCGCCGACCGGCGCGGACGCGAGCGCGATCAGCGCCAGGTCGCCGCTGTGCGAGAGCGAGAAGTGCACGTCCCGCGCATCCGCGAGGGCCGGTCGGCCGTGCGGCTCACCGCACCCCGGGCAGGGCTCGCGCACGAACCGCACCGCACCGGGAGCGCACCCCAGCCGCTCGCCGAGGACGCCGCGCAGCGCCAGATGCGCCGCGACGTACCGCACCCGGTGCCGGGCGAAGCGGAAACCGGCGGCGCGCCGCATCTCTCCCGCGTCGAGCACCCCGGTCCCGGAGTCCTCGGTGGCGCCGTCCGTCCGCGCCAGCCACAGCCGGGCCGGGCCCTGCGGCGGCAGCTCCCTCACATCGTCCATGTCACCCCCACGGAGAGCGAGCCTACCGGCCCTGTCCGGCCCGGTGGCGGCCCTTCTGCCGGGGCCCGCGCACCCGTACGACGACGTAGGCGATCACCGCGACGAGGGCCGCGCCGAGCACCACCTTCGAGAGGACGCCCACGTACCGCTCGACCAGCTCCCACCGGTCGCCCAGCCAGTAGCCCGCGAGCACGAGCACCGTGTTCCAGGCGAGCGAGCCGACCGCGGTGAGGGAGAGGAAGACCGGCAGCCGCATCCGTTCCACGCCCGCAGGGACCGAGATCAGGCTGCGGAAGACGGGCACCATCCGGCCGAACAGCACCGCCTTCGTGCCGTGCCGCCGGAACCAGGCCTCCGTCTTTTCCAGGTCGGAGACCTTCACCAGGGGCAGCCGGGCCCACAGCGCGTACATCCGGTCGCGGCCGATCGCACGGCCGATGCCGTACAGGGCCGCCGCGCCCACCACCGAACCGAGCGTCGTCCAGAACAGCGCCGAGGCGAGACCGATCGCGCCCCGGCCCGCCGCGAAACCGGTCAGCGGCAGGATGATCTCGCTGGGCAGCGGCGGGAACAGGTTCTCCAGCGCGATGGCGAGGCCCGCGCCGGGACCGCCCGCCGTCTCGACGAGACGGGCCGCCCACCCCGCGATTCCGGAGGTCGGCTCGCCGGAATCGGGGGCGGCGGCCAGGGGCACGAGATGCATACGGGGTCTCCAGGCGGGGGGAAGCGGCGGCCCGGCGCCACCACGAAGGTAAACGCTTGGCAAAGTCAGGAGTTCCCGGCCCGGCGGATCCGTCGCCTCAGCCCCAGATCAGCGCGCCGATCCAGGCCCCCACGATCAGCAGACACGCGAACAGCTCGGCGAGGACGCTGGAGCCCCCTGCCCGCATGGCCGTCCGGGTGGAGGCGACCGCGTCGCCGTGGCTGCCCAGCCGCAGCCGCTCCGAGACGTAGATCCCGCCGACGTACCCGGGGATGGCGCCGATCACCGGCAGCACGCAGAACCCGGCGAGCGCCCCGAGTCCCGCCCACACCGCGAGCCGCCAGGTCGCCCCGGCCTGCCGCAGCCGGCGCGGCGGCAACTGCCAGCGCAGCACCTGCGCGGCGAGCAGGACGACGGTGGCGCCGACGAGAATCCCCCAGGCGAGGGCGCTCGGCTCACGCAGGGCCCAGACCGCGACCGCGGCCCACACCAGCCACGACCCGGGCACTCCCGGCACCAAGACCCCGCACAGACCGAGGACGAGCACCGCCCCGACCAGCAGGAGTTCCCACGTTCCCATGCGGGAAGCGTGCCATGGCCATGCCGCTCCGGCACGGCCAGCAGCGCGTCACCGGGAGACCCAGCCCCGCTCGAAGGCGTGCCAGCCCAGTTGCAGCCGCGTCGTCACCCCGGCCAGCTCCATCAGCCGTTTCACCCGACGCTGCACCGTCCGCAGCCCGAGATCGAGCTGTTTGGCGACGCTCGCGTCGGTCAGCCCGGCGAGCAGCAGCGAGAGGATCCCCAGATCGACGGCGTCGGGGCCGTCCGGGCCGTCCTCGGTCACCTTGCCGTCCTCGCCGAGCCGCAGCGGCAGCGACTGCCGCCACACCGCCTCGAAGAGCCCGCTCAGCGATTCGAGCAGCCCGCTCGCGTGCACCACGAGCGCCGCGGGCTCGGCCGACCGGGAGGTCAGCGGCACCATCGCGAGCGACCGGTCGGCGATCACCAGCTTCGTCGGCACCCGGTCCACGAGCCGCACCTGCTCGTCCCTGCCGATCGCCGCCGACAGCTCGGTGAGGCCCCGGGGCAGGGACAGCACCTCGCGCTCGATGACGACCCGGTAGCCCACGCCTCGGCTGACGGCCTGCGGCTCCGCCTCGTTGTCCGTGCCGGTCACCGCGACCGGGTTGTCGGTGACCAGGGCGCAGACCTCCTCGGTCGCGCCGAGCTGGATCTGCAGGAAGCGCTGGGTGACGGCGGCCGCCCCGGTGACCACCTCCACCAGATCGTGCACGGCCGTCTCGACGGCCTGCGCCCGGTACTCCTCGACGAGCCGCGCCGCCGTCAGCTCCGCCTTCTCCAGCTCGTGCCGCTGCTGGGCGAGCAGGGCGCCGAGCGCGATCCCGGGCGGCGCCGCCACCCAGCGGCCGGGGCGCGCGGAGGACTGGGCGGCGAGACCGTGCCGTTCCAGGCGGCGCAGGATGCGCTCGGTCTCGTACTCGGCGTGCGCGAGCCGCAGCGCGAGATCCGGTACGTCGGCGGCCCCCACCGCCACCAGCGCGCGGTACGCCGTCTCGTGCGCCTCGTCCAGACCTATCGCACCCAGCATGCGGTGACGCCCCTCCCTGAGCTCGCATTCCGTCACCCCCGTGGCGGGAAACAGCCACGGCACATTCCCGCCGCGCTCATCTTCCCTGCACCTGCCGCCACTCTGCCAATGTGGCGCCACCGCAGCACCAACACCCGCCGGGAATACGGGCTTTGCCCGGAATTCACCTGCGCATTCACCTGGGGAGAGCGATGCGCCCGATAGCGCGTACGGCCCTGGTGGCGGCGACCGCCGCCGTCCTGGCCGTCACGGTGGCCGTGCCGTCCGGGGCAGTGGAGGGGACCGCCCCGGACCACGGCCGTCCACTCGTCGGCAGCGCCGCCGCGGCCGCGACGTCCACGACCGCGACGGTGACCCTGGTGACCGGGGACCGCGTCCTGGTCACCACCGACGCCGACGGTGACAGCTCCGCGACGGCCCTGCCCGCCGAGGACGGCTCCACGCCACTGCTGCAGACCCGCCGCTCCGGCACCGACCTGTACGTCTACCCGGACGGCGCCGCACGGGCGCTCGCCGCGGGCCGGGTCGACGAGGAGCTGTTCAACGTCACCGGGCTGATCCGGCAGGGCTACGACGACCAGCACAGCGCGACGCTCCCGCTCATCGCCACCTACGACCCGTCCGTCGACGTCGCCCGCGGCGTGCCCGCCACCCCGCGCGGCGCGCAGCGCGGCCTCGTCCTCGACGCCGTCGACGGCGTCGCCCTCAAGGCCGACAAGAAGAAGGCCACCGCCTTCTGGGCCGACATCGCCACGCCCCGCTCCCGCGCGGCCGGTGACCTGAAGAAGCTCTGGCTCGACGCCAAGGCCCGGTCGCTGCTCGCCGATTCGACGCAGCAGGTGCACGCCGACGAGGCGTGGGCCGCGGGCTACGACGGCAAGGGCACCAAGGTCGCCGTCCTCGACACCGGCGTCGACACCGAGCACCCCGACCTCAAGGGGCGCGTCGCCGAGTCGAAGAACTTCACCGACTCCGCCGACGCCGACGACCACCAGGGTCACGGGACCCACACCACGTCCACCGTCGGCGGCACCGGCGCCGCGAGCGGCGGCAAGGAGAAGGGCGTCGCCCCCGCGGCCACCCTGCTCAACGGCAAGGTCCTCGACGACAGTGGCTCCGGCGCGACGTCGTGGATCATCGCCGGAATGCAGTGGGCCGTCGACGAGGGCGCCGACGTCGTCTCCCTGAGCCTCGGCAACCCCTCCGAGCTCGACTGCTCCGACCCGATGGCGCAGGCCACCCAGGAACTCGCGCGGTCCGCGAAGAACACCCTCTTCGTGATCGCCGCGGGCAACTCGGGCCCCACCCTCAACTCGGTCTCCTCGCCCGGCTGCGTGCCCGAGGTGCTGACCGTCGGCGCCGTCGACGGCGACGACGCCACCGCGAGCTTCTCCAGCCGCAGCCCCGTGCAGCGCACCCACACCCTGAAGCCGGAGATCGCCGCGCCGGGCGTCGCCATCAAGGCCGCCGCCGCGGGCGGCCGGGGCGTGTACGCGTACCAGTCCATGAGCGGTACGTCGATGGCCACCCCGCACGTCGCGGGCGCCGCAGCCCTCGTCAGGCAGCGCCACCCCGACTGGAGCGCGGCCCGCATCAAGCAGGCCCTCGTCTCCTCCGCGGACTCCGGCATCCCCGGCGACGTGCGCGAGACCGGCGGCGGCCGCCTCGACGTGAAGGCCGCGATCGACCAGACGGTCCTCGGCGCCGACGCCGTCCAGGGCGGCTCCTTCAACTGGCCGCAGGACAGGAGCGACCGCACCACCGTCCAGGTCCCGTACACCAACACCACCGGCAAGTCGGTGCAGTTGAGGCTCTCCGTCGCCCGCGTCACCGGCAACGACGGCTCCACGGTCCGCTCGGACGTCGCCGCGCTCGGCGCCCGCACGGTCACCGTCCCCGCGGGCGGCACCGTGCGGGTCCCGCTGAGGCTGGACCCGGCGGCATCCCTCAAGGCCGCCCAGTACGGCGACGTCACCGGCCGCGTCCTCGCCACCGGACCGGGCGGCACCCACCTGAGCACGCCGTTCTCCCTGTACGTGCAGCCCGAGACGGTCACCCTGCGCGTCAAGGTCGTCGACCGCCACGGCGATCCCGCGGCCGGCGCCTCCTCCCTCGACGTCATCGGGCTCGACGAGGCCTCCGGCGAGCGGCGCGTGAACGACGGCGCCACCGACCAGACGTACCGACTGCGCCCCGGCGCCTACTTCCTGTCGAGTTTCGTCGCGACCCCCGCCACCGCGGGCACGCTCGTCGACTCGGCGACCTTCCTCGGCCGCCCCCAGCTGACCCTCACCAAGGACACCACCGTCGTCCTCGACGCCCGCGAGGCCCACCGGCTGAGCGTCAGGACCGACCGGGACAGCGAGGTGCGCGGAGCCTCCCTCGGCTTCGCCCGCACCTTCGGCACCGACAACTGGCTGCACTCCGCGACCATCCAGGGCTCGCGCACCGTGCGCGCCTACTACGCCGACGTCCAGGGCCGCGCCACGAACGGCACCTTCGAGTTCGACAGCTTCTGGCGCACCGCCGCCCCGCAGATCAGCGCGTTCGGTGTGACCGGCGGACCCGCCCTGCACCCGGTGACCGGCTCCACCAACTCCGCCAACCTCGACGGCACCGGCAGCGCCGAGATCGTCGACGGCGGCTCCGGCACGGCCGCCGAACTGGCCGCGTCCATCGGCAAGCTGGCCCTGGTGAAGCTCCCCGAGGGCGGCTCCGCGTCCGCCGTCGCCCAGGCCGCGGCCAAGGCCGGCGCCAAGGGCGTCGTCCTCCACCGCGAGGCCGCCGGCCGCTGGTACCCGGCGACCGGGTTCACCGGCGGCCCGCTGCCGACGCTCGCCCTGGAGACCGCCGAGGGCACCGCGCTCGCCGCCCGCATCGCAGCCGGGACCACGACGCTCCACTGGAAGGCCACCGCCACGAGCCCGTACAGCTACACCCTGGCGTTCCCGGAGGACGGCCGACTCCGCGGCGACCGCACCTACCGCGTCGCCGACCGCGACCTCGCCGTGAACAAGGCGACCTACCGCGCGATGGGCACCGCCGCCGACTACCTCGACTTCCCGTCGGTGTCCCGCCCGAACGGCCTGACCAGCGGCTTCGGCGACCTCCTCACGATCGCCGCGCCGTCCACCCGCACCGAGCTGTACTCCACGGGCGGCACCGCCTTCGGGCACGAGGTGTCCAGCGCCTTCCCGTTCGGCGAGTTCATGAGCGACACCGCGCGCACCTACAAGAAGGGGGAGCGGCGCACCGAGGAGTGGTACGGCGGCGTCCTCGCCCCCACCACGCCCCTGACGTCCACCGGCGAACAGGCCCTCGCCGCCGAACGGCAGGGCAATCTGATCGGGGTCGCGCCCGGCTTCTGGGGCGACAGTGAACACCAGGGATTCCAGGGCTCGTTCGGCGACATCGGCAGCGTCCGGCTGACCCGTGACGGTGAGGAGGTCGGCCAGAGCGGCTGGCCGTACGGGGTGTTCGAGGTACCGGCCGACGACGCCGCGTACGAACTCACCCTGGGCACCGCCAAGATCGGCTCCCGGGTCTGGAACCGCTCGACGCAGACCAGCACCACCTGGTCGTTCCGCTCCCACCTCGACCAGAACGCCTACTCGCAAGGCATCCCGCTGCTCTTCCCGCACCTGACGCTGCCCGAGGACGGACTCAAGACCCTCGCCGCACGTGACGGCCAACGGATCGACCTGACGGCGACCGGCCACGCGGGCTACACCCCCGGCCGGCTCACGGACGCCGCGCTCTCGTACTCGTACGACGGCGGCGAGACCTGGACGGAGGCCAGGACCGCCCGGCACGACGGCCGTTGGACCGCGACCGTGGACCACGCCGGCGCCTCCGACGAGCAGGTCACGCTGAAGGTGCGGCTCACCGACGCGAAGGGCGCCTCGGTCACCCAGACCGTGACCCGCGCGTACGACGTGCGCTAGTTCGAGCCGTCACACGAACCGGTCCGCCGGGCGGCCACCCTGTGGGGGGTGGGGCCGCCCGGCGGACCTTTTGTACGGGGGTTTTTCTCGATGCCCCGTTTTCGTACGGCCCGTGACGTGGACAATAAGGGCATGAGCCAGCAGGGGGAGAGGCCAACCGGCCACCGGTCCCGGGAGTCCCACGCGTTCCAGGAGTCTCGGGAGTCCCACGAGGACGACTGGTGGGGTCAGTTGTACGAGGACGAAGGCGCCGCCGCCGACACCGGTCCGGCCCCGGCCGCGGACACGCTGGACGACCGCTTCGCCTCGGTCGGCTCCGTGACGACCCCGCCGCCGGACGGCACGGCCAGCCCGGCCCCGCCGCCGTGGGACCCGCCGCCACCCGATCCGCCCGCACCCGCCGGACTGCCCTCGCTGCGGCCCGACACGGCCGGACCGACCGGCCCGCCCGTCCCGGAGGCGCCGCCGCGCCCCGCCGCGGCACCCACCGTCGAGCCCGCCGTGTCCGTTCCCGCACCCGCAGGACCACCGCCGCCCGCCGCCCCGCCCCCGCCGCTGCCGGACCCGCGCACCGGCCCGGCCGACCCGCCGCCCGACCCGCCGGAACCGCCCCTCCCGCCGGAGCCGCCCGCCCCGCCCACGGTCCCGTACGTCGGAGACGGCCCGCCCACCTACGAGGCCGAACCCACCGCGCTCCCCGTCGCCGACCCCGACGACCTGGACGACCTCGTGGCCGACACCGTGCTCGACGGGGCCCGGTACGGCTCCTGCGTGCTCCGGGCGGCCTCCGTGCGCGGCGACTCCGCGCGCTACCGGGGCGAGCCCCGCCGCGACTCCCTGCTGACCGCCCGCTTCGGCAGCGGGCCCGGCGCGCTGATCCTCGTCGCGCTGGCGACCGGCGCCCGCGCCACCCCGGGCGCCCACCGCGCCGCCGCCGAGGCGTGCGACTGGATCGGCCGCGCCGTCGGCCTCAGCCACACCCGGCTGGCCGAGGACATCAGGGCGGGCCGGCGCGGCGACCTCAAATCGGGGCTGCACCGGCTCACCGACCGCAGCCTCGGCAAACTGCGGGCCGCCGCCGCCGAGCAGGGCCTCGACCCCGACGAGTACAGCGCCACCCTGCGCTGTCTGCTGCTCCCCGCCGATCCCGACTGCCGCACCCGCGTCTACTTCGGCGTCGGCGGCGGCGGCCTGTTCCGCCTGCGGGACGGCGCCTGGCAGGACATCGAGCCGAGCATCGTCGAGCAGCGCACCGGCGCCCCCGTGGTCGGATACGGCTCCTCGCCGCCCGCCGAGACCTCCGAGGGCGACCGGCTCACCATGGACCTGGGCATCACGACACCGCCCAGCCCCTACGAACCGGCGCCGCAGCCGCCCCGCGACCCGTTCCGGTTCCGCGCCTCCGTCGCCCGCCCGGGGGACACCCTGCTGCTGTGCACGGCGGGCCTCGCCGAGCCGCTGCGCGGCGAGCCCGACCTGGCCCGCCATCTCGCGCAGCGCTGGGCGGAGGCCGAGCCGCCGGGCCTGGCCGCGTTCCTCGCGGACACCCAGGTCAGGGTCAAGGGGTACGCGGACGACCGCACCGCCGCCGCCGTTTGGGAGGCGTAACGCCGCCCCGTGTGAATTCATGGAACCCGGAAGCAGTGATCGGCACGCGACCGAGACCGAAACCGGGTTCCGAAGGGGCACACACGTCATGGCCAAGCAGAACGTCGCGGAACAGTTCGTCGACATCCTCGTCCGGGCGGGCGTCAAGCGCATGTACGGCGTCGTCGGCGACAGTCTCAACCCGGTCGTCGACGCCATCCGCCGCAACAGCGCCATCGACTGGATCCACGTACGCCACGAGGAGACCGCGGCCTTCGCCGCGGGCGCGGAGGCGCAGATCACCGGGCAGCTGACCGCCTGCGCGGGCTCCTGCGGCCCCGGCAACCTGCACCTCATCAACGGCCTGTACGACGCCCACCGCTCCATGGCGCCGGTGCTCGCCCTGGCCTCGCACATCCCGTCCAGCGAGATCGGCCTCGGCTACTTCCAGGAGACCCACCCCGACCGGCTCTTCACGGAGTGCTCGCACTACAGCGAGATGATCTCCAGCCCGAAGCAGATGCCGCGCGTGCTGCAGACCGCGATCCAGCACGCGGTGGGCCGATCGGGTGTCAGTGTCGTCTCGCTGCCCGGCGACGTCGCCGACGAGGCCGCACCCGACGGCGGCACCGAGACCGCGATCGTCACCTCGCGGCCCACGATCCGGCCCGGCGACGCCGAGATCGACAAGCTGGTCGAGATGATCGACGAGGCCGACAAGGTCACCCTCTTCTGCGGCAGCGGCACCGCCGGCGCGCACGCCGAGGTCATGGAGTTCGCCGAGAAGATCAAGTCGCCGGTCGGGCACGCGCTGCGCGGCAAGGAGTGGATCCAGTACGACAACCCCTTCGACGTCGGCATGAGCGGGCTGCTCGGCTACGGCGCCGCCTACGAGGCCACCCACGAGTGCGACCTGCTGATCCTGCTCGGCACCGACTTCCCGTACAACGCGTTCCTGCCGCAGAAGGACGTCAAGATCGTCCAGGTCGACGTGCGGCCCGAGCACCTCGGCCGCCGCTCCAAGCTGGACCTCGCGGTGTGGGGCGACGTCCGCGAGACGCTCCGCTGTCTGACCCCGCGCGTGAAGCCGAAGAGCAACCGGCGCTTCCTCGACAAGATGCTGAAGAAGCACGCCGACCACCTCGAGGGCGTCGTCAAGGCCTACACCCGCAAGGTCGAGAAGCACGTCCCGATCCACCCCGAGTACGTCGCCTCCGTCGTCGACGAACTCGCCTCCGAGGACGCCGTGTTCACCGTCGACACCGGGATGTGCAACGTCTGGGCGGCCCGCTACATCTCGCCCAACGGACGGCGCCGCGTCATCGGCTCCTTCTCGCACGGCTCGATGGCGAACGCGCTGCCGATGGCGATCGGCGCCCAGTTCACCGACCGGAACCGGCAGGTGATCTCCATGTCGGGCGACGGCGGCTTCTCGATGCTCATGGGCGACTTCCTGACGCTGGTCCAGTACGACCTGCCGGTCAAGGTCGTCCTCTTCAACAACTCCTCCCTGGGCATGGTGGAGCTGGAGATGCTGGTGGCGGGCCTGCCCTCCTACGGGACCACCAACAAGAACCCCGACTTCGCCGCCGTCGCCCGCGCCGCCGGTGCCTACGGCGTCCGCGTCGAGAAGCCCAAGCAGCTCGCCGGCGCGCTGAAGGACGCCTTCAAGCACAAGGGCCCGGCGCTCATCGACATCGTCACCGACCCGAACGCGCTGTCCATCCCGCCGAAGATCAGCGCCGAGATGGTGACGGGCTTCGCGCTCTCCGCCTCCAAGATCGTGCTCGACGGCGGGGTGGGCCGCATGGTGCAGATGGCCCGCTCCAACCTGCGCAACGTGCCGCGCCCCTGACGGGCCGTCACCGGACGCGGCACCCACGGCCGCGGCTCAGGCGGGCCGCAGCCGCAGCGTCAGGATCTGGAACGGGCGCAGCGCGAGCGCGAGTCCGCTGTCCGAGGTGGCGGCGGGCCGCAGCGGACGCTCCAGGAGGTCCGTCTCGTCGGCGCCCGCCACCGGGAACCCCGCCGTGAGCGTCGCCTCGGCGCGCCCGCCCCGCGACTCGTAGAGCCGGACCACGACATCGCCGCTGCGGTCCTCGGCGAGCTTCACCGACTCCACCGTCACCGCCGGATCGTCGACCGTGACCAGCGGCGCCGTCGCCGGGGCCGCGGCGATCCGCAGCGGCAGGTTCAGCGCGAGCCCGTCGGCCACCGCGTCGCCCGTCGTGGCGCCCGGCCGCAGCGCGTACGTGAACCGGTGCGTGCCCAGATCGGTCTCCGGGTCGGGAGAGTGCGGGGCCCGCAGCAGCGTCAGCCGGACCGTGGTGCCCAGGACATCACCGTGCCGCGTGCGGGTCACGTCGTGCCCGTACGTCGAGTCGTTGAGCAGCGCGACCCCGTACGCCTCCTCGGCCACCCGCAGCCAGCGGTGCGCGCAGATCTCGTAACGGGCCGCGTCCCAGCCGGTGTTGGCGTGCGTGGGCCGGTGCACGTGCCCGAACTGGATCTCGGACGTGGACCGTTCGGCGTGCACGTCCAGCGGGAACGCCGCCTTCAGGACCTTCTCCGACTCCTGCCATTCGACGTCCGTGACGATGTCGAGGCGCCGGCTCCCCGCCGCGAGCCGGTACTCCTGGGTGATCCGCGAGCTGCCGAACGAGCGGGTGACGCGGACCGAGACCCGCAGCGGCCCCTCCTCCACCAGCTCCACCGACTCGGCGTCGGTCAGGTCGGTGCGGGTGTGCCGGTAGTGGGCGTCCAGGTCCCAGGCGTCGTACTGGGTCGGGTGGTCGGGGTGCAGCTGGAGCAGGTTCCCCCGGGCGCCCGGGGCGAGGACCTCGCGGCCGCCGTGCTCCAGGTCCCGCACCGAGGCCAGGAGGCCGTCGGCGTCGACGGACACGGTCAGGTACTCGTTCGCCAGGACGATCTTCTCGTCCGCCTCGCGGGTCGCCGCCGCGTGCGCGCCGGGTCCACGGGTCCGCGCGGCGGCCTCGGCCAGCGGGGTGCCGCCCAGCCCGTCGACGTGCACGTGCACCAACTGCCCCTCGTGTGCGACGACTTCACTGCGCGGATAGGGCGAGGCGTTGAGCGCCGACGCCTCCCCGCCGCCGAGCCGGCCCACCGCCCCGGCCGTGAGCGCGTCCAGCTCGGCGAGAACGGCGGCGTAGGTCTCCCGGGCCTCCCGATGGACCCAGGCGATCGACGAACCCGGCAGGATGTCGTGGAACTGGTGCAGGAGCACCGTCTTCCAGATCCGGTCCAGATCGTCGTACGGATACGCGTACGAAGGGTCGCGCAGCGCGGCGGCCGTGCACCACAACTCCGCCTCCCGCAGCGCGTGTTCACTGCGCCGGTTGCCCTGCTTCGTCTTGGCCTGTGTGGTGTAGGTGGCCCGGTGCATCTCCAGGTACAGCTCGCCGGACCAGACCGGCGCCCGCTCCCCGTACTCCTGATGCGCGGCCTCGAAGAACGCCGAGGGCTTCTCGATCTCCACCGTCGGCGAGCCCTCCAGGGAGCGCAGCCGGCGCGCCTTCTCCAGCATCTCCCTGGTCGGACCGCCGCCGCCGTCGCCCCAGCCGAACGGCACGAGGGAGCGCGAGGCGCCGCCCTTCTCCGCGAAGTTCCGCTCCGCGTGCGCCAGTTCACGGGCGTGGAACTGGGCGTTGTACGTGTCCACGGGCGGAAAGTGGGTGAAGACGCGGGTGCCGTCGATGCCCTCCCACCAGAACGTGTGGTGCGGCATCTTGTTGGTCTGGTTCCAGCTCAGCTTCTGCGTCAGGAACCACTTGGCGCCCGCCAGCTTCGCCAGCTGCGGGAAGGCCGCGGTGTAGCCGAAGGAGTCGGGCAGCCAGACCTCCTCCGTCTCCACGCCCAGCTCGTCCCGGAAGAACCGCTTGCCGTGGACCAGTTGCCGGGCCAGCGCCTCGCCGCCCGGCATGTTGGCGTCCGACTCCACCCACATCGAGCCGACCGGCGCCCAATTGCCGTCCGCGACGGCCTTCTTGATGCGCTCCCAGATGTGCGGCTGGTGCTCCTTCACCCACGCGTACTGCTGCGCCTGAGAGCACGCGAAGACCAGCTCGGGGTAGTCGCGGGCCAGCGCCGTGACGTTCGCGAACGTCCGGGAGGCCTTGCGGACCGTCTCGCGCAGCGGCCACAGCCACGCCGAGTCGATGTGTGCGTGCCCGGCCGCCGAGATCCGGTGGGCGCTGGCGTGCGCGGGACGCGCCAGTACCTCGGCCAGCTCGGCGCGGGCCGCGGCCGCCGTGCCGGACACGTCGTGCAGGTCGAGGGCGTCGAGCATCCGCTCCAGGGCGCGCAGGATGTCGTGGCGTCGGCCCCGGTCCGCGTCCAGCTCGTGCATCAGCTCGGAGAGCACCTCGACATCGAGCACGAGGTGCCAGACGGTCTCGTCCAGTACGGCGAGGTCGGCGGCGCGGAAGCGGTAGACGGGCCGGTCCCCGGCCGTCAGCACGTCGCCGAGCGGGGTCGGGGTGAAGTCCCGGATGACCGTCGGGTTGGCCGCCGCCTCCAGCAGGAGCCGCACCGGTTCGCCGCCCGCCGCGCGCTCCGCCACGGTGAGATGCCGGTTGCGCGGGTGGATGCCCTTGAGGGGGACGCCCGAGGCGTCGTGGAGCAGCCCCTCGGCCTGGAAGCCGGGGCCCTGGCCGGTGAACCCGGGGTCGACGACGGCCTCGACACGGAGCCCGGCCCACTCCTCGGGCACCGTCCCCTCCAGCCGGAACCAACTCGTCGACCAGGGCTTTCCCCAGCGGGTGCCGATCTCGAAGGGCTCGTAGTCGCCGGTCAGCGCCTCGGCCACGGGCACCGGCTCGCCCGGCGCGTGCCACACGCTCAGGGCGAGCGGTGTGCGCTGCGCGTACTGCGCGGGCCGGACGAACTGACGCATCGCCCGCTCAAGTCGGCCCTCCACGAGCTGTCGGTCGTCGTGCACGGCGGCTCCTCCTCCGTTGGATCGGGGGGTGATCGGGTGGATCGGGGGATCGGGTGGATCCCCCGCTTCCCTTCCCCGCACCGCCGGTGGACACCCCGCCGGTGATGGACGAATCAACAGGAGTGCGGACAGAGCAGCGGGGAATGCATGCCCGTGTACGCGTTCGACAGACAGGCCGAGGAGAGACGAGTCCAGAACGAGAGAGGCAACGATCGGCGTGTGGGCGGGGGTAATGAAACGGCAGGTGCACGACACCAAGGACAGGGTGGCCCCGACCGCGGAGGGGGTGCCGCGACAGCTCAAGCGGAAGCTGGGCCGCGCGGACCTGCGAGCGGTACCGGAGACCAGGCGCGCACTGCGCGAGCTGCTCCGCCACTGGGGCAGGCCGGGAAGAACGGAGATAGCCGAGCTGCTCACCAGCGAGCTGGTCACCAACGCGCTGGTGCACACGGACCGGGACGCGGAACTCGTCGCGACCGTGGGTCCCGGGGGCCTGCGGGTGGAGGTGAGGGACAGAGCGGCACACCGGCCGAAGCTACGGGTACCGAACGCCGACGACGGTACGCACAGCACGCACGGCCGGGGCCTGCTCCTGGTCCAGTCGCTCGCGGACGCCTGGGGCGTCGCGGCGCTCGGCGCCGGAGGATCGGGGAAGGTGGTGTGGTTCGAACTGCACACGGGGGCGGGCGGCGTCCTGTGACACCGCCCGCCCACCGGATGACGGCGCGTCAGCCGAACTGCTGCTCCAGATCCTTGAGCTTGCGCTCCAGGGTGTCGAGCCGGGGCAGTGCCTGAGTGTCGTCCTCGGCCGTCAGATCGACGGTCACCGGCGTCTGCTCAGTGCCGTTCTTGACGGCCTGGAGCGAGGGCCGGGCGCGCAGCGGCAGCTGGTCCTGCGAGGGCTGGGTTCCCGCGGATATGGCAGGCTCCGAGCCACCTTGGGCGGAGCCTGCCGACGCGGCGACGGCCGGCACCTCGACCTGGCGGCCGCCGCGCCCGGTCAGGCCGCGGTGCCCCCGGCTGAGGGCCCGCAGCTGTGCCCGCTCCAGCTTCTGGTGCTCGCGCTGCCGCATTCGGTTCTGCACCTTCTGCCGCTTGTCCTCGCGGACCTCGTCGACGGCCTCGTCCAGCGTCCGTACGTTCTCCAGGAGCATCAGCGACCAGGCGCTGTACGTCTCCCGGGGCGCGCGCAACCACCGGACGATCCGGATCTGCGGCAACGGCCTCGGCACCAGACCCTGTTCGCGCAGCGCCGCGCGGCGCGTCTGCTTCAGGGCGCGGTCGAAGAGGACCGCCGCCGACAGGGACATCCCCGCGAAGAAGTGCGGGGCGCCCGCGTGGTCGAGCCCGCGCGGCGCGTGCACCCAGTTGAACCAGGCGGCGGCACCGGCGAAGGTCCATACGAGTATCCGCGAGCCGAGCGCGGCGTCGCCGTGGCTGGCCTCGCGCACCGCGAGCACCGAGCAGAACATCGCGGCGCCGTCGAGGCCGAAGGGGACCAGGTACTCCCAGCCCCCGGACAGGCTCAGGTTCTGCCGGCCGAAGCCGACCAGACCGTGGAAGGAGAGCGCGGCGGCGACGGCGGCGCAGCAGAACAGCAGCACGTACGAGGCGGTGCCGTAGACGGCCTCCTTGCGCCTGCGGCGCTCCTCGCTGCGTTCCCACGACTCGTCCAGCGACGACCCGCCCTTCTTGCCGTCCCCCGAGCGCCTGCCGCGCGCGAGGACCGCAACCGCCGCCAGTCCGCCCAGGAGCAGCACGGCGCCCGGAAGCAGCCAGTCCAGCGATATGTCGGTCAGTCTCATCTGGGGTCCCTTGCGTTGCGGTAGGGCTTTCGGGCGCCATAGTGGCCCAGCCGTCCGGGCCCGCAGGGGGTTTCGGGACAAGAGAACGCCATTGGAGTGCAAGGGGGCGCGTAAAGCGGTCGTACGCTCGAACTCCCGCCGTAGAAAGGGCAGTTGAGTTCGATTTACGTCACTCGTACGAGTGGTTCAGGCTGCTGTGGTAGCCGTGAGGCGTGCGATGCGGTCCGCGTCGCAGGTGCGCGGGCAGGTCACGCAGGTGTCCTCGGGGCGCAGGGTGTAGAAGAGGCAGCAGCTCGCGCGGTCCCGCGTGGGCAGGGCCTCGCCCCCGGGTCCGGTCAGCTCCCGGAAGGCGGCGCGGCCGACGTACGGCTTCGTGGTGCCGGGCAGCAGCTCCTCCAGCTCGGCCATCGCGCGCCGCTCCTCGCCGAGCAGATGGCCGACGTACCAGAGGCTCTCGACGATCTCGTCCGTCGCCATGCCCCACAGGGCGCGCGGGCCGCGCCGCATCCGCGGTCCGAAGCCGCTCAGGACGGGCTGGAGGTGGTCGGCGACGGCCGCGCGGACCTCCGCGCGCAGCGCCTCCTCGTCGGGGACGACATGGGCGCCGGGCAGAGCGGCCGCCGGGTCGTCGGGCAGGCAGGCGAAATCGGTGACCCGTACGGCCATCCGGCCGAGCGCCCGCTGGAAGGAGACGTGGGCGGCGGGGAAGCGCGGGACCCGGCGGTGCAGGAACCAGGGGGCCGTGATCAGCAGGCAGGCGGGCCAGGCGTAGCGGTGCAGGCCGAAGCTGGCGATGACGTCGGGGCGGGCCTGCTGTCCGTAGTCCTTCAGGACCTGTGCGTTGTCCCAGGCCAGGAAGGCGTCGAGGGCCGGGCCCTGCTGCGCCAGGTCCTCGGTGCGGACCCAGCCGGCGCCGTGCGGCAGGGGCTCGTCCGGGCCCAGCTCGATGATGCGCAGGCTCGGGAACACCTCGGTGAGGCGGGCGTACGCGGGCGACACCGCGCTGTCCGTCGCGGCGAGCGCCGGGGTGAGGAGAGTCATGCAGGGACCACCGAATCGCGATCGTTTGCAGGTAAGCCTTACCTTACCCGACGTTTTCGGGGTTTGAACTGCGGGCCGGGCCCCCTATGGTTCTGGGTTGGGATGGGGACAAAGACCGACGAACGGCTAGGAACGGCGGCGATGCGGATGACCGGGGTGGAGCAGGCCAGACCGCGCGTGGCGCCCTTCGCGGTGCCGGAGCAGCGCGGTGCCGCGTCTCCCGGCCGCCCCGAGCGCAGCCGTGGTGAGCACACGCACAGCGAGCCGCCCGCGCCGCGGGTTCCCGTCGCGCGGACGTCGGTGCGCGGGCAGGTCCTGGAGGCCCTGCGGGCCGCGCTGCTCTCCGGTGAGCTGGCGCCCGGCGAGGTGTACTCGGCGCCGGTGCTCGGTGAGCGGTTCGGGGTCTCGGCCACGCCCGTGCGCGAGGCCATGCAGCTGCTGGCCCGCGAGGGCGCCGTCGAGGTCGTGCCGAACCGGGGGTTCCGGGTCGCCGAGCGGTCGGCCCGTGAGCTGGCCGAGCTGGCCGAGGTGCGGGCGCTCATCGAGGTGCCCGTGGTGCTGCGGCTCGCCCGTGCGGTGCCGGTCGGGCGCTGGGCCTCGCTGCGGGGTGCCGCCGAGGAGACCGTGGCGGCGGCCGCCTGTGGGGACGTCGCGCGGTACGCCGAGGTGGACCGGGCGTTTCATCGGGCCTTGCTGGGGCTCGGGGGGAACGAGGAGCTGGTGCGGGTCGCCGATGATCTGCGGCGGCGCATTGTGTGGTCCGCGTGTGACCTCGCGGTCGATGCCGGGGAGCATGTGTCGCTGCTCGACGCCCTGGAGTCCCAGGACGCGGCATCCCTCCACCACGTCCTGGACTCCCACTACGACACCTAGCCCCCGCCTCCGGCTCGCGCCCCACCCCGCCTTGGGCGGCAGGGTGGGCAAGGCGGCACCCCGTCGCGGGTGAGCGCTTCAGGGGGTGGTGAGTGCAGCGCCGTTCGCGGGTGCGGCTCCGGTGGGGGCTGGTCGCGCAGTTCCCCGCGCCCCTGGCGGGGCGGGTGGTGACCTGTGATCACAGGGTGCCCCTGGCGGGGCGGTTAGTGACCTGCGATCACAGGGCGCCCCTGGCGGGGCCGACAGCGGCCCGTGATTGCAGGGCGCTGTCGGCTAGGCCGCCGTCGGCAGGACCCCCGCCAGCCAGGTCGGGACGCCGCCCAGGAGGCGGAAGAGGCGGGTGGCCTCGGCGGTGAGGCGGGCCTTGGTCTCCGGCTCGGGCTCGGCCTCGGCCAGGGAGACCAGGGCGGGAGCGGTACCCACCAGATAGCCCAGTTCCTCGCGCAGCCGCAGCGACTCCGAGAACCCCCGGCGGGCCTCGGCCAGCTCCCCCTCCCGCAGCGCGAGCCCGGCCAGATGCCGCCAGGTGAAGGAGAGGAGGAGGGGGTCGCCGTGGGCGGTGGCCCCGGCGTGGGCGCGACGGTACGCGGCGCGCGCGGCCTGCGGCGCGTCGGAGAGGTTCTCCGCCATCAGCCCCCGCCGGAAATCGAGCAGCGCCCGCCCCGCCGCACCGGGCGCGATCAGCGCCGCCGCCCGCCCGAACGCGGAGCGGGCCTCGTCGACCCGGTCCCGGACCTTCAGCAACGTAGCGGCATAGGCGAGCTGCCCCCGCTCGCAGGCCGCGGCCCCCCGCTCCTCATCGGTGTGGGCCAGCGCCTCGGCGGCCCGCAGGGCGTCCTCGGCCTCGGCCCAGCCCTGCTCCGTGTACAGGCAGCGCTCCCCGAGCAGCGCCGCCCGCTGGAGCGCGGCGGCCGGATCGGCGACCGCGTGCCGGTCGAGAAGCGCCGCCGCGTCGGCCCAGCAGCCGCGCGAGCGCAGCCGCCACACCGCTGTCTGGAGTGGATCGTCCCCTGCGTTCGTTCCGGTACCGGACATGGCGGAATGCGCCACGTTGCCCTCCCCGAGCACGCCATCGAGCCGAGTTGATGAGGGGCATCTCAGCACGGATCACGGCACCCGGCCAAGGGGATGGGTGAAAGAATTCACAAACGTGCGGGGATGCGCGTCAGCTCATCCGCAGGGCCAGGAAGAAGTCCAACTTGTCCTCCAGGCGCGAGAGATCACGGTTCGTCAGCTGCTCGATCCGGCCGACGCGGTAGCGCAGCGTGTTGACGTGCAGGTGGAGCCGCGAGGCGCAGCGGGTCCACGAGCCGTCGCAGTCGAGGAACGCCTCCAGGGTCGGGATCAGCTCCGCGCGGTGCTTGCGGTCGTAGTCGCGCAGGGGGTCCAGGAGCCGGGCGGTGAACGCGCGGCGCACGTCGTCCGGGACGAAGGGCAGCAGGAGTACGTGCGAGGCCAGTTCCTGGTGGCCCGCCGCGCAGACCAGGCCGGTGCGGGCCCCGGCGACCCGGCGGGCGTGCCGGGCCTCCTCCAGGGCGCCGCGCAGCCCCTCCGCCGAGTGCACGGCGGCGCTCACGCCGATGGTCAGCCGTCCGTCGTCGGCGAGCCCCGCCGACAGCGGATCCCGTACGGAGGTCAGCAGCGCGTCGGCGATCAGGCCCTGCTCCGCCCCGTTCTCCTCGGTGGGCACCGCGGGCAGCGGGACCAGCGCGATCGCCTCGTCGCCGGTGTGCGCCACGGCGATCCGGTCCGACGGCTCCGGGCCGGACGACAGCGGGTCGACCAGGATCTCCTCCAGGAGGGACTGGGCGACGGGGCCGCCCTCGATGTCACCGCCCTCCCACTCGACCTTCGCCACGACGACCTGCCAGTGCGGGGCCGCGCCCAGGCCGGGCAGCAGCACCGGGGCGGCGACCCGCAGGCGGGCGGCGATCTCGGCCGGGGCGGCGCCCGACTGGACCAGTTCGAGGACTTCCTGGGCGAGCCGGCGGCGTACCGTACGGGCCGCGTCGCGCCGGTCGCGCTCGACCGAGATCAGCTGGGTGACGCCCTGGAGCAGGTCGAGCCGCTCCTCGGGCCAGTCGCCGGCGTCCGCCTCGACCGCGAGCAGCCAGTCCGAGAGGACCGTCTCGCGCACGTCGCGCGAGCCCGCGAGGGCCGCGCCGCGGGCGCCGGAGCGGATCGGGAAGAGCGAGTAGGTGCTGCCGTCGACGGTGACCCGGTGCGGGGCGCGGCGGCCCGTGCGGGTCGCCGACAGGTGCTCGGCGGCCAGCCGGGCGCAGACCTCGGCGGGCAGCTCGGGCCCGCTGACGCCGGAGCCCGCTATCGCCCGGCCCGCCGGGGAGAGCACCCAGGCCCGCAGGTCCAGGTCGCTGCCGAGCAGGTCGAGGACGACGTCGGGGCCGCCGCCCGTGGGCCCGGACGTCATCAGTCGCCGGTGCCGGTCCACGACCGCCGCGAGGTCCCCCGCGCGCTCCCCGGAGACCTGGCGCACGACGTGCTCCGTGATGGTCGCGAACGCCACCGACTCGTTCACTGCGAAGAGCGGCAGGCGGTGCCGGACGCAGGCCTGGACGAGATCGTCGGGGATCGCGCCCAGCTCGGCCTCACCGGCGGCGAGGGCGGTGACCCCGGCCGCGTTGAGGATCCGTACGAAGGGTTCCGAGTCCTCCGCGTCCCGGCGCCAGGCCAGGCCCGTGAGGACCAGCTCGCCGCCGGACAGGTAGCGGCTCGGGTCCCGCAGGTCCGTGGTCATCACGCCACGGACGGTACGGTCGAGCTCTTCTTCGCCGCCGAGGAGCCTGAGGCCCAGCGCGTCCGTGTCCAGCAATGCGCGCAGCCGCATGTCTTCGTCGCCGCCGATCTGTCTCGAAGTGTGCGTGGGGGAGTGCGTCGTCCGTTTCCCATGGGAAACGGAGAGGTTACTGATGCCCTCCGTTCATACGAATCTACAAGACACCCGTCTTGGTCAGCCAACTCCTTCATGGTTTCCGTGACTGACCCCCGTGCGGTACACCCCTGTGTACTGGGCCCACTCCGCGTGAACAGCACATGAACGAGCCTCTGCGATCCGCACATCCGTGGCTCGATCGCATCGCCAGACGATCACCGAACGATCCACGCACGACGCCGAACGATTACGAAGAAGAGAGCCGCTCATGGACTTCCTTCGCCCCGCCAGCTGGGAGGAGGCGCTCGCCGCCAAGGCCGAGCACCCCACGGCTGTGCCGATTGCGGGTGGCACCGATGTGATGGTCGAGATCAACTTCGACCACCGGCGGCCCGAGTACCTGCTCGACCTCAACCGCATCAGCGAGCTGAGCCAGTGGGAGGTGGGAGAGGGAGCCGACGGCACCGTCCGGCTCGGCGCCTCCGTCCCGTACACCAAGATCATGGAAGAGCTGCGGACCGAGCTGCCCGGTCTGGCGCTCGCCTCGCACACCGTCGCCTCGCCGCAGATCCGCAACCGCGGCGGCGTCGGCGGCAACCTCGGCACCGCCTCCCCGGCCGGTGACGCCCACCCCGCGCTGCTCGCCGGCGGCTGCGAGGTCGAGGCCGAATCGGTTCGCGGCACCCGCATGATCCCCATCGACGAGTTCTACACGGGCGTGAAGCGCAACGCCCTGGCGCCCGACGAGCTGATCCGCGCCGTGCACCTGCCCAAGGCGCAGGGCCCGCAGCAGTACTCCAAGGTCGGCACCCGCAACGCCATGGTCATCGCCGTGTGCGCCTTCGGGCTCGCCGTGCACCCCGAGACGCGGACCGTGCGCACCGGCATCGGCTCCGCCGCCCCCACCCCGGTCCGCGCCAAGGAGGCCGAGCAGTTCCTGAACGCCGCGCTCGACGAGGGCGGCTTCTGGGACAACGGCAAGATCATCACCCCGTCGGTCGCCAAGCAGTTCGCGGACCTGTGCGCCGCGGCCTGCAACCCGATCGACGACGTACGCGGCACCGCCTCGTACCGCCGGCACGCCGTCGGCGTCATGGCCCGGCGCACGCTCACCTGGGCCTGGGAGTCCTACCGCGGTACCGCGGCCAGCACGGAGGGAGTCGCGTAATGCGCGTCAATTTCACGGTCAACGGCCGCCGGCAGGAAGCCGACGACGTGTGGGAGGGCGAGTCCCTGCTGTACGTGCTGCGCGAGCGGATGGGCCTGCCTGGTTCCAAGAACGCCTGCGAGCAGGGCGAGTGCGGTTCCTGCACCGTCCGGCTCGACGGGGTGCCGGTCTGTTCGTGTCTGGTCGCCGCCGGACAGGTCGAGGGCCGCGAGGTCGTCACCGTCGAGGGGCTCGCCGACTTCGCCAACCAGCGCTCGTGCGCGGGCGGTTCCTGCGGCACCTCGCTCCAGGAGGCCCAGGGCTGGTCCGCCAAGGGCACCGACTCGCAGACCGGCGAGGGCGCGGAACTCGCCCCGATCCAGCAGGCGTTCATCGACGCGGGTGCCGTCCAGTGCGGCTTCTGCACGCCGGGCCTGCTGGTCGCCGCCGACGAGATGCTGGAGCGCACCCCGAACCCGTCGGACGCGGACATCCGCGAGGCGCTGTCGGGCAACCTGTGCCGCTGCACCGGCTACGAGAAGATCATGGACGCGGTACGGCTCGCCGCCGCGCGCCAGTCCGAGGAGGTCTGAGGACATGGCTGACACCCGCACCACCGGTATCCCCTTCGACGTCACGCAGGGCGCCCCCACCAAGGGCGGCATCGGCGAGTCCACGCTCCGCCCCGACGGCACCCTCAAGGTCACCGGCGAGTTCGCGTACTCGTCCGACATGTGGCACGAGGACATGCTGTGGGGCCAGATCCTGCGCTCCCCGGTCGCGCACGCCGAGATCGTCTCCATCGACACCGGCGAGGCGCTCGCGACCCCCGGCGTCTACGCGGTCCTCACCTACGACGACCTGCCGACCGACGTGAAGACGTACGGCCTGGAGTTCAAGGACACCCCCGTCCTCGCGCACGGCAAGGTCCGCCACCACGGCGAGCCCGTCGCCCTCGTCGCCGCCGACCACCCGGAGACGGCCCGCCGGGCCGCCGCCAAGATCAAGGTCGACTACCGCGAACTGCCCGTCATCACCGACGAGGCGTCCGCGACCGCGCCGGACGCGATCCTCGTCCACGAGGGCCGCGACGACCACCACGCCGGGCACGTCCCGCACCAGAACATCGTGCACCGCCAGCCGATCGTCCGCGGAGACGCCGACAAGGCCGCGCTCCGCGCCGACCACATCGTCACGGGCGACTACTACTTCGGCATGCAGGACCAGGCGTTCCTCGGCCCCGAGTCGGGCCTCGCCGTGCCGTCCGAGGACGGCGGCGTCGACCTGTACGTGGCCACCCAGTGGCTGCACTCCGACCTCGGGCAGATCGCGCCCGTGCTCGGCCTGCCCGAGGACAAGGTGCGCATGACGCTGGCCGGCGTCGGCGGCGCGTTCGGCGGCCGCGAGGACCTGTCGATGCAGATCCACGCCTGCCTGCTCGCCCTGCGCACCAACAAGCCCGTCAAGATCGTCTACAACCGGTTCGAGTCCTTCTTCGGGCACGTCCACCGCCACCCCGCCAAGCTCCACTACGAGCACGGTGTGACGAAGGACGGCAGGATCACGCACATGAAGTGCCGGATCGTGCTCGACGGCGGCGCCTACGCCTCGGCCTCCCCGGCGGTCGTCGGCAACGCGTCGTCGCTGAGCGTCGGCCCGTACGTCATCGACGACGTCGACATCGAGGCGATCGCGCTCTACTCCAACAACCCGCCCTGCGGCGCCATGCGCGGCTTCGGCGCGGTCCAGGCGTGCTTCGCGTACGAGGCGCAGATGGACAAGCTCGCCGACGTCATCGGCATGGACCGGGTCGCGTTCCGCCAGCTCAACGCCATGGAGCAGGGCACCATCATGCCGACCGGGCAGCCGGTCGACTCGCCCGCGCCGGTCGCCGAACTGCTGCGCCGCGTCAAGGCGATGCCGCTGCCCATGGAGCGCCAGTGGGAGTCCAGCGAGGGCGCCGACGTGCGTCAGCTGCCGGGCGGCCTGTCCAACACCACGCACGGCGAGGGCGTCGTCCGCGGCATCGGCTACGCGGTCGGCATCAAGAACGTCGGCTTCTCCGAGGGCTTCGACGACTACTCCACCGCCAAGGTGCGCATGGAGGTGGTCGGCGGCGAGGCCGTCGCCACCGTCCACACCGCCATGGCGGAGGTCGGCCAGGGCGGCATCACCGTCCACGCGCAGATCGCCCGCACCGAGCTGGGCGTCGCCCAGGTCACCATCCACCCCGCCGACACCCAGGTCGGCTCGGCCGGCTCGACGTCCGCCTCCCGGCAGACGTACGTCACCGGCGGCGCCGTCAAGAACGCCTGCGAGCTGGTGCGCGAGAAGGTCCTGGAGATCGGCCGCCGCAAGCTGGGCACCTACCACCCGGCGTGGGCGACGGCCGAACTCCTCCTGGAGGGCGGCAAGGTCGTCACCGACGGCGGCGAGGTCCTGGCCGACCTGACCGACGTACTGGAGGGCGAGGCCGTCGAGGTCGAGGAGGAGTGGCGCCACCGGCCCACCGAGGCCTTCGACCTGCGCACCGGCCAGGGCAACGGGCACGTGCAGTACTCGTTCGCCGCGCACCGCGCCGTCGTCGAGGTCGACACCGAGCTCGGCCTGGTCAAGGTCATCGAACTGGCCTGCGCCCAGGACGTCGGCAAGGCGCTCAACCCGCTGTCCGTCGTCGGCCAGATCCAGGGCGGCACCCTCCAGGGCATGGGCATCGCGGTGATGGAGGAGATCGTCGTCGACCCCAAGACCGCGAAGGTGCGCAACCCGTCCTTCACGGACTACCTGCTCCCCACGATCCTCGACACGCCGACCATCCCGGTCGACGTGCTCGAACTCGCCGACGAGCACGCCCCGTACGGGCTGCGCGGCATCGGCGAGGCACCGACCCTGTCGTCCACCCCGGCCGTCCTCGCGGCGATCCGGAACGCGACGGGCCTGCAACTCGACCGGACTCCGGTCCGGCCCGAGCACCTGACGGGCACGGCCACGGCCTAGCCCCGTCCCTCACGGGGTGCCGGTCCAGGCACCGGCACCCCGTCCCCCCCCCACCTTGCGCCTCGGGCCGTCCCCCGGGTCGTGCAGCCATCCCAAAACCCGCGCTCCGTCGTGATGTTCGCGGGTGCCCCTTTGAACCTTGGGAAACGAGGCACCATGACCCAGCAGTCCGTGGAGCCGAAGACCGCCGCGGAGGACGCGGGCGCGGGTTCGCGTCCGCCCGCCGGCCGGTCTTGGCTCGACCGTTACTTCCACATCTCCGAGCGAGGATCGACGTTCGCGCGCGAAGTGCGCGGCGGCATCACCACCTTCATGGCGATGTGTTACATCCTGCTGCTCAACCCGCTGCTGCTCGGCGGCCCCGACGTGGACGGCAACAAGCTCAGCCACGCCGGACTGATCACGGCCACCGCGCTCGCCGCCGCCGTCTGCACCCTCCTGATGGGCTTCGTCGGCAAGGTCCCGCTCGCCCTCGCCGCGGGCCTGTCCGTCTCCGGCGTCCTCGCCACGCAGGTGGCACCCAACATGACGTGGCCGCAGGCCATGGGCATGTGCGTGCTGTACGGCGTCGTGATCGTGCTGCTCGTCGTCACCGGGCTCCGCGAGATCATCATGAACGCGATACCGCTGGCGCTCAAGCACGGCATCACCATCGGCATCGGCATGTTCATCGCCCTGATCGGCCTGGTCAACGCCGGGTTCGTCGGCAAGGGCAACCCCGTCACCCTGGGCACCGGCGGTCAGCTCTCCGGCTGGCCCGTGCTGCTCTTCAGCGTCACCCTGCTGCTCATCTTCATGCTCCAGGCGCGCAACATCCCCGGCGCGATCCTGATCGGCATCGTCGTCGGCACCATCCTCGCCGTCATCGTCAACGCGGTCTTCGACCTCAGCCCCAAGGTCTGGGGCGGCAGCCCGCCCGCCCTGTCCGGCAGCGCCGTCTCCATGCCCGACTTCGGGCTCTTCGGCCACGTCGAGTTCGGCGGCTGGGGCTCCATCGGCGGCATGACCGTCGGCATGATCGTCTTCACCCTCGTGCTCGCCGGCTTCTTCGACGCGATGGCCACCATCATCGGCGTCGGCACCGAGGCGGGGCTGGCCGACGACAAGGGCCGGATGCCGGGCCTGTCCAAGGCGCTGTTCATCGACGGCGCGGGCGGCGCGATCGGCGGTGTCGCCGGCGCCTCCGGCCAGACCGTCTTCATCGAGTCCGCGACCGGCGTCGGCGAGGGCGCCCGCACGGGCCTGTCCTCGGTGGTCACCGGCCTGTTCTTCGCCCTCGGCCTGTTCTTCACGCCGCTCGCGCAGATCGTGCCCGGCCAGGTGGCCGCCGCCGCGCTCGTCGTCATCGGCGCGATGATGATGCAGAACGCCCGGCACGTGGACTGGTCCGACCGGGCCGTGGCGGTGCCGGTGTTCCTCACCGTCGCCCTGATGCCGTTCACCTACTCGATCACGGCGGGCGTCGGCGCGGGCGTCATCTCGTACACCGCGATCAAGGCCGCGCAGGGGAAGTTCCGCGAGATCGGCGCCTTCATGTGGGTGCTGACCCTCGTCTTCCTCGTCTACTTCGGCCTGCACCCCATCGAGAGCTGGCTGGGCGTCAAGTAGCGCCCGCCCTCCACCCATTGCGTATCCGTGAGGAGACCGAGACATGCTGGACATCGCCGAAGAGCTCGACCGGTGGGTCGAGCAGGGACGCGACTTCGCCGTGGCCACCGTGGTGGCCGTCGGCGGCAGCGCGCCCCGGCAACCGGGAGCGGCGCTCGCCGTCGACAGCGAGGGCACCGCGATCGGCTCGGTCTCCGGCGGCTGCGTGGAAGGAGCGGTCTACGAACTGTGCCGACAGGCGCTGGAGGACGGCGAACCCGTCCTCGAACGCTTCGGCTACAGCGACGACGACGCGTTCGCCGTGGGGCTCACCTGCGGCGGCGTGATCGACATCCTCGTCACCCCGGTACGCGCCTGTGACCGGGCCCTGCGCGAGGTGCTCGGGTCCGCGCTCGCCGCCGCCGCACGGGGGACGGCGGCGGCGCTCGCCCGGATCGTGTCGGGCCCCGCCGAGCTGATGGGCCGGGCGCTGCTCGTGCGGCCCGACGGCTCGTACGAGGGCGGGTTCGGGGCCCACCCCGAGCTCGACCGCACCGTGGCGGCGGAGGCGGCCGCGCAGCTCGACGCCGGGCGCACCGCCACCCTGG
This sequence comes from Streptomyces sp. NPDC046716, assembly GCF_040645755.1. Classification (NCBI taxonomy): domain Bacteria; kingdom Bacillati; phylum Actinomycetota; class Actinomycetes; order Kitasatosporales; family Streptomycetaceae; genus Streptomyces; species Streptomyces sp. NPDC046716. The sequence continues at coordinate 28,427 of NZ_JBEYYU010000019.1, forward strand.
AGATCGGTGAGCAGGGCTCGCGCTGCGGAGCACCGCTCACCCTGCTCATCGAGTCGTCCGTCCCCGCACCCCGCATGATCGTGTTCGGCGCGATCGACTTCGCGTCGGCGCTGGTACGGATGGGCAAGTTCCTCGGCTACCGCGTCACCGTGTGCGACGCCCGGCCCGTCTTCGCGACGGCCGCGCGGTTCCCCGACGCCGACGAGATCGTCGTCGAGTGGCCGCACAAATACCTGGCACGGACCGAGGTCGACGGCCGCACCGTGCTGTGCGTCCTCACCCACGACGCCAAGTTCGACGTCCCGCTGCTGCAACTCGCGCTGCGGCTCCCCGTCGCCTACGTCGGGGCGATGGGCTCCCGCCGCACCCACCTGGCCCGCAACGAGCGCCTGCGCGACGTCGGCGTCGGCGAACTCGAACTGGCCCGCCTGCGCTCACCCATCGGCCTCGACCTCGGCGCCCGCACCCCGGAGGAGGTGGCGGTCTCCATCGCCTCGGAGATCGTGGCCGGCCGACGCGGCGGCAGCGGCGTCTCCCTGACCGGGGCGCACACGCCGATCCATCACGAGGCGGGGGCGACGGTGCGGATCGGGTCGGTGGCCTGAGGGGGTTCGGGCGGGTCGTAGGCCAGTTGGACGCGGCGGTGGGTGTGCCGGGAGGAGAACAGGGTGCCACGGCCGGGGGGTTCCTGGCGGGGTTTGATCGAGCCGAGCACATCGCCCTCCGCCCGGTCCCCGGAGAGGACGACGCCCTGTGCGTCCAGGTCCCTCACCTGTCGCAGGAAGGGCTCGTAGAGGGCCTGTGCGGCGCCCCCGGTACGCCGGGTCAGGATCACTCGCAGGCCCACCTCCCGTGCGTAGGGGAGGAGTTCGAGCAGGGGCGTCAGCGGGTTGCCCGACGCGGTGGCGACCAGGTCGTAGTTGTCCACCAGCAGGTACACGAGCGGCCCCTTGTACCAGTTGCGCTTGCGCATCTCCGCTGTCGGCACGTCAGGTCCCGGCACACGCATGGTGAGATTGACGGTCAGATCCTTGGCCAATTTGGCCATGTGGGGCATCGACAGCCCGTAGCCCAGCACACTCTCGTCGGGGAACGCGTCGAGCAGAGTACGTCGGTAGTCGACGACCACCAACTGCGCTTCCTTGGGTGTGAACCGCCCTGTGACCTGCCGTCCGATCATCCGCAGCAACGAAGTCTTCCCGGAACCCGGTTCGCCGAAGGCGAGGAACAGCGGGCTCTTCTCGAAGTCGACGTCCACCGGGTCGAGGCTGGACTCGTCGAGACCGATCCGCAGCACTTCGCCGGGCGCCTCGCCGAGCGGCGGCAGTTCGGCAGGGGAGAGCAGCGAGGGGAGCATGCGGACCGGGGGAGCGGGAGGTACGTCTCCCCACCGGCGGATCACCTCGGCCGTCAGGTCGTCCAGGGCCTCGCCCGAACCGGCCGTCCGGCCGACCCTGTCGAGACGCGGCAGCGCGGTGAGCACGTGGTACCGGTCCGACGACAGCCCGTGTCCCGGGGCCTGCTCGGGGACGAGCGAGGCGCGCCTGCGGTCCAGATACGAGTCGACGGGATCGGTCAGGCGCAATTCGACGACCTGGTCGAACTGTTCGTGCAGGCCCAGCCGTACGTTGGTGTGGCGGCTCGTGGTCACGACGAGATGCACGCCGGAGCGACGGCCGTGACGTGCGATGCTCTCCAGAGTCGGCTCCAGCGACTCGTACTCGGCGCGCAGGGTGCTGATCCCGTCGACGACGAGGAAGACGTCCCCCCACCTGTCGTCCGGATCCGGGTCCGTCGCGTGCCTGCGGGCCCATTCCTCGCGCCGCCGCATGATCCCGCTGACCTCGGCGACAGTGCGCTGCACCCGGTCCCCGTCGGTGCGCGCCGCGACGCCGCCGACGTGCGGCAGTCGGTCCAGGTCCGCCAGCCCGCCGTCCAGATCGAGGAGGTAGAACTGGACGGTGCTCGGCGGGTGTAGGAGGGCGAAACCACAGACGAGTGTCGTCAACAGGGTGGTCTTCCCCGATCCGGGACGTCCGGCGACCAGAAGGTGCCCGCCCTCCCCCGAGAAGTCGAGAGTCCACACATCGCGGCGGTGCTCCAACGGCTTGTCGGCCAGCCCGACCGGGACCTTCAGGGTGTCGGCGAACGAGTGGCCCTGAGCCGTCAACAGGCTTTCGAGCGTGGGGGGTTCGTGCAGCGGCGGAAGAATCACCTGATACGCGGACGGACGTTCGTCGGCGAGGCGGTGGGCCACCACGTCGAGAACCGAGTCGGGTCCCGGCTCGTGCGGAGCCGAGGCGTAGGCCGCCTGGAAGCGCCGTAGGAAGTCGGTGCCCCACTGGAGATAGCCGACACCCGGGTCGCGGGGCAGCCGGTGCGCGTCGGTCACGCCGATCGCGATCCGCGACTCCTCGGGCGTGGCGGTGCGCAGTGCGATCCTGAACGCCAGGTGCGTGGTGAGGCCGCGTAGCACTCCGTCCGGCAGACGGCGCGCGCCGAGCAGCAGATGCACTCCGAGGGCGCGCCCCAGGCGGCCGATCTGGACGAACACCTCCATGAGGTCCGGCTTCGCCTCCAGGAGCGTGACGAAGTCCTCGACGACGACGAACAGGTTCGGCACCGGCGCGACCCAGGGATCGGCCGCGTCAGCTTCGTGGTGCGCGTACGCGAACGTGTGGCGGCCCGAGCGCAACAGATCTTGACGCCGCCGGATCTCCCCGGTCACGGCCTGGATGAGGCGGTCCAGCTGTCCGGGGCCCGCCGGCCCCGGGTCGACGTCGACCGTGGCGGAGACGTGCGGCAACGTGGTCAGTCCGTCGAACGTGTGGCTACCACCGGCCGCCACCAGGAGGAAGTTGAGCTCCCCGGGCGTGTGGTGCAGCGCGAACGACAGGACGAGCGTCCGCAGCAGCTCGGACTTGCCGGAGCCCGCCCCGCCGACGATCAGACCGTGCTGCCCCATGCCGCCGGCACCCGGGTCGCCCACGGACAGCGTGAGCGGCTTGTCAGTGTCGTAGAAGCGGCCCAGCGGCGCGTCGAGTCCCTGGACGCCGGCGCGCAGGGTGTCCAGGTCCAGGCCGCGCAGATCCTCGTCCAGGCCGAGCACCTGCGCGAACGACACCCAAGGGCGCCGACGGCTGCGCGGGGAACCGGTCGGCAGTGTCTGCCACGCGGTGCGCACCCGCTGCGTGGTGTCGGCGAGGGAACGACGAGCCGCCACGTCACCGGTGACCTCGTCGAGCCGCGGCACCGCCACCCGGAAGCGGCGGCGCCGCGCCAGCGCCCAGCCGGTGCCCACGCTCGCCGCGAGCGTGGGGTCGACGGACGACTCCAGCGGGTCGTCGAGGGCCAGTTCCACCCGGGTGCCGAGCAGGCCGAGCAGATCGGGCGAGAAGTCGCTCCAGCGGCGGGTGGCGGCGACCAGGTGGATGCCGTAGTTCAGGCCGGTGTTGGCGAGCCGGTGCAACCGGTCGTTGAACCAGCTCAACTCCCAGCAGAAGTCCATCCAGCCGTCGACCACCACGAACAGATCACCGTGACCGTCACCCGCCAGCTCACCCTCGGCCCGCAGCGTGCGGAACGCCTCCACCGAGTCGATGTCATGGTCGAGGAACAGCCTGCGCCGTGTGGTGATGACGTCGAGCACTCCGCCCAACGCCTTCTCCAGGCCATCCCGTTCGTCCGGTGAGACGACTGTTCGCACATGCGGCAGCCCCCGCAGCACCCCCAACCGATTGACGGCCCCCTCGAACAGCACGAACTCCACTTCGTCCGGACTGTGCGTCAGCGCGAGGGACAGCACGAGCGAGCGCAACAGGGTCGTCTTGCCGCTGCCCAGCTTGCCGACCGCGGCCAGATTGCCCTCGCGGCCCGCCAGGTCGAGGCACATCGCCTCCCCGCCCGCCGCGTGCTCCAGCCGGCCCACGGGCACCATCAGCCGGGACGAGCCCTCCCAGGCGTCGCAGACGAAACCCCGGTCCGTGGTCTCGACCGGCGGGGGGAGCAGCTCGCCCAGCAGCAGTTCGTGAGCGGCGGCGGCCCGGCCCGCGGGGCCGGCCGAGATGTCCTTGTCCGGTGCGTAGGCGAGGGGGACCGTGCCCTCGTACTGACCCGACTTGGTCGGGGTCTGCTCTGGGCCCGCCTGGTTGACCACCGTGTCGTGGACGTACTGGTACAGCTCGTCGGGCGTGATGATCCCGTCGTGGTCCTGGTCGGCCAGTCCCGTGCTCAGCGCCTCGATCACGGCGGCCGTGAAGCGCGTCGCCGACGTGGAGTTGTCGAGGGTCAGCTGCTGGTCACCGTCGTACGCGTACTCCAGGGCCGTCGACGCCGTGATCACGAAGGTGCCTCGGCCGCCGAGCGCCGCGCCCACGTCGACCGGCGCGTGCGACATCGGCGCGCCCCGGTGGAAGAGGCCGCTGTAGCAGCAGTCGAGCAGGACGACCTTGGTCCCGGCCTGGCAGTCGTCGAGGTGTTCGTGCAGGAAGCGGGCCGGGATCGCGGTGGTGCCCGGGCGGGCGAGGCGGGTGCCGAGCGTCGCGAAGTACAGGCGGTCCATCTCGGTGCGGACACCGTGGCAGGACAGATAGAGCAGGACCAGATCGTCCGGCGACCGGTCCGCGAGCAACTCCTCGACGGCGGCCTCGATCTCCGCCTTCGGCCGGTTCAGGAGCGTGCGTACGTGGTCGTAGCGGCCGATCGCCGGGTCCTGGAGCAGCGCCTGCAGATCGGTGGCACCCCGCGCCGGGGCCCGCAGCCGGCTGAGTCCGGGGTCGTCGTACCCGTCCGTCGCGATCAGCAGCGCGATGCGGCGCCCCGCCATCGAAGTCCCCCGCCCGGTCCGTCGCCTAGTCCGTGCTGTCCGGCGCGCCGGACCCGGCGGGGTCCGTACCGCTCGGTGCGCCGCCCGCCGCCCCGGCCGCGATCCGCGCCGTGACCGCCTCCACCAGGGCGTGCTGATCCTTCGCGGACAGGGCGGTGAAGGTGCCCTTGTCGCCGCCGAACTCCCATTCCACGGCACGGGCCTTGCCGCGGTTCACATACGCCACCACGACGGTGCTGACGGCCTTGAGGGCCGCCGCCGAGAAGGCCCCGCTGAGCACCAGGACCGCGAGATCGTGTCCCACGCCCGCCATCGAGCCAGCCGGAGCCGCGGCCGACGCGCGCTCGACGCGCAGCACACCGAGGCCCCGCAGATCCTGGAAGAGGGACCGTACGTGCCGGTCCAGCTGAGCCGCGGGCAGCCCGCCCTCGACGTCGACGCGCAACCGGAGTTCGTCCACGGCTCCTCCTTGAGACCTGGCGGATCTGGTCCGGGCGACCGCTCCGGCCCTCCCGGGTGATCGTATCCGGAGCCTGCCGTGAAAGAGGAGCGGCATGTGACAACAAGAGCCTCGTGCAGCGTACTTGACGCCGCCCGGCACGCCCAGGACCCTCGTGTGGGAGCGCTCCCGCACGTCCCCCCGAACGTCTTTCCGTGACCGCTGAGGACCCAGGAGTCAACCCGTGCGAGAACCCTTCAGACGCGCCCTCCACCGTGGCGCGACGGCCGTGGCGGCCCTCTCCGTCGTGCTGTCCGGGCTGCTGGCCGGCGGCCCCGCCGTCGCCGCCGACACGGCGCGGCCCGGCGCCCGTCTCTACACCCCCGAACCCAACCCCGACGCCGTGCGCCAGGCCCGCGACCTGGTCAGGGCCGGGCAGTACAAGGACGCCGCCGGCCTCGCGGCCATGCTCGCCACCCCGCAGGCGGTCTGGCTGGACGGCCGCAGCCCGGCCGAGGTGGAACGGCTCGTCCGGGACGTGACGAAGGACGCCGCCCGCGCCGGGGCCGTCCCGGTCCTCGCGCTGTACGACGTCCCGGGCCGGGACTGCGCCAACTACTCGGCGGGCGGCGCGGCGAACACCGCCGAGTACCGGGCCTGGATCGACGCCGTCGCGCGCGGCATCGGCTCCCGGGACGCCATGGTGGTCCTAGAACCCGACTCGCTCGCCCTGCTGCCCGCCGACTGCGGCCAGGACGACGCCGAGGGCACCCTGACCGCCGCACGGTACGCCGAAGTCGGCTACGCCGTCGACACGTTGGAGCCGCTGCGCGGGACCCGCGTCTATCTCGACACCGGGCACCCGGGCTGGCACTCCGTCGGCTCCATCGTGCCGAGGCTCGTCAAGGGCGGAGTCACCCGCGCCTCCGGCTTCTTCACCAACGTCTCGAACTACCACACGGACGACGCCAACTCCTGGTACGGGAAGCTGATCTCGTCGTGCCTCGCCTACGTCGACGGGGGCGGGGACGCCGCCGAGTGTCCGGACCAGTGGTGGCCGCGGGCCGACGCGCAGAGCTGGCTCGACGCCCACGTGCACGTCCCGGCGTCGCGGATGGCGCACTTCGTGACCGACTCCAGCCGCAACGGGCAGGGGCCGTGGACCGCACCGGCGGGCAAGTACGCCGACGCGCAGGAGTGGTGCAACCCGCCCGGCCGCGGCCTGGGCGCCCGGCCGACCCTGCGGACCGGTGATCCGCTTCAGGACGCCCGTCTGTGGATCAAGACGCCGGGCGAGTCCGACGGGCTGTGCCTGCGCGGCACGGACGGCCCCGAGGACCCCGAGCGCGGCACGGTCGACCCGGACGCGGGGGACTGGTTCCCGCAGCAGGCCCTGGAACTCGTACGGAACGCCCGGCCGCCGCTGCTGTGAGGGACGGCGGGGCTGCGGCCCGCGCGGTCAGCCGCCGTGCCGCAGCAGCCCGTCCACTGCCCGCCCGAACATCCACCGCCCCGCGGTCCTCAGCACCGGATCCGCCAGGCTCGGGAGCCCCCACACCGCCAGTTCCTCGCGCCACTCCACCCGGGACCCGCCCCCGTCGAGCGCCCGGACCTCGAACTCGGCCCAGCCGGTGACGACGCGGCCGCGTTTCTCCAGGCGGCAGCGGTGCGGGGGCTGCCAGTCGACGACCTCCATCGGGTCGTCGAAGCCGAGCCGGCGGGCGGCGCCGGTGCGGGCGGTGAACACGGTGCCCGCGCCCGTCGGCGGCGGGGTGCTCACGGTGACCCGGGTCAGGGGCACGACGTCGCCGTGCCGCTCCCAGTCGGTCAGCCGGAGCCAGGCCTCGGCGGGGCTGAGCGGGGTCTCGCGGACGATCCTGATCTGGGCGGTCATGCCGCGATGCTAGGGCGTGCGGGGCGTCAGGGCTTGTAGATCTTGCCCGGTTCGGCCTTGCCCGGTGCCAGCAGCTGGGGGACCGTCACGAAGACGTAGCCCTTCGCCTTGAGCCGGTCGATGATGGCGGGCACCGCGGGCACGGTGTTCTTGTAGATGTCGTGCAGCAGGATGATCGAGTCCCGGTGCGTCTGCGTCACGGCCCGCTCGGTGATCGTCTTCGACGGCGGCAGCGTGTAGTCCTTCGTGGTCACGTCCCACAGGACCTGCGCCAGCCCCTCCTCCTTGGCCAGCTCGCTCACATGGTCGTTGGTGCGGCCCTGCGGCGGGCGCATCAGCGTGGGGCGCTTGCCGGTGATCTTCTCCACCGCGTCGTCGGTGCGCTTGAACTCGGCGCGGATCGCGGCGTCGTCGAGGTCCGTGAGGATCTTGTGGTCCCAGGTGTGGCTGGCGAGTTCGTGTCCCTCGCGCGCCATCCGCTCGACCAGCTCGGGGTGCTTGGCGATGTGGTTCTTGCCGAGCAGGAAGAAGGTGGCCGGGACCCGCTTCTCCTTGAGGATGTCCAGCAGCCGGGGGCTGTTCTCGCTCGGGCCCGCGTCGAAGGTGAGCGCGACGCACTTGGCCCGGCGGCAGTCGACCGTGCCGAACGCCGACGCCGGCTTCGCGTCCTGGGCACGGGCGGCGCTCGGCTTGGACGTGTCGTACTTCGTGCAGCCGCTCAGGCCGAGGGAAAGGGCTCCGGCGGCGGCGATGGCCGCCGCCGCACGGAACCCTTTCCGTATTTTCATCATCTTTTCATGTGCAGCAGGCATGGCGTGCACTATACACACAGGTTGTACACTCGGTGTATAGCTGTTTGAGCTGCTGTTTTATCGTCAGGTGACCTGCCTCATGTCGCCTTGTAGGCGGTGATCAGCTTGGCCAGCGCGCCCGCGTAGTCACCGCTCAGCGACAGATGGTCGGCGTCCGCGAACGGCTTGGCCCACGCCTCCCGCACCGAGCCGCCCGCCTTCTCCTGGACGATCAGCCGCGCCGCGGTCACGAGCGTCCGTCCGGCCTTCGCGTCGCGCACGTGCCGCGCCGTGCCCGCGAGCGCCTTGAGGGTGCGCTCGCCCCCGGCCCGCGCCGTGGCGTGCGTGGTCAGCCCGTAGCCGTAGGGGAACTGCGGATCGTACGAGGCGTCGCCCACGTTGATCGGCAGCTGGGACTCCGACTTCGGCCAGGTGACCGGGAGCTGACCGGTGAAGGGCTTCCTGCCGTAGAGCACGTCGGCGACGCCGTCGCCCTCCGTGCCGGGCAGCCAGGACGCCACGAGCCCGTCGATCTCGCCGAGCCGGTCGCCGATGAGCTGCGGCCGTCCGGAGACCACGAGCACCACGCACTTCATCGCGCCGCACACCGTGTCGACGGCTGCCTTGTCGGCGGCGGTCAGCTCCAGGTCGTTGCCGTTGCCGACATCGCCCATGCCCTCCGCGTACGGGGTCTCGCCGACCACGACCACGCCCACGTCGTAGCCGTCCGTCGGCGCCGAGGCGTCCTTCGAGTACGAGACGGTCGCGCCCGGAGCGGCCTTCCGCATCGCCTGGAGAACGGTCGTCCCGTCGGTGATCTTCCCGGACGAGCCCTGCCAGGTGATGGTCCAGCCGCCGGTCTGGTTGCCGATGTCGTCGGCGTTGGACCCGGCGACGTACACCTTCTGCGACTTCTTCAGCGGCAGCACGTTCCCGTCGTTCTTCAGGAGCACCTGCGACTCGGCCGCCGCCTGCCGGGCGACGGCGCGGTGCGCGGCGCTGCCGATCCGGTCGGCGTTCGACGTGTCGGCGTACGGGTGCTCGAACAGGCCGAGCTTGAACTTCTGGGTCAGGATGCGCGAGACCGCGTCGTCGATCCGCTTCCCGGTGACGTTGCCCGCCTCGACCTCGCCGACCAGGTCGTCACGGAACTCCTTGTAGGAGTACGGCGCCATGACCATGTCGACGCCCGCGTTGACCGACGTCCGCACGTCGCTCTTGTAGTCGCCCGGGATCTGGTCGATGCCGTTGTAGTCGCTGATGACGAAGCCCTCGAAGCCCAGCTTGTCCTTCAGCTCGCCATTGATCATCTTGGCGTCGGCGTGCATCTTGACCGGGCCCTCGCCGTCGCCGATGACGTCGAGCGACGAGTACGACGGCATCACCGTGCCGACACCGCGCTTCACGGCGTCGCCGAACGGCGCGAGATGCACCGCCTCCAGCTCCTGCCGGGTCACGGTCGTGACGCCCTGGTCGATCGTGTACGAGCCCGTGGTCGACGAGCCGTACGCGGTGCCGCCGTCGCCGACGAAGTGCTTGGCGGTGGCCAGGACCTTGTCGTCGCGGTCCAGGTCGCCGCCGTCGGCGCGGCCCTGGAAGCCCTGGATCATCGTCTCCATCTTCTTCACGAGCGCAGGGTCCTCGCCGAACGACTCGTAGGAGCGGCCCCAGCGCTCGTCGCGCGTGACGCACAGGCAGGGCGCGAAGTCCCACGGGACACCGGTCGCGCGCACCTCGGACGCGGTCACCGCGCCGGTCCTCTCGGCGAGCGCGGCGTCGCGCGACGCGCCGATGCCGATGTTGTGCGGCATGACCGTGGCGCCGGTCAGGTTGTTGTGCCCGTGCACCGCGTCCACGCCGTAGATCAGCGGGATCTGGAACCGGGTCGCCTGCGCCCGCAGCTGGAAGCCGTCGATCATCTTCGCCCAGGCGGCCGCCGTGTTCGGCGTCGGCGTCGAACCGCCGCCGGAGAGCAGCGAACCCAGGTCGTACGCGGACACGTCGCCGCCGCTGCCCACACCGCCGCGCTCGGCCTGCGTCATCTGGCCGGCCTTCTCCGCGAGGGACATCCGGGAGACGAGGTCGGCGACCCGCTTCTTGATCGGCAGCTTGGCGTCGAGGTAGGGCAGACCGTGCGCGTCGACGACCACCTGCGGTGTCTCGGCGGGCGCCTTGGCGCCGGTCACGGTGAGCTTCAGCGGGATCGTCTCGGCGTTCTCCGCCTTGTCCCGGTCCTTCGCCGTGGCGACCGTGACGGTGCGCGTCGCGCCGGAGGCGGTGCCCGCGGGGAAGGTGACCTTGCCGCTGACCGGGGTGTAGTCCTTGCCCGCCGTCGCGGTGCCGCCGTCGGTGGCGTACGCGACGGTGACCTCGTCCGCGACCGGGACGTTGCCCGTGGTCGTCACGGACAGCTTCACCTTCGCCGAGCCGCCCTCCTTCACCGGGTACACGGCGGCGTCCGTGGTCACCGCCGCCCGCAGCGCCGGATCGGCCGCGCCGTACAACTCCACGTCGTCCATGGCGAACTGCGACTTCGAGCCGGTGGGCAGCGTGACCGAGTAGCCCCACATCTTGTCGAGGCCCAGGACCTGGTCGATGCCGCCGACCGGCTGGTAGTCGGTGCGGTACGCGAACTGCGTGAACGGCAGCTCGACCTGCTTCCACCCGGAGAAGTCGTCGGTGAACTGCGTGTTCCACAGTTCGGACGCCTCGCCGTGCGCGCCGCCGTCCTTGATCTCGAAGGTGAGTTTGCGGCCGGAGTCGTCCCCGTACCACCAGAAGCGGATGCCGCGGTGCGCCGACCAGTCGTGGGCGGGCTGATCGGCGGCGAAGTCATGGCTGAACCCGCCGTAGCCGCTGATGTCGTACGACCCCTCGAGCACCTTGGCGCCCTCGGGTGCGTCCGCGCGCTCCTTCAGCTCCAGCTTCGGCGGATCGTCCGAATCGCCGCCCCAGGTGAAGATGCCCTCGGCGGGCTGGCCGGCGAAGGGCACCTCGCCCTCGAAGCGGTCGACCGGCACGGGGGCCGGATCGTCCGCGGACGCGGCCGGTCCCGCGGTGGTCAGGGGCAGCAGTCCCGCGGCGAGCGCGGAGACGGCCAGCAGAACCGCCTGTCTTCTTCTGCTGTTCCGGTGCAGGGGTGTGACGTGACGCAAGATTCCCTCCCAATGGTCCCGATACGGGTGCTGGTGGTGCGTCTGGTGCGTCTGGCGTGCCTGGTGCGTCGCTGTGTGCCCGAGCGTCTTAATTCAAGAGTTGAGTTAATGGGGGCGGCGTGAGGGCGTCAAGCCGTCGGAAAGTAAAGGCAGTTGGGAACGATCGGCCCCCCGAACCCGATTGACAGGCCCGGCATCGCCCCGGATCGTTGCAGCGGGGCTGTGACACCTGACGGTTGGGGGACCGCGATGAGGTGGCCGGGGGACATGTCCGGGAATGCGGAGCGCGAGAGCGGAACGGGCGGCGGCGGGAGCGGGGGAGGCGGCGGGTTCGGGCCGCCGCCGCAGATGCCGCCACCGGGTGCGCCCGCGCCCGCATCGGTGCCGCCCATGCCGCCGGGTCCGCCGGGTCCGCCGGGTCCGCCTGGGCTGCCGGGTCAGCCGGTGCCGCCGGACTTCGGGCCCACGCAGGTGCTGCGGTTCGGGCCGCCGCCTCCGCCCGAGGCGCCGCCGGGGCCCGCCGATCCCGTCCGCGCCGTCGCCGCCGGGCTGCTCAACCTCTCGGGGCTCGGCCTCGGTTACGCGCTGCTGCGGCACTGGGCGCTCACCGCGCTCTGCCTCGCGGCGACCGCCGCGCTGCTGGTCGTCGCGCTGCCCGCGGACCCCGACGGCGTGCCCGCCTGGGCGGTCGCCGGATACCTCGTCCTGCTGCTGGCAGCGGCGGCGGACGGTGCCCGAAGAGGCCTGCGCGCGCCGTCGACCGCCGTACGGGTCAGACCCGTCGCGGCTCTCGTGCTCGGTGTGCTGCTGCTCGCCGTGCCCGCGGGCGGCGCGGTCGGGTACGGGGCGCTGCGCGACGACGCCGTGGAGGCCATGCTGCTCGACCGGCTGGAGCGGACCGACGCCCTCGTCGAGCGGACCGCCGGCGAGGACTTCGCGCAGGCCCGCCCCGACTACCGCACCGCCCTCGGCCGCTACCACGACCTCGCCGAGAACCACCCCGGCTCCCGGGCCGCGAAGCAGGTCCACGACAGCCTCGTCGTGTACTACCGCACGGTCGCCGCGCCCTACGCCGACCACGACCACTGCGCGGCCGTCGCGCCGCTCGCCTATCTGCGGGACGTGCCCCGGTCCATCGACCGCTCCGTCCTCGGCGACCTGGCCGGCTGGCCCGACACGCGGCTGGCCGCCTCGCTGCTCGCCTGCGGCACCGGCAAGCTGGGCTCGGGCGAGAGCGACGGGCAGGGCGGCGAACTCGGCCAACTCCTGCGCACGTTCCCGGAGTCGAAGCAGGCCGCCGGGGTCGAACCCGCTCTGCACGACGCCGTCGAGCGGCGCGCCGGGCAACTCGACGGCGCCGAACCCTGTCGCGCCACCGACGCGCTGCGCCGGATCGGCGACACCGCGAAGGAACTGCCCGCGCCCGCCCCCGCCCATCTGCGCGGCGACGTCGACAGGGCGGTGCGCGACGGTGAGTACGCCTGCGGCATCGACCAGTTCGCGGACAAGAAGTTCGGTTCGGCGCGCACGACGCTGAGCGACTTCGCGGGCACCTACAAGAGCGACAAGCGGCGCGGTCGGGCCCAGCAGGTCGCGATCGCCGCCGAGATCGCGGAGGAGCGGCCCTCGGCGGGGCTCCGGCTGCCGCCCGCGCACTCCCCGGGCGGCTCCCGCATGGAGCTGGTGATCAGCAACGACGGCCCGGACCCCGTCGAGGTCCTGTACACCGGCCCGGTCACCGGGCGCGTCACCATCGCCGGCTGCGGCTCCTGCCGGACGTACGCCACCGAGACGGCCGGGCGCAGCAAGGCGTGCCACGCGAGCGGCAAGTCCTACCCGCACACCACGCTCCGGCTGCCCGCGGGCTCGTACCACTTCCTGCACAAGCCCGGCGGCGCCTCCCGCACGGCGAACAGCCGCGCCGCGGGCGGCACCATCGCACCCGGATACACCTACACCCAGTGCAGTTACGTGGTGGGCGGCGGGGGGCTGGGCCAAGGTCTGTGACGGCGGGCGGTACGCCGGGCCGGAGGAGCACCGGGGAGATCGCCGGGATAGGCTCGGACGTCCCCAGCCCGTGAAGAAGGCCCGCACCTCCATGCCGAACGAGCCCGTAGAGACGGCCCAGGCCGCCCCCGCCGGACCCGCCGTCCGGCCCGCCGCGCCCTGGCGGGAACAGGCACCGGTGATCGGGGTGGTGGCGGCCGGCGGCGCCATCGGCGCCTGCGCCCGGTACGGCGCCGCGCTCCTGTGGCCCACGGCGAGCGGCGCCTTCCCGTGGACGACCCTGTGGGTGAACGTGATCGGCTGCGCCGTGATGGGGATCCTCATGGTCCTCGTCACGGAGGTGCGGCCCGTGCACCGCCTGGTCCGCCCGTTCTTCGGCACCGGCGTCCTCGGCGGCTTCACCACCTTCTCGACGTACGCCGTGGACATCAGGACCCTGACCGACGGCGACGAGGCGCGCACCGCGCTCGGCTATCTGGCCCTGACCCTGTGCATCGCCCTCGCGGCGGTCTGGACGACGACGCACCTGACCCGCCGCGTCGTCGCCGGCGTCCGGCGGACCGGCGGGCGCGAGGACGGGGGAGCGGCGTGAACTGGCTCCTGGTGATCGCGGGCGCCGTGGTCGGCGCCCCGCTGCGCTATCTCACCGACCGCACGGTGCAGGCCCGGCACGACACGGTGTTCCCCTGGGGCACGTTCGCCGTGAACGTCGTCGGCTCGCTCGTCCTCGGCCTGCTCACCGGCGCGGTCATGGCCGGCGCGGCCTCCGCGCACCTCCAGCTCCTCATCGGCACGGGCTTCTGCGGCGCGCTGACGACGTACTCCACGTTCTCCTACGAGACTTTGCGGCTCGCGGAGACGGGCATGCGCTTCTACGCGCTGGCCAACGTGGTCGGCAGCGTCCTGGGCGGCCTCGGCTCCGCGCTCGTCGGCGCGACCCTGGCCCAGGCGATCTGGAACTGAGCGGGCGGCCCCGAGCGCTCCATTCACCCGAGCGGCCGCCGTGGCCCTGCCGGTCGGCGCCGCCCCGGGTCTACTGCTGGAGGCGGCCGCCCTCAGGACACGGACACGGGCCCGCCGTACCGACACGTACAGGGACGAGGTGGCCGTGGTGGCCCTGATGGCAGCCCCGACCGTGCCCCTCTGGGCGCGGGACCCCGACGACTCCGAGGACCCCGACGATTCCGACTACGCGGACGACGGCGACGACTTCGAGGACGACGCCGCCGAGGCCGAGGACCCCGAGGACTCCGACGACCTCGTCGACGACGAGGACCGCGACGACTTCGGGGCCTTCAGCGGCTGAGCGGGTTCAGGACCGGGTCGCGGTGTCGCAGGTCCCGTCCCCGCCCTCGGAACCGTCCAGCGGCTCGCTGCGGTCGTAGGGGTCGACGGACTCGCCGCCACCGGCCGAGTGGGCTTCGAAGTCGGGGTCGAGATAGCCCGTGTTCGTGTCGCAGCCGGCGTTGGTCGCGTACTCGAAGAAGCTGCGCAGCGAGAAGGTCTCCGGGCCCGAGCCGCGCGCCGGGCGCTCCCAGGCGACCGTGACGTCGCGGCGCACGATGGTGCGCGTCACGTCCTGGCCGTTCCCGTCCGCACTGGTCACCGGGTACACGAACGTGACGTCGGTGTGCACCTCCAGGCCGCCGCCCTCGGCCGCCTCGTACGTCATCGTGCCCCGGACCTTGACGACGTCGCCGACGAGCCGCGCCTTGTCCGGGTCGAAGCGGCTGAACAGCAGCGTCGGGTCGTTCTTCGCCCCGGGGTCCGTGAACGCCTTCGCCAGAAACGTCCGCATGTCGTCCTGGCGCGGATCGATGTACGCGATCGCCTTCGCGGGGTGCGCACCGCGCAGCACGTCCGGGGCGAGGTTGGCCGCGACGAAGAAGTCCCGCGTCCGCTCCAGCGCCCGCGCCACCTGGGTCCTGCTCATCCCGCCGGTGGCGGCCGCCTCGGGCAGGTCGAGCCCGGCCGCGCCGTCCGCCCAGGTGGCGGCGGGCGACCCCCGGAACGGCTCCGCCGGGGTGGCGCGGGTGGGGGCGGTCGGATCGTCTTCGCCGCCGAACCAGCCGCTGACCGGACCCGGGCGGACCACCGCGACGACGACCAGCGCGAGCGCGGCCAGCAGCCCGATCACGTACCAGTGCTTGCGCCGCCGCGGCGGCCGGTGCTCCCGCCAGCCCGCGGGCGGGCCCGGCTCCTCCCGCAGCCGACGCGTCACCATGCGGGCCCGCGCCGACGGTTCCTTGGGCGCGTCCGGCACCCCCTCCGCCGACTCCCGCTGGAATCGCTCCCATTCCTCGTCCGAGACGGACGAACCGCCCTGTTCCCCACCCGTGATCACGTTCCGTGCTCCTGACCGTCGCGGCGCGGGACCTGCCCCTCCCCAGGGTGGCCCCGCTCGTTGTCGGCGCATGATTGCACAGGGCACGGACAGCCGGGGTGCGAGACGTCAGTCGCGCCGGGCCCGCACGTCCCCGTTCACGGTGGACAGGGTCAACGTCCGGTCGGCGGCGGCGCCTTCGGCGGGCACGGAGACGAAGGGACGCCCGTTGTCCGTCGTGGCGGTGGTCCGGTAGGCGGGGGCGTCGTGCGGCAGGACCGCGGACGCCGTGCCGTTGACCGTGGTGGCCGACAGACGCCGGGGCGCGTCGGCGCAGCCGAGGACGACGTCGCCGTTCACCGTCTCGGCGGCCAGGGAGCGGGCCCGTACGCCGGTCGCGCGGACGGAGCCGTTGCGGGTGGTGAGGCGTACCGCCGCGCCGTCGGCGCCCGCGTCGGCCACGGTCACATCGCCGTTGACGGTCGTCAGGTCCAGGGCGCCGGGGACGCCCGCGGCGTCGATGCCGGCGTTGCGGGCGACGACGGTGACCGCCGTGTCGTCCGGTACGGCGACCCGCGGCATCCGGGGGCACTGCCCCGTGCCCTTGCAGGTCAGGTCCAGGACCCAGGTGTGGTCGCGGTGCGACCAGCGGTGGTCGACACCGTCGTCGACCGTGACCCGGTCGCCGTCTGTGGGACGCAGCCGCAGCCCGTTCTCCGTGGTGACCACGAGGCGGTCACCGGACGACGCGAGCGCCGCGGCACCCGCCGCGGGGGAGGAGTCGGACGAGGGGGAGTCGCCGCCGCACCCCACGAGCACGGAGGCCAGCGCGAGCCCGGCGGCTCCGGACGCCACTGCCGTCACGGTTCTCATGGCCGCCGAGTGCCCCGCCCGGCGATCGTCATGCGTGTCCTGCCCGCACCCGGGAACGCGGACTCCATGGCTGTACTCAGGAAATTCGCCCGTCCGATGCTCGCCTCCGTCTTCATCACCGGAGGGCTCTCCACCGTCCGCGACCCCGGGCGCGTGGCCCCGGCCGCCGAACCGGTCGCCACACCCGTGGCCTCCCGGGTGCCGCGACTGCCGGACGACCCGGAGCAGCTCGTCCGGCTGAACGGTGCGGTGCACATCGGCGCGGGACTGCTGCTCGCCACCGGGATCGCGCCGCGTGTCGCCGCGCTCGCCCTCGCGGGCTCGCTCGTCCCGACGACCCTGGCCGGGCACGCCTGGTGGAAGGAGAAGGACCCCGAGCGGCGGCGGCAGCAGCGCACCCACTTCGTGAAGAACGTGTCGCTCATCGGCGGGCTGCTGATCACGGCGGCCGACACCCACGGCAAACCGTCCATGGCCTACCGCGCCCGCGGCGCCGCGACCACCGGCCGCAAGCAGGCGGCGAAGGCCCGGCGCGAGACCACGCACACGGTGCGGGACGCGGCCGACGCCGTCCGCGCCCTGCCCGACCGTGCCCGGCAGACCGTCACCGGCTGAGCAACTGCCGCGGTACGAAGCCCTCGTCCGCGAGCCGCCGCCACAGCGCGTCGGGGACCGGGAAGCGGGCCGCCGCGGCGTTCGCCGTCACCTCGGCCGCCGAACGGCAGCCGACGACGACGGAGCCGACGGCCGGATGCAGATACGGGAACTGGATCGCGGCCGCGGGCAGCGGCACGCCGAACTCCGCGCACAGGGCCCGGCACCGCCGGGCCCTGTCCAGCGTTTCCGCAGGCACCGGACGGTAGTTGAACATGGCGTCGGGTGACGGGTCGGCCAGCAGGCCGGTGTTGAAGACGCCGCCGACCACCACCGCCGTACCGGTCCTGGCGCACAGCGGCAGCAGCGTGTCCAGCGCCTCGTGGTCCAGGAGCGAGAAGCGGCCCGCGATCAGCACGACGTCGACCTCGAACTCGTCGACATAAGCGGCGAGTTGCTTGCTGTGGTTCATGCCGAAGCCGATCGCGCGGATCAGTCCCTCGTCCCGCAGCCGGCGCACCGCGGGATAGGCGGTGCGCCGGATCTCGTCCGGATAGTGGTCGGGGTCGTGGAGATAGAGGATGTCGACGCTGTCCCGGCCCAGTCGGGTCAGGCTCGACTCCAGGGACTCCCGGATGCCGCGCTCCGTCCAGTCCGTGACCACCTCGCCCGGCGAGCCGTCCGGCTTCGGGCGCAGCAGCCAGCCGGTCTTCGTCGAGATCACCGGGTCGTCGATCCCGGCCGGACCGAGCAGCCGGCCGAGGCGGCGCTCGGCCTGGCCGTGGCCGTAGCGGGGCGCCGTGTCGAAGTACCTGATCCCGGCCTCGGCCGCGGCCTCGACGGTGGCCTCCGCGGAGACCTCCTCGAAGAGCCCGCCGAGGGGCGCGGTGCCGATCCCGAGGCGGGGCAGCGCGAACGGCAGTCGGTCTGTCATGCGGTCCCCCAGGGCGAGGCGATCGCCGCGCGCCGGGCGCGCAGCGTCATGGTCAGGGTCAGCCGCAGCCGGGTGCGGCCGTGCAGGGCGACGCGGACGTACGGTCCGTCGGCCGGCTGCTCGGGGCCGTCGTCCGCGCGGACGGCGGTGATCCGGTGCTCGGCGAACGAGCCCGCCTGCACCAGGAGCGAGCGCGCCGCGTCGCCGAGGTTCACCAGCTCCACCACCGTGTGCTCCGGACGGATGTCGGACACGAGGGCCGCCACGTCGCGCGGGAGGCCGGGGCGCCGGGCCTCGGCGTCGTGGTAGCGGACGTGCAGCTGGGCGAGGCCGCCGTTGTAGAGGACCTGCGGGGAGCCGGTCGTCAGCTGCAGCAGGGCCTCCGTGACCACCGGGTTGAGGTGCTGCCAGTGGTGGATGTCCAGGACGTCCGGGCCGACCGCCGGGTCCACGGTGTCGCCCTCGATCGCGGAGACCCGCTCCGCGCAGCTCGCGAGCGCGCTGTTGAGCATCCGCTCGGGGAAGTCCGGATTGCGCCCGTGCAGGAACTCGTACCAGGGCTCCTCGTGCCCGGCCTCGTCCTTGATCCGCTGGGTGTGCACGGCCGTCCAGTCCCACGCGGCCCCGGCGCGCAGCTCCTCGATCCGGTCCTGATCGGCCTGCTCGCGGCTGAAGTGCCAGAGCGTGAGCGGGAGTTGGCCCGGCATGACGGTGAAGTCGAACCAGCCGGAGTCGTTGTGCCGCTGCGGCACCATCAGCGTCCGCTCGGCGTCCATCGCCCGCAGATGCGGTTCCCAGCGCTCCCCGAGGGTGCCCATCCCGTCCGCGCCACGCCGTTCCGCGTGCCGCAGCACCGCGTCGAGGGGGTTGCGGGCGAGCTCCAGATAGCCGCGGTCGCCGGTCAGCAGCGTGGCGTTGGCGGCGCCGATGATGGACGAACTGCCCACGGGGGACAGGCCGTGCGGCCACGACCAGCCGTAGTGCCCGCCGTACCAGCGGCCGTCCAGATAAGCGCCCACCTCGCCGTCGAGCCCCGCGTTGTCGGGGACGACCTCGCGTCCCGCGAGGCGCTCCTGCCAGACGCCGACGTACTCGGCGACCCAGTCCGCGTAGGCCTGCTCACCGCTGAGCAGATACGCGTTCGTCGCGAGACCCGTCGCCCCCAGGTTCACCAGGGTGTCGCCGCGCCCCATCCGGTCCCACATCGCCCGGCCGTAGGCGCGGGCCAGCTCCGGGGACCCGGCCAGCTGCTCGAAGGAGGAGACGCCGTCGAACCCGTCCAGCGGCAGCCCGTACGGGTGCAGGGCCAGGCTCCACGGGAAGTACGGCTCCTCGTCGCTGAACCCGAACCGGGGTCCTGCCGCGCCGTTGTGCGGGGCGCGCAGCACCCGGTGCTCCGGGTCGTAGTTCGGGCCTCCCGGAAGGTAGACGTCGGCGAACCGCCGTGCCAGCGAGCGCAGTTCGGCGTCGTCCGGGTCCGCCAGGCACAGACCGTAGAAGAGCAGCAGGCCCTCGCCCTGGTGGAACCAGTCGTAACCGCGCTCCAGGCCGTCGACGAGCATGCCCATCTCGGTGAGCTGCGCGCTCACCCCCTGCCAGTGCCGGCGCGCCGCGGTCAGCAGTTCGGCGCTGCCGCCCAGCACGTACAGCGTCGGCCAGTTGAAGAACGGCTCGTAGAAGTCGTCGACGCCGTCCCGGCCGTCCATGCCCTCGCCGAGCCTGCCGCGGAAGACGAGTCGTCCGTCTGCTTCGGTGTAGCGGTCGGCGAAGAGCCGCCACGCCTTCTCCTGTGTCGCGAACAACTCCCTCTCCAGCAGCGCCCATCGGGGCGTCTCGGTGAGGGGCAGGCGGGCGTTCAGCGAAGGCCCGTGGGCCTCGCCGCCTGCCCGTGTGCCGCCGGTCGGCTCAGACCTGAGCATGGGGAACACCCGCTCCTTCGTCGCATGCGGATTGCCGTATTGAACAATCGCCCATCGATAGCCGATGGTTAGAGTCACCGGCGGGGAGCCGACGTGTCAATACTCGGGAGCGGACCGTGATCGACTGCCATGCCCATCTGTGGGACCCGGACCGGGGGTTCGGCTGGATCCGGCCCGACAGCCCGCACCACCGGGCCTACGACGAGGCGGACTTGGCCCGCTCCGGCACCGGGGCCGACGGGCTGACCGGCACGGTCCTCGTCGAGGCCGCGCGCGGCGACACGGGCGAGACGGGCGCCCTGCGCGCGCTGCGGCTGCGCCGCCCGGACCTGGTCGCGGGATACGTGGGCAATCTCCACGCGCACGGCGAGGAGGGCCCGGACCGCTTCCGGGAGCTGCTGACGGAGTGGGGCGGCACGGCGCCCAACGGCATGCGGCTGGGCGGCGGTTCACTGTCGGACGTCCCCGAGACCGCCCGGGCGCTGATCCCCGTCCTGGACGCGTCCGGCCTGGTCCTCGAAGTGAATCTGCACCACGGGGCACTGGCCTCCGCCGCCGGGATCGCGGAGCGGCACCCCGGGCTCACCCTCGTCGTCGACCACCTCGGCAACCCGCCGAACCTGGTCGACGGCGACCCGGGGGAGTGGCGCCGCGACCTGGAGCGGGCGGCGGCCGTGCCGAACGTGCTGGTGAAGATCTCCGGCCTGCTGACCCAGCAGCACGGCGTCGCCCCCGAGCGCGTCGCCGACCTCGTGCGGCGGGTGGTCGACGCGCTGGGCCCCGACCGCTGTCTCGTCGGCTCCGACTGGCCGATCTGCCTGCCACGCGGCTCCCGCGCCGGATCACTGGCCCTGTCCCGCGCGGGACTTGACCGCCTGACGGCCGAAGAGCGCGAGCGCGTGCTGCACGGCAACGCCGTCCGGGCGTACCGGCTGAGCTGTTGACAGTGCTCGAACGCCCCTGATTCGATTCTCTCGATGATCGATAGGCGATGACCGATCCACGATCCGGCCCCGACCTCAGCGGAGATGCCCCATGGCCCAGTTCGACCTGCCCCTGGACGAGTTGGAGAGATACCGCCCCGAGCTGCCCGAGCCGGCCGACCTCGACGCCTTCTGGCGGGAGACGCTCGCCGAGCAGGAGCCGTTCGGCATCGACGCGACGTTCACGCCGGTCCACAACGGGCTCGCGACGATCGACACCTTCGACGTGACCTTCGCAGGCTACGGCGGGCACCCCGTGCGCGGCTGGTTCCAGCTGCCGGTCACCCGCACGGGGCCGCTCCCGGTCGTCGTCGAGTACCTGGGCTACGGCAGCGGCCGGGGCGCCCCGCACGAGAAGCGGCTGTGGGCCGACGCCGGGTACGCGCACTTCGTCATGGACACCCGCGGCCAGGGCGCCGACACCCCCGACCCCGACCCGGCCACCGGCGACACCGCCGCGCCCGGCTTCCTCACCCGCGGCGTCCTCGACCCGCGGCGCTACTTCTACCGGCGGCTGTACACGGACGCCGTGCGCGCCGTCGCCGCCGCCCGCTCGCACCCGGCCGTCGACCCGGCCCGCACCGTGGTCACCGGCACCAGCCAGGGCGGCGGCATCGCGCTCGCCGCGGCCGGCCTCGTCCCCGATCTGGTGGCGGTGATGCCGGACGTGCCGTTCCTGTGCCACTTCCCGCGGGCCACGACGATCACCGACGCGGTCCCGTACGTCGAGGTCGCCAAGTTCGTGAAACTGCACCGCGAGCACGCCGCCACCGTCGCCCGTACCCTGTCCTACTTCGACGGCGCCTCACTGGCCCGCCGGGCGAGTGCGCCGACACTGTTCTCGGTCGGCCTGATGGACCACATATGCCCGCCCTCCACCGTGTACGCGGCGTTCAACCACTACGGTGCCGAGCGGGGCGTGGACCAGGCCGACAAGCGGATCGAGGTCTACCCCTTCAACGACCACGAGGGCGGCGGCCCCGACCACGAGGTCGTCAAACTGGCCTGGCTGGCCAAGCAGTTGGAAAGCTCGATGTGACTCCATCGATAGACGATGGGCGCGTACGATGGTCCCCATACCCGGATACCCGCACAGCCGCATATGGACCAACTGACGTGCCCCAGCGCAGGATTGGGAATTCATGGCATCTAACGCGTCGGGTGGCTTCGTCTCCACGCTGGCCACCAACAAGGACCGGTTCCGCAAGACCCTGATCTCCGACCAGGTGTACGAACTGCTCCGCCAGGCGGTCGTGGACGGTGACCTCGGACCGGGCGACCGGGTCGTGGAGTCGGAGATCGCCCGCCGGCTCGGCGTGAGCCAGGCCCCGGTGCGCGAGGCGGTCAAGCGGCTCGCCCGCGAGGGGCTGCTCATGCATGTCCCGCGGCGCGGTCACTTCGTCGTCGAGATCTCCTCGGAGGACGCCGAGTACGCCCGCCAGGTGCGCGAGCCGCTGGAGCGGCTGGCCGCGCAGCTCGCCGCCGAGCACATCACCGACGAGCAGCTCGCCGAGCTCGACGCCCTGGTGGAGCGGATGCACGAGGCGGTCGCCGCGAGCGACGTCAGCAGCTTCCGCACCGCCGACATCGAGTTCCACACCGTGGTCAGTCAGTGCGCGGGCAATCCGTTCCTGGCCCGCATGTGGGAGGTCATCGAGCCGAGCCTGCGCACCCTGCGGGCCATCTCCGACCCGCTCTTCGACGGCGACTGGCAGGCCATGGCGCACGAACACGGGCGCCTGGTCGACCTGTTGCGGGACGGGGAGGCCGACAAGGCGGCCGCGGCGTTCGCCGACCACGCCGCGGGCCGCGGACCGGTGCCGGACGCGCGGGAGACGAAGAAGCCCCGCAAGAAGGCGGCCGCGGCCAAGCGCGGCTGAGCCGAACGCCCAGAGGGCCCGAGCCGGACATCCGGCTCGGGCCCTCCGTGTGTCACCCCTAGGTCAACGGCGGGCGCCCGCCGTCCACTTGGGCGCACCGTACTGGTACGCGCCCAGGCTCGGCGCCGGGTCCGTGGACCCGTCGTTGACGCCCGGCACCGCGAGGCCCACATTGCGGGCCGGCGAGTCGGCCGCCAGCCGGTAGTCGTGCCCGGCGGCGTCCACGAAGCGCGGGTCGACGTCCTCCAGCATGTTGTGATCGGCCACGAGCCCGCCGGCCGAGGCACCGTCCAGTCCCTTGATCGGGCCGATGTTGTTGGCGATGTGCGTGCCCGTGGACTGGCCCGCCTCCTTGACGTAGAAGAGCGTCATCCCGCCGGTGTTGTTGTACACGCCGTTGTCGTGCGAGCCGGTGCCCAGACCGTTCAGCATCACCGTGCCCTCGCGGTTGCCCCAGCCGACGTTGTTCGCGATGACGAGATCGCTCTGCCCGTTGTCGGCGTACACCCCGGAGATGCCGAACGTCGTGGACGTCGTGGTCGGCGACGGATCGTGCAGCACGTTGTGGTCGATGGACGAGCCCATCATGTACGCGCTGCAGCAGGTGTAGATCGCGGCGACGTCCAGGCTGAGCCGCGCGTACCCGGAGATGTCGTTGTACGCGATCGTGTCCTTGCCCGGGTCCAGGCCGTCCACGGTGTTCCACTGCAGGTTGATGCCGCTGCGGCCGACCCGGGAGATCGTGTTGTGGGTGACCGTCTGGCTGTTGCCCTGCACGGCGACGCCGGCCGCGTAGGTGCCCATGTAGTCGACGTCGTGGATGACGTTGTCGGTGGCCGTGTTGTTCTGGCCGCGCAGCGCCACCCCGTTCCCCGCGCTCAGCGACAGATCGCTGTTCACGATCTTGTTGTACGTGCCGTCGAGGACGATCCCCGTATCACCGACGCCCCGTGTCACCGTCGAGCCGCAGTCCGTCGCGCCCTGCGTGATGTCGGTGTAGTGCGAGAGGTAGGTGCCGGTGATGCCGTCGAGGGTCACGCCCGTGCTGGAGGCGCCGGTCCTGATCGTCGTGGCGAACAGCTTCACGCCCTTGACGTTCACGTGGCTCGCGCCCGTCAGGTCGAAGCCCAGGGTGCGCCGCTTGACCTGCACCGTGTGGGTGTCGGGGTCGTCGTCCCCGTACACGTACAGGCGCTTGGCCGTCGGGTCGTAGAACCACTCGCCGGGGTGGGCGAGTTCGCCGATCTTCCCGGACAACGCGTACCGGGTCTCCTTGGGGACGACCTTGTGCACGCACGGCGGCGCCACGTCGAGGGTCACCGAGCCGACCGCCGAACTCTTCACCGTGCCGGTCGCGGAGACGTACCAGTAGCCGGTGAGGGCCCGCGCGCCGTCCCAGTACCCCGCCGGGCGGGTCAGGTCCGCGTCGGCGATCGTGGCGTCCGCGCTGCCCTCACCGGCGTACTGGAGCGAGGGGTCGAGCAAGTCCGGTCCGGGATAAGGCCATTGGGCCTCGACGTCCATCTTCTTGTCGGTGAACACCTGCACCGTGGACACGTCGGAGCCCAGGTCGACATCGGTGCTGTAGATGTGGCCCGCCGCCACCGCGTCGCTGAACTGCGAGTCCGCCGCGTACGGGTCCTTCTGGGCGATCGCCGTGACGTCGGCGGCGGTGACCGGGTCGAAACCGGAGACCTTCGAGGCGCCGTTCACCGTCACGTCCGCGCCCGCCGCCGCCTTGTAGGTGATCGGCTGCGCGGCGGTGCCGGAGCGGGCCGGGACCACCGTCTCCTCGTAGTTGCCCGACACGATCTCGCAGGTGTCGCCCGGCACCATCACGTCCGCGCACTTCTGGATGTGCCGGAAGGGGGACGTGGCGTTCGTACCGGCGTTGCCGTCGTCGCCGTAGGGGCCGACGTAGTAGGTCGTGGCCGCCTGCGCTCCGGCCGGGGCGGCCGCGGCCGGATGGCCGGCCGCGATCACCGTCACCGCGGTGAGCAGGGCGGCTGCGGGCAGATGTCGCCATCTCCTGGGCACAGCGTGATCCTTTCTCGTGGGGGTCGGCGGGGAGGTCAGCCCTTCACGGCACCGACCGTGAGCCCGCTGATGATGTGGCGCTGCATGTAGATGAAGAAGATGACGACCGGCGCGACGGCGAGCAGCAGGTTCGGGAACACCTTCGTCAGGTCCGTCGAGTACTGGCTGATGCCGGCGTAGATCGCCGTCGTCACCGTGTAGTGCCCGGAGGACGGGCTGAGCAGGATCTGCGGGGAGATGAAGTCGTTCCAGATCCCGATGGAGTTGAGGATCAGCACCGTGACCACCGCCGGACGCATCAGCGGGAAGATGATGGTCCAGAAGGTGCGGTAGCGGCCCGCGCCGTCGATCGTCGCCGCGTGGTCGATGTCCACCGGGATCGTGCGGATGAACCCGACGAACAGGAAGATGCTCACCGGCAGCGTCGACGCCACGTCGTGCGCCACCAGACCCGTCACCGTGTTGGCGAGGCCGATCTCCCGCAGCACGTAGATCACCGGGATGATCACGGCCGCGCCGGGGATGAACGTGCCCGCGAGGAAGTACAGCAGCACCAGCTGCGTGCGCTTCTTGAGGCTGCGCGCGATCGCGTACGCGGCCGGTCCCGCCAGCAGGATGCACAGCACGTCCACCATGACGACGAGGAACAGCGTGAAGCCGTAGCCGCCGATCACGTTGAACTGCGGGCTGCTGATCGCCGCGCCCATGTGCTCGAAGGTGAGCCCGCCGAGCGGGATCGAGAACGGGTTGTCGAGGATCTCCGCTTGCGACTTGAACGCGTTGACGACGAGCAGGTAGATCGGCACGACCATCACGACGAACAGCACGCCGAGCAGCGCCCAGCGCACCGGCGACCGGGACTCCTCGCGCTCGGCGGCGCTCCCGCCGTCGTCCCGGCCGGCGGACCGGGCCGCCTTCGGCCGCTTGCGGGCCGCCGTCTCGGGTTCTGCCTCTAGTACCACCACCACCGGCTCCTCACCGACCTGTCGCTGCCTGGTCCTGGCGGTTGCGCAGCGCCGTCACGAAGAGGGCGAGCACGGCGGACACCACCATCAGGAACACGGCCTGTGCGGTCGCGTAACCGACCTTGGTGCCCTCGAAGGACCGGGCGAGAATGAGATACGTGAACGTCTGCGTCGATCCCGCGGGACCGCCGCCGGTGAGGCTGACGACGATGTCGTAGGCCCGGATCAGTCCCACCAGATTCAGCACCGTCGCCACCGTCACCACGGGCGCGATCATGGGGATCACGATCCGCGTGTTGATCTGCCGCTTGCCGGCGCCGTCGATCGCGGCGGCCTCGAGCAGTTCGGCCGGGACGGTCTGCAGGGCCGCCACGAACAGCACCACGTTGAAGCCGAAGCCCGCCCACACGATGACCCCGATCAGGGAGATCACCGCGAACTTCTCGTCGAAGAGGAAGCCGACCGGCTCGATGCCGAACTTGGCGAGGGTGTTGTTGATCGCCCCGTTCGTCCCGAGGATCGCCGCCCACAGATAGCCGAGGATCAGCGCGCTGATTACGTGCGGGAAGTAGGCGACGGCCCGGAAGAAGGAGTTGGCGCGTGAACGCCCCTTGAGCGCGAGCGCGTAGACAAGCCCGAGGCCCACCATCAGCACGGTGCCGGCCACGGCGATCAGGCCGGTCACGTACCAGGCGTCCGACGAACTCGGGTCGTCGAAGAGGTGCTTGTAGTTGTCGAGCCCGATGAACGCGGCGGTCGAGAAGCCGTCCCAGTCGGTGAGGCTCAGATACACCGCCACGCCGACCGGTACGACCGTCATCACCGTGTAGAGCAGGACCGCCGGGCCCATCATCCCGAAGGAGAGCGCCGACTCGCGCAGCCGGGCCCGGCGGCGGACGCGCCGCTGCGTGTCGGTCAGCCCTGCGAGTTCCACCACTTGTCCAATCCGTCGGCGACGTCCTTGGGGGACGCGCCCGTGTACAGGGACTGGATCTGCTTGTTCAGCTCGTCGCTGTACCCGGCGATCGGCTGGTTGGCCCCCGACTTCACGATCACCGACGGCGTCTTGTCGAGGATCTTCTGCACGGAGGTGCCGAGGCTCGACATGGGGTACGAGAAGCCGGAGCGCAGATTGCCGTCCGATGCCAGCTGGCTCTTGATGGCCTTCGGGTTCGTCGTCGCCCACTTCACGAAGTCGATGGCCTCGGCCTTGTGCGGCGACTTGTTCACCACGACGTACGGGTTGGAGATGTTGCCGAACTGGCCGGACGGGTACGCCCCGTCGGTCGGCATGGAGAACACCCCGATGTTGTCGCTCTTCTTCGCGGCGTCGGCGGCGGGCACGAAGTACGAACCCATGATGTACATCGCCGACTTGCCGTTCAGGAACGCCGTCTGGCCGTCCGCGTAGGTGACACCGAGGGCGCTCTTCTCCAGGTAGCCCTTGTCGATCCAGCCCTTGTACTGCTTGAGGTAGTCCACATAGCCGCTGTCCGCGAAGGAGGCCTTGCCCGCGGTGCGCTGGGCGGTCCACTTGGGGTTCTCGGTGAGGACGCCCGCGTCGGCCATCATCGAGAACTGCGAGCCGGTCACCCACTGGCCGGCGGTCTGGAGCGGCTTGTAGCCCGAGCCCTTCAGCTTGCCCATGGCCGCCGTGAACTCGTCCATGGTGCGGATCTTCGTCGCGTCGAGGCCGGCCTTCTCGAAGGCGGCCTTGTCGTAGAAGACGAGCGACTGGATCTGCTCGCCGACGCCGACCACGTACCGCTTGCCGTCCACGGCGTACTGGTCGGCGAGCGGCGTCTTGGCCGTCCAGGCCTCGTCGCTCAGATCGGCGAAGAGCGAGGCGGTCTCGGCGGTCGGCACGATCTGCTGGGCGATGTCCGGCGGGTCGCCCGCCGCGAGGTCCTGCCGCAGCTTCGCGTCGGCCGAGATGGTGCCGGTCAGCTCCAGCTTGACCGTCACCCCGGGATGGGCCTTCTCGTACCCGGCGAAGAGGTCGTTCCAGTACTTCTCCGTCAGGTTCGGCGTGATGTTCACGATGACGCGGAGGGTCGTGCCCCCCGCGGCCTGGTCGGATCCGCCGCCGCAGGCGACGGCGGAGGCCATCACCAGGGGAGCCACGGTCAGACCGCAGGCACGGCGCCACATTGTTCTCATCGGGACACGCTCCGTTGCGTAGTCGTGAATAATCGATAGGTGGTGTTCAGTCGCAGGCTTCCCGGTGGAGCAGTGAAGGGGAGGTGGCCCGAGGGTGGGGGGAGACAGGGGCGGTGTCGGTGCCCGCGTCTCAGCGACTATCGTCTATCGATTGCTGATGCTAGGACGGCCACTTCGGTAGTTCAAGGGTGCTGCAGCAACCAACCACCGTACGCAGAGACCACCTTGGGGTTCCGGGCCGCGCACGGTGAGCGTCAGCCGGGTCAGAACCTCGCCCCAACTCCTGGTCAGCAGCGGATCGTCGAGCTCTCTGGGCTCGACGGCGACGGTGGCCGCCCCGGGCTCCCAGCGCATCTCCAGCCCGCGGCCGCCGTCCGGCGGGGTGACCCTGGCCCAGCCGTCCCCGTGCTCGACGTGCCCGGCCAGGACGTGCCGCAGCGCGACCTCGGGCGGCCCGTCGCGCCAGCGGTCCTCGACGCTCACGTACGCCGCCGCGGCCTCGGGCGCGGCCCGGGTCAGGCGCACCGTGCGGTCCCAGCGGGCGACCGCGCCCGCCGGATAGGCGCCGCTCAGCTCCGCCGTCAACGCGGTTGCTTCCGCGCGGAGTTCGACATCGACCTCGCGCGCCCGGTACGCGGCGCCCGGACACTGCCCGGCGCCCGGCTCCGGCACGTTGTGCCAGGCGCTGGTGAACGGCCAGGCCGCATAGCGGTCCGGGCCGAAGGTCTGCGCCGTGTACGTGGGCCGGCCGACGTCGACCACCAGCGGCCGGCCGTCCACCGCCAGCCAGTACGAGCCGACGTCCAGGTGGTTGTGGTGCTCGCCGTTGTGGCCGGCCTTCACGGCGAGCGTGAGCCCGTCGGCGCTCCCGGCCGCCTCGCGGGCCACCAGGATCTGCAGGCGCGGCAGCCATGTCTCCCGCTCCTGCCAGGTCTCCTCCGGGGCGGGCCCGGTCACCGCCCGGCACCAGTCCCGGTCGGCCAGCGCGGCCAGCGCCCGGCCCAGGCCCGCCCGCGGGGGAGCGGCGCACCCCTGCTGCCGCGCTCCCGCCAGCGCGTGCGCCACGGTGTCCGGCTGCCCGAGCCGCCCGCCCCAGCGGAACGGCACCTGCCAGGGCTGACGGGTGTCGAGCCGGGCGGGCGCGTCCCCCACGTTCACGTACCGGTCGGAACCGAGGTGCATCCGCCGCGGGTACTTCAACAGTGCCGCCAGCAGCGGTAGTTCACGGGCATCGAGCGCCGGGCCGCCGGCCTCGGCGAGCAGATCGAGGATCTCCAGGAGCCGGCACGCGCCCGCCCACCAGTAGGAGATGCCCTCGTCGATGCCGCCGTCGTCGGGCAGCACACGGACATAGTGGTCCAGGCCCTCGACGACCAGGGAGACCAGCCGGACGCGGCGCCCGTGGTCGCCGGGGTCGTCGCACAGCAGCAGCGCGGCGGCCAGGACCGCGCCGTGCATCCACGGGTTCCAGTTGTTGGCGCCGCCGTCCGCCCCGATCCACGGCCAGTCCCGGCGGCGCTCGAACGGCCCGAGCAGCCGCTGGTCCACCTCCCGCCGCAGCCGCCTCCGCAGGCCCGGCGCGCGGCGGTCGAGATGCGGGCCGAGCGCGTGGTCCGCCCAGGCGAACAGCGCGGCGACCTCGGCCGTGCCCAGGTCCGGGTACGGGTCGTCGGGATCCGGCACCACCTCGCCGCGCGCCGCCGCGAACCGCTCGTGCGGCGCCCAGCACCAGGTGCTCGCCTCGGCGAACGCCACGAGTCCGTCGACCGCCGCGTCCAGGTGCGGGCAGGCGCCGGGCGCGGGATCGGTCGCGTCCGCCGACTCGCCGGTCAGGACGGCGGCCAGGCACAGCAGGGAGACCCGCTCCTGAAGCCGCCAGGCCGCGTCCTCGTACGCGCTCCGGTTCCCGTCGCGCAGCGCGCGGGCCCACGCGCCGGCCGTCAGCCGGGGCGCCGGGCGCCCCAACTCCTCGGCCGCGTCGTCCAGTACGCGCGTCCGCAGCGGCCCCGGCACGGCGTCCCACACCGCGCGGCGGGTGACGTCGGGCACCGTGAGCCGGTCGGCCGGCGCGGCGAGCGCCCGCTCGGCAAGGGGGAGCAGGCGCGCGCTCAACGGGCCCGGCACCGGGTCACACCTCGCCTTCGGCGCGCTCGGCGTCCAGCTCCAGCTCGATCACCGGCAGCGGCACGTCGGGCCGGGCGATCGGCAGGGTCAGCGTCAGCGTGCCCGGCGGCTGGCTGCGCGGCGCCAGGTTGTTGTGCTCGGGCGGCGCCTGGTCGATCTCCTCGAAGCGGATCTCCGAGCCGTCGTGCAGGAACTGGGCGTACCGCACCCGCCCGGCCAGCCCCGGCAGATGGAGGTGCTTGAGCGGCCAGGCGAGCAGGTGCAGATACAGGTACCGGCCGCGCCGCGTGTACAGCGTCCCCGGCGGCGGCGGATACGCGCTCGGCCCGGCGCCCCGCACCGACCGAGCGTTCAGCGTGCTCCACTCGGCGATGGCCCGCAGGGTCTCCCGGGCCCGCGGGTCCAGGGCGCCCCGGCCGGTCGGGCCGACGTTCAGCAGCAGATTGCCGCCGCACGCCACGGACTCCACCAGCATCCGCACCAGCAGCGCCGGGTCCTTGTAGTCGTGGTTGTCGCGGTCGTACCCCCACGAACCGTTCAGGGTGTGGCAGGCCTCCCACAGCACCCGCTCGCCGTCGCGCTCCAGGGGGCGGTCCGGCTGGTACTGCTCGGGCGTCACGTAGTCACCGGGAACGCCGAGCCGGTCGTTGACGAGAATGTTCGGCTGCAACTCCCGCACGAGCGACATCAGTTGTTCGGCGCCCCACTCCTCCGGGCCCTTCTCCGGGTAGGTGAAGTCGAAGAACAGCAGGTCGATGTCGCCATATCGGGTGAGCAGTTCGCGTATCTGACCTTCCATGTAGGCGCGATATCGCGCCATGTCGCGCGGCTCCCGCTCGGCGTCCGTACCGCGCAGCGGGTGGTGCTCGTCGACCGTGAAGTCCGGGTGGTGCCAGTCGAGCAACGAGTAGTACAGGCCCACCCGCAGCCCCTCGGCGCGCATCGCGTCCACGAACTCCCGGACCAGGTCACGGCCGGTGGCCCGGACCGAGGTGTAGTCCGTGAGCGCCGAGTCGAACAGGCAGAAACCGTCGTGGTGCTTGGTGGTCAGCACCGCGTACCGCATGCCGGACTCCCGGGCCGCACGGGCCAGTTCACGGGCGTCGAAGAGATCCGGGTCGAAGCGGTCCAGGTAACGGTCGTACGCCTCCTGCGACATGGCCTCCCGGCTGCGCACCCATTCGTGCCGCGCCGCCATGCTGTACAGGCCGAAATGAACGAACAGACCGAACCGTGCCTCCTCGAACCACGCGGTGCGGGAAGCGAGTTGGGGCGAGTCGGCGGGGGCATCGGGCACGGCGGGCTCCTGGCACATGGGCGGTGTGAACAGCATTGACAGCACTAATCGATTGGCTGTTATCTACCATCGATAGGCGATGATGTCACTGGCGTTGCGTGCGACGAGCGCGCGGAGAGGCACGTGCATGCACCCGACTGGGGAGAACCACGGCGGCTACGAGTCGATGCGAGCGCCGGTCCACACGGCGTCCTACACACGGCCCACCGCGCGGATGGTGGAGGCGCTGCGGGACGTGAGCGCGGCGACCGCGTGCGCGAAGCTGCACCAGATGGGCATCACCCGGACGTTCATCGACGGCCCCGTGCCGCTGCACCGGGAGCCGGACGTCAAGGTCACCGGCGGCGCCGTGACCCTGCAGTTCCTGCCGCAGCGCGAGGACGTCTTCAACGGCGCGGAGCAGGAGGACATCGAGCGCAAGACCCCGCTGTGGGGCGTCCTGGAGTCGGTGCGGCCCGGTGACGTCCTGGTCGTCTCGGCACACGGCAGCCACTTCACCGGCTGCCTCGGCGACATGCTGGTGCGCTACTTCAAGCTGCGCGGCGGCGCCGGCATCGTCGTCGACGGACGGGTGCGGGACGCGGCCCGGATCCGGGAGCTCGGCGTGCCCGTCTGGTGCACCGGTGTCACCCCGCACTACGCCTCGCAGACCGAGCTGTTCCCCTCCGCGTTCAACGTGCCGGTGGGCGTGGGCGGTTCACTCGTGACGCCCGGTGACCTGATCGTCGCCGACGAGGACGGCGCGGTCGTCGTCCCGCAGGACAAGGCGGTGCCGCTCGCCGAGGACTCCCTGCTGCACCAGGACCGGGAGGCGTTCGCCCGCCTCCGCCTCGACCAGGGCGCACGGCTCTCCGACTACTACCCGCTCAGCGGCGAAAGCCTGACGGAATACCGCGCGTACGTGGCGAGCCGCACGGCCGACTGACCGGCTTTCACACACCCCTCACCCCAGGGTCACATGTTCCCTCCAGTGCACACGTGTGATGTCTCACAGTGCCGTCGCAGGCCCCATGTGTGCTGAACCGTTTGGCCGTTGCACTCGTGATCACCAGTGACACAGCTATGCCGTAACTCCTGGGGACGTACATGACGCGCAGATGGCCACTCATCACCACGATCGCCGTATTGACCGTCGCCCTGGCGTTCGTCGTGGTCCAACTGGTTCGCGGCCAGGACTCCGGGAAGAGCGCGGACGAGGCGAAACCGGCCGCTTCCGGTCCCGAGGACGGGACCGACCCGTTGCAGGGGCTCGGGTGGTGGCCCCTGCACCGGTCCGGCACCGCGCGGGCCGGCGGCCACGACGCCACGGTGAGCGGCGGGACCCGGTGGACGGAGGGCCCGCACGGCGGCGCCCTCCGTCTCGACGGCAGCACCGGACAGGCCGACACCAACACCCGTCCGGACACCGCGGGCAAGGACTACAGCGTCGCCGCGCGGGTGCGCGCCACCTCGGCGAACATGACCGGCATCCACACCGCCGTCTCCCAGGACGGCGACCGGACCAGCACGTTCTTCCTCCAGTACTCCGGACCGGACGGAAATTTCGCGTTCAGTTTCCTCGGCGCCCGGACCGTCGCGGAGACGGCCGAAAAGCCTCAGCCCGATCACTGGTACCACCTGACCGGCACGTACAGTCAGAAGGACCACCGGATGCGGATCTACGTGGACGGCCGGCTCGCGGGGACCAGAGAGGCCTCCAACGGTGTGAAGCCGACCGGCACCGTGGTGATCGGCCGCGGCAAGTTCAACGGCAAGGCGGCCGACCACTGGAACGGTGACATCGCGGACGTCCACGTTTACGACCGGGAACTGACCGCGCGCGAGGTGGGCTCGCTCTCCTCGAACGAACCGGGCTGACCGGCGAAGCGAGTTCACCGCCGCCGCGGGCCGGCGGACGCCGTTGCGCGTCCGCCGGCCCGCGGCGGCGCCTGTCGGTTCTCCCGCAGGCGGCCGCACCCGTCTTCCCCCACAGACGACCGGAGAGGAAAGGCCTTGTCGGCCAGCGTCCCCACCGAAGACCCCATACCCGGCCCCCCGGAACCCCGCCCCGAAGAATTCCTCAGAACGCTGTACCACCTGCACGGCAACGCCCTGCTCCAGTTCGCCGCCCGGCGCCTCGAGGGCGACTGGCACCGGGCCGAGGACGTCCTCCAGGAAGTCGCGATCCGCGCCTGGCGGCACGCCTCCGAACTCGACCCGACCTCGGACTCGGTCCGCCCCTGGCTGTTCACCGCGCTGCGCAACCTGGTCATCGACAACCACCGCGCCCGCCAGGCCAGACCACCGGAGACCGGTGACCCGGAACTCGCCCACCTGCCGGTGTCCGACGGAGTGGACCACATGCTCACCTCCCAGGTGCTCATCGAGGCGCTGGGCGACCTGCGGCCCGCCCAGCGCGAGGTCCTGCTGCACGTCCACTATCTGGGACGCAGCGTGAACCAGACCGCCAAGGTCCTCGGCGTTCCCCCGGGCACGGTCAAGTCCCGTACGTACTACGCCGCGCGCGCCATGCGTGAGGCACTGCACAACCGCGGGATGTACGCGGGCGGCAACGACCGAGCGCCCGGCTGACCGTCACGGCATCCGTCCCGCGTGCCGGGTGATCCGCAGCCCGAGCGGGCCGGTGTCCAGCGTGCCGTCCGCCCCGACGCGCCAGCGCCAGCCCGTGGGAGCCTCGCCGAGCACCAGCAGGGCGTCCCCGCGCCGCAGCCCGGCCAGCGCCCCCTCGCGTCGCGGGAGCTGCGAGGCGTCCACGACGAACAGATGGGGCGCCTCGCCCTGGACGGCGATCCGGCTGCTGCCCTCGATCAGCCGGAAGATCTGGGTCACCTCGGGCGAGCCGGGATCCTGCGCCCCCGCGCCCGACGACGCCGCACCGGCGAACGCCTCCTCCAGGCTGGCCGCGCCGTGCAGCCGCGAGCTGCGGTGCTCGTCGCCGTGCAGCAGCGTGCCGTCGGACAGCGAGCCCACCAGAGTGACCTGCGCGAGCGCCCCCACCGGTCCGGCCAGCGCCTCGACGACGAGGGTCCGCACCAGCCGCCGCACCTCGTCCGGCGGGCCCGTCAGCGACACGGCGCCCGTCGCCCGGGACAGATCGACCAGGACCCGGTCGGGGCCGTCCAGGCCCACCGTCACCGTCAGCGCGAACGGCAGGGCCGGCTCGCCCTCGGGACCCGGGCGGTGCAGATCGTCGGTCGAGATCACCCAGCGCTCGCCGTCCTGCTCGGCGGTCCACGGCGCGGGAGCCTGCTCCTCGGGGGCGGCCAGCAGCAGCCCGAGCCGCCGCTCGGAGTAGACGACCGCGTACAGGTCCGGCAGCGACCGGCCGGAGCGCAGGCACTCGCCGGTCAGACGGCGCAGGCCCGCGTTGACCACGTCCAGCGCCCCGCGGCCCACGACGGCCGCCGACGGGGCCACGGGCTTCGGCTTGCGCGGCCGCCGCCGCTCGGTGACGACCAGCGCCGTCACCGCGCCGGCCAACGCCAGCCCCAGCACCACGGCCAGGACGTACCAGATCATCTTCCGACTCCTCGTCAAGCGGCACCGCGCAGCCGCCGCGCCGTGCACCCGATGGCCACTACGGGGCGCGGCCACGGATGGTTCACCAGGGGCGGGATGAACCATCCGCCGACGCGGTCCGTAGTCGCCAACAGTGGTGGGGGAGCCGCGGGAGGCGGCTCCCCCGATTCCTGTTCCGGGCCGGCTGGAGGACGTTTTCGTGTCGTTGATGTTGACCGTGGTCGAGGAGGGCGGTGACGCGTTCGACGTCCACCTCGACGCCGATCCCGACACGCCCGTGAGCGCTGTCGCCCGGGCGCTCGCCGAAGCGGGCGGCGTGCCCGCGCCCGGCCGCGCCCTGTACGCCGACGGCCGGCAGCTCCCCGCCGACATGCGGCTCGGGGACGCCCCGCTCCACCACGCGGCCGTCGTCGGACTCGGCCGCCCGGCGGGCGGCACGGCCGGCGAACCGGACGGACTCGTCGAGATCCGGGCCGTCGGCGGGCCCGGCGCGGGCGCCGTGCACCGGCTCGACATGGGCGAGTACCGCATCGGCCTCGCCCACGACGGCACCGCCCAGGTGCTGCGCGCCGACCCGGCCCGGCCGCTCGCCGTCGTCGCGGTGAGCCCCGGCGGCCGCTGCCGGATCGTGCCCGACGCCGCCGTACCGGCCGGCACCGTGCAGCTGGACCGCGAGGAACTCACCGAGCCGGCCGCCTGGCCGCCCGGCGCCCAGCTCCTCGTCGGCGACAGCCTGCTCGAACTCGCCCTGCCGCAGAAGCCGGACGCGGCCCTGCAGCCGTCGGAGGACGGCACCGGCTGGGACTACAACCGGCCGCCGCGGCTGCGGCCGCCCGGGACCGAGACCCGCTTCACGCTGCCCTCGCCGCCGGCCCCGCCCGCCGCCCGGCCGCTCCCCTGGATCACCGCGCTGGCGCCCCTGGTGATGGCCGGCGCCGGTGCGCTGATCTTCGGCCGGATGTCCATGCTGCTGTTCGGCCTGCTCTCGCCGGTCGCGATCGTCGGCAACTACATCATGAGCCGGCGCTCCGGCCGCCAGTCGCACTCCGACAGCGTCGCCGCCTTCGAGGAGAAGAAGGCCCGGATCGAGGGCGACGCGACCCAGGCGCTGACGGCCGAGCGCACCGCCCGGCGCCGGGGATTCCCCGACCCCGCCGAGGTCGTGCTGACCGCCGTCGGCCCGCGCCGCCGGCTCTGGGAGCGCCGCACCACCGACGCCGACTTCCTCGAACTGCGCGTCGGCACCGCCGACATGGACTCCGACGTGGTCCTCCACGACCCGACGAAGGACGAGCACCGCCGCCAGGACCCCTGGACCGCGTACGACGTCCCGGTGACCGTGCCGCTGCGCGAGCACGACGTGCTCGGCATCGCCGGGCAGGGCGAGGCCGCCCGCTCCGTGGCCCGCTGGGTGGTCGCCCAGGCCGCCGTCCTGCACAGCCCGCGCGACCTCCAGATCCATCTGCTGACGACCGGCGAGAAGGGCCGCGACGGCTGGTCCTGGCTGCGCTGGCTGCCGCACGTGCGCAAGAAGTCCGGCGACACCCCGGCCAGCATCGGCTACGGCACCGAGACCTGCGCCCGCCGGGTCGCCGAACTCACCGCGCTGATCGCCGAGCGCGCCGAGCAGACGGCCGCCGAGCGCCGCGGCCGGCCCGCGGGACCCGACGTCCTCGTCGTCCTCGACGGCGCCCGCCGGCTGCGCTCGCTGCCCGGCGTGACCCAGATCCTGCGCGACGGCCCGTCCGTCGGCGTCCGCGCGGTCTGCCTGGACGCCGAGGAGCGGCTGCTGCCCGAGGAGTGCCAGGCCGTCGTCGCCGAGGAGCCCGGCGGCACCGTCCGCGTCGGCCGCTCCGGCCGGGGCGTCGTCGGCGGGGTCCGCCCCGACGTCGTCTCCGCGGACTGGGCCCGTTCACTGGCCCGCGCGATGGGCCCGCTGCGCGACCCGGGCGGCGGTGACGAGGAGGCCGCGGTGCTGCCGAACTCCGCGCGCCTGCTCGACGTCCTCTCCCTCGACCCGCCGCAGGCCTCGGCGATCCGGGCCCGCTGGGCGGCGGGCGGCCGCTCGACCCGGGCCGCCGTCGGCGTCTCCCTGGACGGCCCCTTCCACCTCGACCTGAAGCGCGACGGCCCGCACGGTCTGGTCGCCGGCACCACCGGCTCCGGCAAGTCCGAACTCCTGCAGACCCTGGTCGCCTCGCTCGCCGTGGCCAACCGGCCCGACGCCATGACGTTCGTCCTCGTCGACTACAAGGGCGGCTCCGCGTTCAAGGACTGCGTGGACCTGCCGCACACCGTCGGCATGGTCACCGACCTCGACGCCCATCTCGTCGAGCGGGCCCTGGTGTCGCTGACCGCCGAACTCACCCGGCGCGAGCACATCCTCGCCGCCGCCGGCGCCAAGGACATCGAGGACTACGTCGACCTCCTGGAGCGCAACCCGGCCGGGCGCGAGCCGATGCCCCGACTCCTCATCGTCATCGACGAGTTCGCCTCGATGGTGCGCGACCTGCCGGACTTCGTGAAGGGCCTCGTCAACATCGCCCAGCGGGGCCGCAGCCTCGGCATCCACCTGATCCTCGCGACCCAGCGCCCCAGCGGCGTCGTCTCCTCCGAGATCCGCGCCAACACCAACCTGCGCATCGCGCTGCGGGTGACGGACTCCGGCGAGAGCCAGGACGTCCTCAACTCCGGTGAGGCCGCCGGGATCTCGCAGAGCAACCCGGGCCGCGCCTATGTGCGCCTGGGACAGAACTCCCTGGTGCCGTTCCAGTCCGGCCGCGTCGGCGGCCGCAGGCCCGGTGCCTCGACCACGTCCCTGCCCGCGCCCTGGGCGGTGGCGGTCGGCTGGGAGCGGCTCGGCGAACCGCTCCCGGCACGGCCCCGCGCCGCCGCCGTGCCCGACGAGGTGGAGACCGACCTCACCGGGCTCGTCACGGCGATCCGCGCGGCGGACCGCGAGATGGGCATCCCCGCCCAGCACAGCCCCTGGCTCCCGCCGCTGCCCGAGGTCCTGGTCGCCGGTGAACTCCCGGCGCCCCCGCCCTCGCAGTACGACCTGGCGCCCGTCGCGTACGGGGTCGTGGACCTGCCCGCCCAGCAGGCCCGGCAGCCGCTGGTCATCGACCTGGCGACCCTCGGCCACCTGCACATCATCGGCTCGCCCCGGCAGGGCAGGTCGCAGACGCTGCGCACCATCGCCGGCCGGCTGGCCGCCGCCCACGGCGCCGACAAGCTGCACCTGTACGGCATCGACTGCGGCAACGGCGCCCTGCTGCCCATCGAGGGACTGCCGCACTGCGGGGCCATCACCCAGCGCAGCCAGCCCGACCGGGTGGCCCGGCTGCTCGCCCGGCTGACCACCGAACTGAGTCGGCGTCAGGAGATGCTGGCCGCCCGCGGCAGCGCCGACCTGCCGGAACTGCGCCGCGCCCTGCCGGAGGCCGAACGCCCGCCGCACATCGTGCTGTTCATCGACCGGTGGGAGGTCTTCGACAAGCAGCTCGGCGAGTACGACTCCGGCAACCTCCTCAGCTCCGTGCTCAACCTGCTCCGCGACGGCGCGAGCGTCGGCATCCACCTGGTGATGACCGGCGACCGCGCGCTGTTCTCCAGCCGGGTCAACGGCTCCACCGAGGACAAGCTCGTACTCAAGCTGAACGAGAAGTCCGAGTACGGCCAGATCGGCATCACCCAGCGCAACGTGCCCGACGAGATCCCGCCGGGCCGCGCCTTCCGGGCCGCCGACAAGGCCGAGGTGCAGATCGCGCTCCTCACCGAGAACCCGGAAGGGCAGGCACAGGCCGGGGCGCTCCAGGAGATCGCCGCGCACTGCCGTGAGCAGGCGGCCGGGCTGCCCGAGGGCACCCGCCCGTTCCGCGTCGACACCCTGCCGGACCGGCTCACCCTGGAGCAGGCGATCCGCTTCGCGCCGCGGCCGCTGCCGTCCCACCGGTGGGCGCTGGCCGGCGTCGGCGGCGACGAACTCACCGCCGTGGGGCCCGACTTCTCCGTCACGCCGACGTTCCTGGTCGCCGGGCCCGCCCGCTCCGGCCGCAGCACCGTCCTCGCGACGCTGGCCATGTCGCTGCTGTCGGTCGGGACGTCCGTGGTCGTCGGCGCGCCCGCCCGGTCGCCGCTGCGCCAGCTCGTCGGACGGCCCGGGGTGCTCGCGGTCCTCGACGACGCCGACCTCGACCCCACCGCGCTGGAGGAGGCGCTTGCGGCCGCGCCCCGCAGCGTCGTGGTGATCCTCGACGACGCGGACCTGCTGCTCAAGACGAAGGCGGAGCCCGTCCTCACGAAGATCGCCAAGTCCGGCGCGGAGCACCGCCGGGGTCTGGTCATCGCCGGACAGACCGACCGGCTCTCCTCGGGCTTCTCCGGCTGGCACGCCGAGGCCCGCCGCAACCGCTGCGGGCTGCTGCTCAAGCCGCAGAACATGAGCGACGGCGAACTGATCGGCGTCAAGGTGCCGCGCAGCCGCCTGGGCGCGACCCGCCCGGGACGCGCGATCCTGCACCTGGGCGACGGGGTGCTGCGCACGGTCCAGGTGCCGGAGACGGTGCTCCCGGCGGCGCGCGGCTGACGTCCGTACGACAGAGGGCTCCCGCACCGGCGACGGCCGGTGCGGGAGCCCTCCTGTGTGCCCGGCTACTTGGGCTTGTTGGGGAAGACCACCTGGTTCACCAGGGCCCCCGTCTTGTGGTGGGTGAACTGGAATCCCCGGTCACCGCGGACGTTCAGCCTCATGTCCGACGGGACGGGGTTGCCGCCCTTGTAGATGGGCGTCACCTTGTACTCGATCTTCTCGCCCGCGTCGACGGCCTTGCGGATCGCGTTCTCGTAGTGCACGTGGACCGGCGCGTTCGCGTGGCGGTGCAGGGTGACGAAGTTCAGCACGCTCTTGTTCGAGCCGCCGATCTGGGCGCCGAGCAGATGGCCGCGGTTGAGGTTCTTGCCCGACTGCCAGCCCGGCGGCTCGGACGGCGGCTTGGGCCTGGTCTTGCCGCCCGTCATGCCCGAGTCGAGCTTGGCGAACACGCCCTTCGGACGCTTCATCCGGTCGAGCCCCGCGTACTTGACCCGGCCGCCCCAGACGATGTCCGCCTCGTTGCACGGCGCGAGCCCCAGCGGGTCGCTGAACGCCTGCGGATTGTCGACGTACGCCACCGGGTTGGGCGCGGGCGCGAGGCCCAGGGGGTCCGGCGCCGTGTACCGGCCGGTCTCCGGGTCGTAGTGCCGGAAGTAGTTGTAGTACAGGCCGGTCTCGCGGTCCTCGTACTGCCCGGGGAAGCGGAAGGGCGTCAGCGCGGTCGCGTCGCGGTGGTGTGCCGTGCCGCCCCACACGGTGGAACGGGAGTGCCAGGCGATGTGGCCCTGCTCGTCGACGAGTTCGGTGGGAGCGCCGATCAGGTCCGTCACGACGGCGAAGAACCGCGAGTCGTACCCGCCCTGGCTCCGCGGCCTGCGTTCGAGCTGGGTGAGGGGGCGGTGGCCGTCGTGCTCCCAGGTGAGGGTGACGCCCGTGACGGAGTCGGTCTGCTCCGCGAGGGAGGAGTCGTCCCAGGTGAACACCGTGCTCTCGGCGACGGTCCGGCCGTCCTGCGCCATCCGGTGCTTCGCGGTGCGGCGCCCCATCGGGTCGTACGTGTACTGCCAGCGGGTTCCGTCGGGCGTCGTGCAGGCGGTCAGCCGGTCCTCGGCGTCCCACTCGTACCGCCAGGTGTCGGGCTTCCTCGACAGCCGCTGCTTGCGGCGCAGCACCAGGCGGCCCGCGTCGTCGTACTCGTAGCGGACCGCACCGGCCTCCTGGACGCGGGTGCCCCGGTAGCTGCGCGAACCGCGGGCCTCGGCCCGGGGGGCCCGGTCGGGCCAGGCCGCCTCGGTCTGGTTGCCCGCGGGGTCGTACGCGTACGCCTCGCTCCAGCCGTCGCCGGTCACGGCCAGCGGCCGGCCGGCCGGGTCGAGGGCGAACTCCTGGCGCCTGCCCGTCGCGCGGTCCGCGACGCCGGTCAGGTGGTTGTCGGCCCGGTAGGTGTAGGACCGGTCGCGCAGAGTGCGGCCCGGTGCGACGAGCGCGTGCGCGACGGTACGCCCGGCCGGGTCCCAGGTGGTCGTCGTGCGCACCGGGGAGGCCACCGGGCCCCACACGCGCTCCAGTTCGCGTCCGACCGTGTCGTGCGTGAACTCCACCCGGTGCCCGTCGGCGACGAGGGCGTCCCGCGCCCCGCTGCCGTCGTAGCTGAACTCGGTGACGACGCCCGTGGGGGTGGTGCGGGAGGTGCGGCGGCCGAGCAGGTCGTACGTGAAGCGGGTGGTGCGGCCGTCGACGGTCTCGGCCACGATCCGTCCCAGGAGGTCCCGTTCGAACTCCACCGTCGACGTGCCGGACGCGGCCCGGACGAGCGCGCCGGCCGCGTCGTAGGCGTACGACGTGACCGCCCCGGCGGCGTCCTTCTCCACCAGCTCACCGACGGAGTTGTAGCGGAAGGCGATCACCTCGCCCAGCGGCGTGGTGTGGGAGACGATCCGGCCGAGGCCGTCCAGTTCGTAGGTGGTCACACGGTCGTCGAAGTCGGACTCCGCCGTGATGTTGCCCGCGCTGTCGTACGTGTAGTCCCAGGTGAGCCCCTGGGGGCCGACGACCCGGGTGCGGCGCAGCTCGGCGTCGTGGACGAAGGCGTGGCGGACCCCGTCCGGCGTGATCCGTGCCGTCGTCTGGTCGAAGTGGCCGTACTCGTGGACGGTGGTGGCGCCGGAGGCGTCGGTGCTGGTGAGGCAGTTGCCCTCGCCGTCCCAGGTCAGCCGCTCGGTGCGGCCGTCGGGCGCGGTGCGGGCCGCGAGCAGTCCCTCCACGGTCCACTCGGCCAGGGTGACCGCGCCCGTCGGGTCGGTGACGCGGACGGGCCGGCCGAACGCGTCGCGCTCGATCGTGGCCCGCTGCCCCGCCGGGTTGCCGAGGACCACCGGGAGGCCCGCGCCGTCGACCTCGTAGGAGACCTCCGCGCCGGCCGGGTCCGTGGCCGAGGCGACCGCGCCGTTGCGGTGGTGGGTGAAGCGGTTGACGGTGCCGTCGGGCGCGGTGACGGCCGTCAGGTTGCCCCGCTCGTCGAACTCCTGCCGCCACGTCGCGCCGTCGTGGCCGGTCAGCGTGACGGGCAGGTTCAGGGCGTTGTACGCCGACGTGGACCGGCTGCCGTCCGGCAGCTCGATGCAGGTCGGGTTGTCGGCCCGGTCGTACGTGTACCGGACGGTGTGGCCGAGGGCGTCGGTCTCGGACAGGAGGTGGTCGTAGCGGTCCCACTCGGAGGCCGTGACGTGGCCCAGGGGGTCGGTCTCGGTGACGACCTGGTACAGCTCGTTGAGCTGGTAGACGGTCGTGGCGCCGCAGGCGTCGGTGAAGTGCGTGCGGCGCAGCAGGGGATCGTAGGACCAGCGCGAGGAGAGGCATCCGTCGGGGCCGACGGTCTCGGTGACGCGGTCGTGGTCGTCGTACACGTAGCGGTACGTGGAGTGGTTGCGGTCCGTCCAGGAGGTGACGCGGGACCGGTCGTCGTAGCCGAACACCAGCGGCCTGCCCGACGAGTTGACGACCTGCGAGAGGTTCCCCTCGGCGTCGTAGCGGTAGGACAGCACCTCGACCGGGCCCCGCGGCGTGCCGACCGCGAGCCGGGTCACGAGGCCCACGACGCACTCGACGTCGACGCGGTAGCCACCGGTGTGGACCAGCGCCGTCGGGGCGCCGTCCGGCCGCCGTTCGACCGTGACCCCGTTGTCGTTGCGGTCGTGCCAGCGGGCCAGCCAGAACAGCCCGCTGTCGTCGTCGGGCAGGTCCGCGAACGTGCGGACGACTCCCGTGTGCGGGTCCTCGACGCGGTAGACGGCCTCGCCCGCGTCGCCCGTTCCGGCCCGGGCCAGCGGCAGCCGGGGGCCCTCCTCGGGCCACACCGGCCCGTCCGCGTCGGCGGCGGGCAGGGCCGGGTAGGTCAGGACCGAACCGTCCTCGCGCGCCCACGACACCCGGCCCCGCTCGTCCGCCTCCAGACGCTCGTCGAAGACCGAGGCCCAGGACGGGCCGAAGAACTGGCCGTAGCGGTAGCTCGACAGATGCGTACGGGAGACCGACAGCGGCAGCACGCCGGGCAGTTCCAGATCGGTCTGCGGCAGCACCATCTCGCCGCTGGCCACGTCCACCGGGTCGGTCTTGCAGGTACGGCTGTTCAGGCCCCGGCTGCTGGCCCGGACGTTCGGCACCTTGATCGAGCCGGGCTTGATCCCCTTGAGCGCCGCGCCGATGCTCCCGAGCCCCTTGAACAGCGCGCCGCCGCCCGCGACGAGGCCGACGATGCCGAGGACGATCTCGCCTATGTCCCAGTCGCCGGTCTCCGCCATGATCGACATGTTGATGCCCAGCGACGCCGCACCGGCCACGACGGCGCCGATCGTGAGCGCGATGCCCAGCCCCTGCAGTCCGGGGACGAGCAGGGCGATGACGCCGAGGATCGCGCTGATGATGCCCAGCGCCTGGCTGAACGCCTTCTTGATCTTGTCCCAGAGGCTGTAGCCCGCGACCGACTCGTCCCGCGCGTCGTCCAGCTTCTGGGCCGCGACGGCGGCGTCCTCCTCGCGCACCTGGCGCGCGTCCTCCGCGAGCAGCCGGGCCGCGTCGAGATCCGCCTGGGCGTCGTCGGCCTGCGACTGCGCCGAGGACTGCTTGCTGTGCGCCTCGTCGAGCGCGCGCCGGGTGCTCGCCCGCGCCTCCTTGTCGTCCGGCGGGGGAGGGTTCCCGTCCAGCCGGCCGATGTCGGCACCGGCCGCGCGCACCACATCGGTGGCCGAATCCAGCCGCTCCTTGGCCTCGCGGCCCTTCTCCAGCGCCTGGTCCGCGTTGCGCTGCTGATCGAGCAGCGAGTGGACATAGGTGTCCAGGGCGCCGGCCGCCTGGTCGTAGGAACTGTGCAGCTTGCGCACCTGCTCGGCCAGGTCGCCCAGCTTGTCCCGGAGCTTGTCCATGGACTTGCCCTCGCCGACCTGCTGGTCCTCCAGACCGGAGACCAGGGGCAGGGCGTCGCCCGCGTTGTCGGCCACGGAGCGGTAGCTGCGCGCTAGCTCACCGAGCAGCTCCGCATCACCCGGAGTCGGATCGTCCGAGAACCCGAAGACAGATTCCCACTCGGACACTGCTGGACGCGCCACGTGCGCGACCTCACTTTCCGTTGTCTGTTTCGCCCAGGGGGCTTTCGCCGGCGGTCCGCGCGGCCGGGTCCTCGAAGCGGAGCGACTCCGCGATCGCGTCGAAGACGTCGTGGAACTGTTCCGCCAGGTCCACGTTGGGAGTGGAGCAGGCGAGCACCAGATAGTCCTGGCTGTTCGGCACCGGGACCAGGGTGTGCCGCACGGCGGTGGGCACCCGCGTCCCGCGGTGCTCCACCTCCTCGATCCTGGTGATCCGCCCGGCCGGTCCGACGCCCGGGAGTTCGACCAACTCCACCTCGCCGGGCGGCAGTCCGGTGCCTTCCGCGTCGGTGCCGAGCTGGAGTCCGGCCGCGACGACGAGGTCCGCCAGGTCCTCCGCCTGATCCTCGGGAACGGAGATCCGGAGCACCACCGTCGTGGCGCTGAGCACCAGGGGACCGCTGCCCGCGGGGAGGATCCTGAGCATTCCCGCGGCCCGCAGCGCGCCCTTCGCGTACGCGTCGCGGGCGATGCGCCGGGTGCTGCGGATCAGCCCGTCCACCTGCTCGCGGGTGAGCCGCGGGCCCTTCTCCAGCTGTGACTCGACCCGGCGGCGGATCGACGCGTCCCGGGTGTTCGGGTCGAGGTCGAGCTGCCACCAGGAGTCGGGGAACCTCAGCGTGTATCCCGCGGGCGCGGCGTCGGGCCGCTCCGTGACCGGTTCGGTCATGGCGCCTTTCCTTTCCGCGTGACGTGCTCCGTCACGCGTCCTGCTGCGATTCGTCCAGCGAGTCGACGGTGTCCTCGTCCGTCTGCGTGAAGTTCTCGGAGATCGTGTCCGTGTTCTCGGAGAACGTCTTCACGTTGTCGTGCACCCGCTCGTGACCCGCCACCCACGCCTTGTCGAACGAGTCGAGGGCCTGCGCGAGCCGGCTGTCGCCGACGAAGCTCTTGAAGTCGGACCGGTCGCCGGAGGCGTGGTAGAGCGTCGCGGAGTTCCCGATCAGGTCCGCGATGTTCTGGAGCTCCCTGGCGGTGTCCTTCAGATCCTGCACGGGAACGC
Source organism: Streptomyces sp. NPDC046716 (assembly GCF_040645755.1). Taxonomy (NCBI): domain Bacteria; kingdom Bacillati; phylum Actinomycetota; class Actinomycetes; order Kitasatosporales; family Streptomycetaceae; genus Streptomyces; species Streptomyces sp. NPDC046716. The sequence continues at coordinate 73,386 of NZ_JBEYYU010000019.1, forward strand.
TGATGCGGCCCATCGGTGTCCTCTCTCCTGTCCCGGCAGTCCGGCCCCGCCCTCACGGGGAGGGCGGGGCCGGACGGTGCGGGACGCTTCAGCCGATGGAGCCGGCCGTCTGGTCATCGGTGTCGACGAACGCGTCGGCGACCTGCTTGATGAACTCACTGACGCCCTGCAGACCCTCGATGGCCTTCTCGGTGCCGTTCTTGTACTCCTCCCAGAACGGACGGAACTTGCTCTCGGAGCCCGGCGTCGCGTAGGCCGCCTCGACCATCTCGTCCATCTTGGTGTTGGCCTCGTGCAGGCTCTGCTGCATCAGTTCCTTCTGGTTCTGCAGCCAGGTCGAGGCCTCCCGCATCTCGTCCGGGCTGATCTGGATGTTGCCGCCGGCCATCTCGGTTCCTTCTCTCGTCTCGGGTCGCCCGCGGCCACTGAACCGCGCACACCGGGGTCTACGGTGCGCCTGGTCAGCTGGTTCACGCCTGTTGCGGAACGGTGACGAAACCGGCGGCCGCTACGGCGTCAGGGCCTCCAGCGAGCGCCCCTTGGTGGCGGTGGACAGCGTGAGGGTGATCGCGCAACCTGCCGCGAGGACGGCGCAGATGAGCGTGAAGACCCCGCTGAAGCGCAAGGACGCGTACATCGTGCCGATCAGCATCGGCGCGACGATGCCGCCGACCCGGCTGAACGCGTCCGAGGCCGCCGCCGCCATGGACCGCAACTCGGTGGGGTACACCTCGGGCAGATACGTGTACAGCGGCGCGTACAGGCCGTTGAGGAAGAAGCCGAGGAACAGGCTCAGGACGAGGACCCACAGATCGGTCGTGGCCTGCGACAGCAGGAACGCGCAGAGCGCCGACGCCGCGAGGCAGGTCACGATGGACCACTTGCGGTCGGTCCGGTCGGCGAGCCGGGCCGCCGGGTAGTAGCCGAGTACCTGCGCCACCTCGACCAGGAGCGCGTAGGTGAAGCTGTCGGTGATGCTCATCCCGCGGTCGAGCAGCATGCTCGGCAGGAACGTCAGGAAGCCGTAGTAGGCGAAGCTGGCGACGAAGAACATGCTCCACACCACGACGGTCTGCCGCAGGAACGGGCCGCGCCACAGCCCCGCGAACTGCGCGGCGGCGCCCGGGTCCGCCTGCGGCGGGGCCGGCGCGTCGGCCGCGGGTTCGGGCAGCGGCGCGCCGGTGCGCAGCCGTACGGCCTGCTCCAACTCCGCGACGACGGCCTCGGCCTCGTCGTCGCGGCCCTTGAGCAGCAGATAGCGGGGCGACTCCGGCAGGTTGCGCCGCCACCACAGGGCGAGCGCCACCGGCAGCCCGACGAGGACGAGACCCCACCGCCAGCCGTGGTCGACCCGGGCGACGACGAACGTACCCACCAGCGCGGCCAGCACGTACCCGAGACCGAAGAAGCCCGCGAGTGAACCGACGTACGTGGCACGGGTCTTGAGCGGGGCGAACTCGGCCAGGTACGGGATGACGATGTTGACGTTGACGCCGACCCCCACGCCCGCGAGGAAGCGCAGGGCGAGCAGGACGCCGTAGTCGGGGGAGGCCGCGGACAGCAGGGTGCAGCCGCTGTACAGGACGAGCGACCACAGCAGCAGCGGCTTGCGGCCGAGACGGTTGCCCAGCAGGGCCAGGGAGAGGTCGCCGACGAAGGCGCCGGCCAGGGTGGCGCCGGCGATCATGCCCTGCTCGGTGCCGGTGAGCGCGAACGCCGTGGTGATCAGCGGCAGCAGGAACGACATGATGCCGAGATCGAGGCCGTCGAGCGTGGTGCTCAGGCCGCCCTGGGTGAGGATCCGGCCCTGCACCCACGTCATGGGGAGCCGGTCGATGCGTGCGGTGAGACGGGCGGCGCGTTCCCCGCGGTCCGCGGGCCCGGGGGCCGTCGGCGCCGGTTTGCGTGCCCTGTCCTCGGTCTGTTCAGATGTCATGACCCGTCGGCTTTCGGTTGGAGGACGGCCCGGTCCGTTGCCGTGGAGCAAGGGCCGCCCCTGATGGGCGGGTTACCGGTCGGGCGGCACGCTGCTACGGGCCGCCCGACCCGGCTCAGCTCCCGGCGTCCGCGGTGAGGACGTCCGCATAGAGGCGCAGCCAGTTGCCGCCGACGACGGCGGCCGCCTCGTCGGCGCTGAAACCGGTCGCGCGGAGGCCGTCGGTGACACGGGCGAGCCCGGAGGCGTCGGCGAGCCACTCGTGGGTGTCGTCCGGCGCGGCCGAGGGGGAGCCGAGGTCGGCGCCGCGCTGTTCGCCGCGGGTCCAGCGGCCCTTGCGCATCCAGGCGAACTCGGCCGGCCCGGCCTTCGGGCTCAGATCGGTCCCGATGGCCACATGGCGCACGCCGACGAGGTCGACGGTGCGCGCCACCATCGTGCACCAGTCCGCCAGACCGCCCGCGTAGCGGCCGCAGATGGACCGGTACGTGGCAAGCCCGACGACACCGTCCCGCGCGGCCAGCGCCTTGAGCGTGGCGTCGTCGGCGTTGCGCGGATGGTCGTACAGGGAGCGGGGGTTGGCGTGGGTGAGCGCCACCGGCCGCGCGGAGTGCTCGATCGCCTCGCGCCGGGTGCGGTCGCCGGAGTGGGACAGGTCGACGAGCATGCCGACGGTGTTCATCTCCCGCACCACCTCGTGTCCGAAGCGGGTCAGCCCGGGATCGGTCGTCTCGTAGCAGGAGCCGCCGAACTCGTTGGTGTTGTTGTACGTCAGCTGCATCACCCGCAGCCCCATCGCGTGGAAGTGCCGCACGAATCCGAGCCGTCCCTGCAGCGGGCTCGCGTTCTGCGCGCCCAGCAGGATCCCGGTACGTCCCTCGGCCCGCGCCCGGTCGATGTCGGCGGCGGTCCGCACGGGCACGACCAGGTCGGCGTTGGCGGCCAGCAGGTCGTGCCAGGCGGCCAGCGCGTCCATGGTCTCGACCGCGTCCTCCCAGAAGGCGACGGTGGCGGTGGCGCAGGCCACCCCGCCCGCGCGGAGCTGGCGGAACACCTCACGGTCGTAGGGGCCGCACTGGAGGCCGTCGACGACGGGCGCCCCGGAGCCGGTCACGAGGCCCGCTCCACCGGCTCGTCCTCGCCGGCCTCGGCGAGGATCTGCCCGTCCGGGCCGTACAGGGAGTCGCCGGCGTGGGTGCGGGAGAGCGGGCTGTCCGGGGTCAGAGCGGTCTCCGCCTCCGCGACGAGGCGCCGCCACAGCGCGGCGTCCACCGGGAGCCCGTGGGTGAGCGCGCGCAGACCGGCGGCGTCGGGACCGGTGCGCGGGCCGCCGGGCGCGCGCCGGGCGGTGACGGAGTCGGCGGTGAACGACAGTTCCACGCCGTGCCGTTCGGCGAGGGGGAGCAGGGACCGCACCGCCCAGTCGTGCCCCGGGGCGGCGAGGGTGACCGGCCCGTCGGTGAGGGCGCAGGCGACCGCCAGGTCGAGCAGGTCGGGGGCGGTCGCGAGCGGTGGCTGCGCCGCCGGATCGGGGAACCGCGCCCCGCCGTCGCGCAGTTCGGGCCGCAGGTGCCGGGAGCGCAGCGCGGGCAGGGCGTCGAGCAGCCGGGCCACGCCGTTCAGCCCGTGCGTCTCGGCGCCGACGACGACCTCGCGGGTCGCGGCGACGGAACCGAACGGGATCGCCGTGGTCAGCAGCGCGCGTCCGGTCATCAGGCGCAGTTCGCGCACCGACACGCGCCGTGCCGGGGGAGCGGGGAGGGAGTGCAGGTGGTTCACGCGTTCTCCTCGGTGGCCGCGGCGGCCGGGCGGGCCGGCAGCGTCCAGTCGTGACGGGAGGGGGAGGAAGGATCGAGGTCGAGGTCGTGGCGGGTGGGCGCGCCGTGGAAGAGCAGGCCGAGGACGTTGCGGCCGGCGGAGTCGGCGGTCTTGTCGAGGCCGTGCACCGCGGAGTTGAGGAACCGCACGATGTACGCGGGCACGAAGGCGTCGTCGGCGATGTTCATGTGCGGGCTGTGCAGCGCGGTGTCCGCGAGCCCCTGCACCCGCGCGACCGTGTCCCGGTGCTCCGGGTGCCGTACGCAGAACACGCCGGTGCTGCCGCCCGGGTCCGCGGCGCGCAGCTCCCGGTGCAGGGCCTGGACCGACCGGGGCACGTTGAGCTGCCAGTCGAGCCCCTCGGCGACCTCGGTGCGCGGCCCGCGCCGGGGTTCCTCGGCGGCCCGCGACTTGTACCAGACGTGCCGCAGGGCGTCCGGCGCGCTCAGATCGATGTCGAGCGCCCACCGGTAGGCGTCGTCGAGGTGGGCGAGGAGCTCCCCGACGGTCTGCGCGGGGCGGGCGGTGAGCGTCTCGTCCACCCGCTGCCGGTCCACGAGCGGATCGGTGAGGTCGGGCACGCTGTCGATGAGCGCGCCCGCGAGCACCTCGACGGTCCGCTCGTCCAGCTCCGCGTTCCACAGCGCCCACAGGCGCGGCAGCCCGTCCGCGTCGCCCGGTCGCTCCAGCCCGTCGAGCAGGGTGAGCGCCTGCCGCAGGGACCGCGCCAGCGGAGGGGCCGGGGCGAAGACGTCGTAGACCGTCGGGTCCTCCTCGTGGAAGCGCGCCGTCCGTTCGACGGCCGTCCGTACGGCGGCCAGGTGCGGCGCGCCGCGCCGTGCGCCGAGTGCCTGGGCGAGGGCCTGTTCGCGCAGGGTCAGCCAGCGGTCGACGAGGCGGGGGTGGTTGTTGGCGAAGAAGACCAGGCCGAGCGCGGAGGCGTTGCCGAGGCCCAGGCAGCGCCGCAGTTCCGGGTCGAGCCGGTGCGCCTGCGCGCTGCGCTGCCGGGCCAGGTGCTCGGCCAGGTCCGCGGCGAACTCCCGCATCAGGTACGCGGCGAGCATCTGGGCGTGCAGCGGGGCGGCCAGCGGATGGCTCCCGGGCAGCGCGGCGAAGGAGCGGGTGCCGAAGGTGCCGTTGCCGTCGAGGCCCGTGTTGCGCATCAGATAGCCGACGTCCCACAGGCGTGCCGCGTCCGGCTGCCGCCCGGCGGCGAGGCTGTCCACGACGTGCTCGAACAGACGCAGGCTGCGGTTCGAGCGGCACCAGATCAGGGTGTGGCCGGTGGCCCGGCCCTCGTACAGCTTGGGCAGCTCCCGCTCGGTGTGTGCGAGGTCGTCCTCGTCGGCGACGCCGTCGAACAGCGCGCCGGTCATGTCCCAGTCGGTGCCGACGATGCGGCTGGTACGGCCTTCCAGCCGGGGCCGGAAGGAGAAGGCGACGAAGTCGAACGGCCCGTCCGGTGTCCGGACCCGGTACCGGGCCCGTCCCCGGGCCTGGTCGTCCACGGCGAATTCGAGCGGTTCGACCGTCCAGTGCCGCGCCGTCATGCGGTGGACGAGGGCCCGGCTCGCGCTGAGCCGGGTGGGCGGGAGCTGGGCGAGGCGCTCGGGGCGCAGCAGGTCCGCGGGGGTGCGGCCGACGGGTTCGGCGACGGAAGAAGGCATGTTCATGCGCAGTCCTGGTGATGGTGGGTGAACTGCCCGGCGGACCGGGAGTGAAGAGTGAAGGAGGAGCGGCCGCGGGCCCCCGGCCCGCGGCCGGTCAGCCGTGCAGGCCGAAGGCGCCGCCGGTGTCGAGACGGAGCAGCGCCTCGATCTCGCGCGCGGCGGGGCGGAGCACGGCGAGCGCCTCGGCCGTCGTGACGCGGTCGCGGGGGCCGTGCACGCTGAGCGCCGCGACGACCTCGTCGTCCTGCCGGCGCAGGGGGACGGCGAGTGCGGTGATGCCGTCCTCGTCGTCGTCGGTCGAGGTGGCCCAGCGGGTGCCGGTGATCACGGCGAGCGCGTCGGCGTCCGGCAGGGCGACGCCGCGCTCGCGCAGGGGGCGGACGATCTCCGGCGAGCACAGGGCCGCGAGCAGCCGGCCGGAGGCGCTGGTGGTCAGGCTGAGCCGGTCGCCCAGGAGCAGTGTGGCGTGCAGGGACCGGCCGGGTTCGGCGCGCTGCACGACGCGGGCCGTGTCGGTGTCGAGGACCGCGATGCTGACGACCTCGCCCGCCTGCCGGGCGGCCCGTTCGAGCAGCGGAGCGGTGCGTTCGCCGATGCCCGCCTGGCGCAGCGCCGCGTGCCCCAGGTGTGCGGGGCGCAGCGTCAACCGGTAGGCGCCGTCCGGGAGTTGCTCCATCCAGCCCGCCGCCTCCAGGGTGATCAGCTGGCGGTGCGTCTCGGCCCGCGACGTGCCCATCGCGCGGGCCAGGGCCGACACCCGCACGGGCTCCGGCGCGTCGGCGAGGACGTCGAGCAGGGCCAGGATCTTGAGGACAGTGGTCAGCGGAGGGGTGCTCGGGCCGGGCGGCTTCGGCGTCCCTGCGTCTGTCACAGTATTCATGACACCGTCTTTCTCTGAGAGACGCCGGGACCCTAGGTAGCGATCCGGGGATGCGCAAGGGGTTGCCGGGTTAATTCCGGCTCACCCGTATGCTCCTGGGCATGAATGCTGTCCGACCTGCGCGCAAGCGTGACGGGGCCGCGACGCGCGAGGCGATCCTCGAGGCGGCGGTGGTGGAGTTCACCGAGCACGGTTACGCGCGGGCCGGGGTCCGGCAGATCGCCGAGCGGGCCGGCGTCACCGCCATGATGATCAACCGCTACTTCGGTTCCAAGGAGGGCCTGTTCGCCCAGGCGGTGGACCGGGCCTTCGGGCCGCCGACGGTGGTCGGCGGCGACCGTACGGGCCTGTCGCGGGCGATCGCGCACACCCTCGCCGAACGCACCGCGCCCGGCGCCGGAGACCTCGATCCGTTCCTGCTGCTGCTGCGCTCGGTCCAGGATCCCGAGGCGGCGGACGCCCTGCGCCGCGGCATCGAGACGCATGTGGGGTCCCGCCTCGCGGGCCTCCTGGAGGGCCCCGAGGCGGAGGTCCGGGCCCAGCTCGGGCTCGCGCTGGTGGCCGGGACCTGGTTGCTGCGCAGGGTCGTCGGTACGTCGGCCCTGGCCCAGGCCGACACCGACGCCCTGACGGACCTTCTGACGGGCATGCTCGACCAGGTGACCGGCGAGACCGGACCCGGGTAACCGGCGGCCGGCCGCGGGCCGCCGGGCGCACCGGCTCAGAAGGCGGAACGGATGAGCCCGCCGTCGACGCGTAGCGTGGCACCGCTGATGTAGGCCGCGTACTCGCTGCACAGGTACGCCACCGCCGCCGCGATCTCCCCGGGCTCGCCGAAGCGCCCCTGGTCGTTGGGGATCAGGGCGTCGACCGCGTTGGGCCGGATCTCCTCCCAGGTCTCGCCCCAGCCGCGGGCGGGCCCGATCCCGGTGACGAGTTCCTTGGTGGCCTCGACGAGGATCGCTCCGGGGGAGACCACGTTCGAGGTGACGCCGGTGCCCTTGAGGTCACGGGCCAGCGACACGGCCAGGTTGTGCCGGGCGGCGAGGGTGGCGTTGTACTGCGGGTGCGTGTTCATCGGCTGGGAGGCGAGCCCGCCGCCGATGGTGATCACGCGTCCCCAGCCGCGCTCCCGCATCGCCGGGACCAACTGCTGGATCATCCGGACGCCCGAGACGACGTTGACGTTGTAGGTGTCGCGCCACTCGTCGGGCGTCGCCTCGGCCCACGACAGGTGCCGGTAGAACCCGGCGTTGTTGACGAGGATGTCGACGGGCCCGTCCTCGGTGGCCGCCCGCGCGACCTCGGCGGCCGCCGTGTCGTCGGCCAGATCGCCCAGCACGGCGGTCGCGTCGCCGCCCGCCTCCCGGATCTCCCGCGCGACCCGCTCCGTGCGCTCCTTGTCCCGCCCGTGCACCACGACGGCGGCCCCCTCGGCCGCCAGCATCCGCACGGTGGCCTCGCCGAGCCCGAGGTTCGACCCGGTGACGAGCGCGCGCTTTCCGGTCAGATTCAGATCCATGTCCTGTGTGCCTCTCCTGGGCTTCCCGCGCTGTGGCGGGAGGGGAAAGTGTTTCCCCGGAGACAAGTATACGGCTGTAGACTTACGGGTGGAGCGAGCCCGCTACGGCACGAACTCCGACGCCTCCTCGGGCAACAGCTCGGGCCACGGGCCTCCGCAGCGTGTGCGCGCGTGCATGCGGAGCCGGTTGCCCACCGACTGCCGCAAGGTGGGGGAGAGGCCGGGCAGGTGAGCCAGCTCACGGAACCAGGCGGGCGGCTCCGCGACAGAGGATTCCTGCAGTTGCGCGAACACCTCCACCGTCCGGCGGGCGAGAGCGACGTCCTGAGTGACCAGCCCCAGGACGAGGTCCTTGCGGCCGGTGCCGCCCAGATGCGCAAGGAGGACTCTCAGTGGCACACTCCAGCGATTGGCGATCTCCCGCTTCGGCTTGAGGGCGCGCGGATCGTACGCGTGCAGCGCCTCGGAGACGGTGAGCAACAGCCGGGCGGCCGCGCCGGGATCGTGGGGAGCCATCCGCTCGATCAGCCGGCCCAGTTCGCGAATGTCCTCGGTGACCAGCGGCCCGTCGGCCGGGCTCGACGGCAGGATCGACGGCAGCAGCGCCGTGTAGGCGGCCTCGACCCGGCGGTGGTCCTCGACCGGGGTGAGGCGGCACACCGCGGTGGTCCAGACGTGCCGTGCCATCGCGGCGACGTTCCTGTCGGCCGGCGCGGGTGGCGTGTGGTCGGCGGCGGGGGCGGCCCGGTCGATCAGCACGGGCAGCAGGGGGGCCAGATCCGGGTGGTCCCAGCGGCCGGAGAGGACGGCTGTACGGATGAGTTCCAGGACCGCGATCCGCAGAGGGGCGGCCCCGGTGCGCAGTTCGTCGGCCAGGACGCCACTGTCCGGCGGCTGCCAGCCGGCGGTCTCCGTCATGGCCCTGAGGAGGCGGTACCCCTGCCGACGGTGGTTGGGGTGGCTCGTGGTCAGGGTGCGGGCCAGGACGCGGAGCCGTTTCTCATAGGGAGCGAGTACAGCGGCCGCTTCGGGTGACGTCGCGGAGTCCAGCACGGTGACGAGCAGATTCGTGCTGCTGGTGAGCAGGGCCTCCTCGACCGGATGGACCAGGAGTCCGGGATGCGCGCCGACATGTTCGACGAAGTCCGTCGCGAAGGTCGCGGGCGCCTGTCGTTGGGTGGCGCAGGCGTCGTGGGCGGCACGATCGGTCGCCCAGGCGTGCAGCGCACCCTCCGCCTGCGGGTGTCCGGCCGCGGCCCCGGGCACGGCGAGCTTCGCGAGCCCGTCCGCGTCCAGCCATACTTCCCGAGGCGCGTCGGGAAGGATCCGCAGCAACGTGCCCGGCGCCGGACGGGCCCGCCATACGGCCTCCAGGAACAGCCGGGGACGCGTCCGCCGCCGGTCGCGATAGGCCGGAGCGGGCAGCAGACGGAGAGCCTCGGCGCAGCTGGTCTCGATGAGCCGCACGAACGGGGAGTCACGGGGCCGGTCACCGTGCTCCCCCCTGCCGACGTCGACCAGCGTGGGAACGACCACCATGTCCAGCGCCGCGGTCTGGGCCCCCGGCTCGTCCAGGGCGAAGAGTGCTCGTACGACCTGCTCGGCAGCAGGCTCGTCGAGGTGCGTCGCGAGAAGCCCCGAGCCGTAGAGCTTCGCGCGGTCCGTCGGACGGCTGAGCCCGCCGGAGACGGCTTCGAGCGCCAGGCGCAGCCGGTCGGAGGCGGGCGCAGTGGTCTTCGAAACGGCCCACAGTGCTCCCAACGCCGCCTCCACCGCGTCGAGTTCCAGGCCGAGCAGATCTTCGGCGCTGCCGTCGAGGAGATCCTCGAAGTGCGTGGCCGCGAGGCGCCGCGCGCGTGTGGCCAGGGCGGCTTCCTCGATGCGGGCTGCTTCCTCGGCGGCCGCACGCATGAGATCGGCCAGACCGGAAGGGGTTCTGTCCCCGCAGAAGAGCAGCCAGAAGCTCTTCATCTGCTCGAGGGTCCAGTCGAGGTCGTCCCGGAAGGCCGCGCGAAGAAGTCTCAGGTACAGGTGGTCGTGAGAACGCAGCGTGCGTGAGTTCCAGGTCAGCAGCCACGGGATGCAGCTCAGGCTGTCCAGCAGTTCCACTGCGGCGGCCGGGTGCTGGCGCAGCAGGCGGCACAGCGACTCCAGCAGCTGGATGCGCACGGCCCGGCCGTCGGCGTCCGGCTGCTCGCCCCGCTCCCACACCGCGGTGAGATCGGCCACCCATCGGTCGGGGCGCGAGTGGCGGATTCCGGGAAGCACGGTGAGGAAGCGCTTCACTGGGTCGGCGGGCAGGTTCCGCAGGCGGTCCCGGGCGGTCGGGGCCGCCTCTCCGAGAGTGCGCAGCTGGGCGTAGAGCTCCAGCGCCAGCGATGCGGTCCGGTCGTCGTTCAGCAGAGGCAGCAGGAGGCGGTCGGCCCTGCCCGGTGCTTCCCGGGGCACGAGTTGACCGGCTACGGCGGCCAGGACCAGGTCGGTGGGATGCTCCAGAACACGGTCGACGAGTTCCTGCGCCCGTCCCGCCGTGCGCAGCCAGTCGGCGGCCATGTACTCGAAGAACGTCTGGTGGAAGAACCGGACGCGGGTGGTTCCCGCGATCGTCGAGACGACTCCGCGGCGTTCCAGCTCGTCGAGTTCGTCCGTGATGTCGTCCCACGTGCGGCCGGGGAGCAGTTCCTCCAGGTGATGCCCCGCGACCGGCAGGTCGATCTCCAGCTCGTTGGTGGCCAGCATGTAGCGGGCCAGCGCCTGGGCGATGCCGCGCAGATTGCGGGCGGCTCGTTCCGGCCGGGACGCGTCACCGTGCCCGGCTCTGTTGTCCTGCTCGACGCGCTGTCGGCGCACCTGGTCGTAGAGGGAGGCGACGTCGATGTCCCGGACCGGTGGGTCGGGTGCGTAGACGTCGAAGAGCATGCGCAGGGTCAGCGGGTTGTCGCACACCTCGCGCAGCGGCAGATCCTGGTAGACGGCTCCCATGATCCGGAGCTCCAACTGCCGTGCCGCGTCCGGTCCGTGGACGGCCCGTGGGCAGTAGATCCGGCTGTGGCTGGCCACCGCCGTCGCCCGTTCGTCGGAGCTGTAGGTGCCGAGGCGCAGGGGTGGCCGCAGGAACAGGTCCCGGGCGTCCACCTCGGTCTCGTCGGTGTCCGCGAAGGGGAGGAGTTCGGCTTCGCCGGGACGGCAGCACATGACCACCGACACCGCGTGGTGGCGGGCGGCGTCGATGAGCCGGGCGACCAGCGCGGCTCCCTCCGGGCTGTGCATGAGCAGGTCCAGTGTGTCGACCAGCAGTACCGGAGTCGCCTCCGTGGCGCAGCGGTTGAGGGCCTCGGTGATCTCCGCGACGGTCAGCGCCGTGGCGGACCGTTCGTCTTCGGGACGCAGCGCGTCGAGCAGGAACGACGCCTTGACGAACAGGGGCTCCGTGCCTTCCTGCTCCACGAGCCGGTGGAACAGGCTCCACAGCACGGTGGTCTTGCCGTATCCGGGCTCCGCGACCACCAACTGGGCGCACCGGTCGGGCACTCTGCCGAGGACGACGGCCTCCAGCCCGCGGGGCACGTGCAGGTCGCTCAGCGAGATCCCGCGCGGAAAGCGGCTGTTGGGCGTCATCAGCAGCCCGGCGTCCTCGACGGCCTGGGCGCTGAGCCGGCGCACCTTCGCCAGTTCACCGGCCCCGGGGGTCGCCAGGAGCTTCTTCCGTGCCTGTGTCCGCAGGGTCTCCATGTGGGTGACGCTCAACGAGTCGAGCAGGGCCGCTTCCCGGGCGGTGGACCTGCCCGCTCCCGCCCGGTTCCTGGCCCTGATGTGGAGGTCCCGTACGACCGCCTCCAGCTTGTCGCTCCTGTCGGGGACGACGCGGCCGTTCTTCCAGTCGCCGAAGGAGGTCCGGCTGGTTCCTCTGATCGTCTCCAGCGTCGGGCTGCCCGCGAGTTCCCACAGTCTGGTCAGCGCCGAGGCGAACTCGTCGGCCATCCATCGCTCCACTTCGTTCGTGTTGCTCGCGGATCCCTTCTACCGCAGTCGCCCCTTCCGCTGTGCCGGATCCGGCCGGAAAGCCCGTAAAACCCCTCTGAGCTGGGCTGTTGGGCCGCCCAGAGGATCAGCCGACACCGGATGCCACCGGATTGCGCGCAATGAGGGCCCGGACGCCGAAGGGCGCCCGCCGTCGATTCCCTCAAGGAGCTCCGTCATGTCCACCGTGCCGCGCCGCACCGCGTTCTGGACGACTCTCGTCGTCCTCATGGTCCACTCCCCGACAGCGGCGGTCGCCGCCGGTCGTACCGACTCCGCCTGCATGCGGCTCTCTCCGGGCGACCGGTTGCTCGCTCTTGTGCCCTACCTGTGGTTGATCGTGGTGATCGGCGTGCTCATCGGGCTCGTGGTGGGCTGGTTGAGCCGTCGCGCCGGCGACAACTCCTGGGAGTCCGCACGCCAGGGCATGGCCACCGGCCTCACGATCACGGGCCCGTTGCTGAGCGTGCTGACGCTGCTCGCCGTACTGCCCCCGGCCTGTTGAGCCATGAGCAGGCCGCACCGCCGACCGGCAGGCCCGGGCGCCCTCCCCCTCCCCGGAGGGCGATGTCAGGATGCCGGGATGAGCGCATCAGAGGTCCCGCCCGGCACCCGGCTCCTCGTCGTCGACGACGAACCGGCCATCCTCGACGTCCTGGTCACCTCGCTGGAGTTCCTCGGCTACGAGGTGGATCAGGCGGCGACCGGCCTGGCCGCCCTCACCGCGGTCCGCGACCACGCCCCGCACCTCGTGCTGCTCGACGTGATGCTGCCCGACATCGACGGCTTCGAGGTCGTACGAAGGCTGCGGCGGGCCGGCTCGGCGACCCCGGTGATCTTCCTGACCGCGCGCGAGAGCGGACGCGACATCGTGGGCGGGCTCGATCTGGGCGCCGACGACTACATCACCAAGCCGTTCCGGCTCGCCGAGGTCGCCGCCCGGGTCCGCGCCGTCCTGCGCCGCGGCGAGAGCCGCGCCGAGAACCGGCTGCTCGTCTGCGGGGACGTGGAGATGGACACGGAGACGTACGAGGTGCGCAGGGCCGGGACGCCGGTGGACCTCTCGCCCACCGAGTACAAGCTCCTGCGGCACCTGCTGCTCAACCGGAACCGCGTCCTGACCCACGAGCAACTCCTGGAACACGTCTGGGACTTCGGCGACGGCGACCACGGAGTGCTGAAGACCTACATCTCCTACCTGCGCCGCAAGCTCGACGCGCCGGGCCCCGGCCTGATCGAGACCCGGCGCGGTGTCGGCTACATCCTGCGCGACCGGGGCGCCGCGTGACACCGCCCGCGCCCCGCCGCCGCCCGGTCCGGCCCCGGTCCCTGCGCGGCCGCCTCCTGATCGCGCTGCTCGCCCTGGTCGCCGTGGCCCTGCTCGCCCTGGACGCCGTCGTGTACACGGCCCTGAGCAGCGATCTCATGCACCGCACCGACGTCACCCTGCGCGCGGTGCGGCAGCGGGTGACGCAGCAACTGCGGCAGGCGGCGCCGGACGGCAGGCTCGGCAACGACGTCCGGCTGCTCGGCGCCTCCGAGTTCTATCTCCAACTGCGCAGGACCGACGGCACCGTGCGGGATCTGGTGCCCCAGCTGCGGGACCCCGACGACGCCGCGCCGCGCATGCCGGCACCGCTGTCCCGGGTCCGCGGCACCGGTGTGCTCACGGTGGGCCCGGCGGCGGCCGGCGGCCCCGACTACCGACTGCTGGTGGACCGGGTGCCGGGGCGCGGCACGCTGATCGCGGCCACCCCGCTCGACCAGGTCCAGGGCACCCTGCGCCAGGTGCTGATCGTCGAGGCGACGGCGACCGGCGGGGTGCTGGTGCTGCTCGGGGCGGCGGGCCTGTGGGTGCTGCGCCGAGGCCTGCGCCCCCTGGAGGCGATGGCGCGGGACGCGGACGCCATCGCCTCCGGCGACCGCGCCGGGCAGGTCGCCCCGGCCGACGACGACACCGAGGTCGGGCGGCTCGGCCTGGCCCTCAACACGATGCTGGCCGTCGAACGCACCACGCAGGACCGGCTGCGCCGCTTCGTCGCGGACGCCTCGCACGAACTGCGCACCCCGGTCACCGCGGTGCTCGGTTACGCCGATCTGCACCACCAGGGAGCCGTCGGCACGCCCGAACAGCGGGAGCGCGTGATGCACGGCATCACCACCGAGGCGCTGCGCATGCAACGCCTCGTGGACGACCTGCTGCTGCTCGCCCGGCTCGACGGCGCACCGGCCCGCGGACGGTCCGCCGTGGACCTGCCCACCATCGCGCGCGACGCGGTCTCGGCGGCCCGCGTCGTGGACCCGCACGGCTCCGTCTCCCTGCACACCGAGGACGGCACGACGGTGCACGGCGACGCCGAGCATCTGCGCCGCGTCGTGGACAATCTGCTGGCCAACGTACGCAACCACACATCGCCCGGAACCCCCGCGCGGGTGTCCGTGCGCGCCGACGGTCCGGCCGCGGCGCCGGTGACGCTCACCGTCGCCGACGACGGCCCGGGCATCCCGGACGCGTTGCTGCCGCGCGTCTTCGACCGCTTCTACCGCGGCGACCCCGCGCACAGCGGCGACGGCAGCGGCCTGGGCCTGGCCATCGTCGCCGCGGTGGCCCACGCGCACGACGGCACCGTGGACATCGCCGGTGCGCCGGGGGAGGGGACGACGGTCACCGTCCGGCTCCCGGAGGCGCACTGAAGCGCGCGTCTCAGCCGGCGGCAGCGGCCCCGCACTCCTTCGACCCCTCGCAGTCCCGCATCTTCAGAAGCGTCGACGTGAGCCGCGCCTTCGTCTCCGACGACAGCCGCGCGTAGACGTTGTGCAGCATGTCCGGGTCCTTGTCGCGGTCGTAGTACTCGTGGGACCCGTTCCGGTACTGGACGTACGTGTACCGGTCGGTGCGCAGCGCCTCGTACGAGGGCGGATTGCCGCTGCCCTTACGGGGTTTGTCGGGATCCCCGGCCGCGTGGTCGGGGCCGTGGTGCTCCACCAGGGCGGTTCGCGGCCAGTCCTTCGGGGTGTCGCCCTTCAGCAGTGGCACCAGGCTGCGCCCGTCGGCCCGCGGGTCGGGCTCGCCGCCGCCCAGCTCCGTGAACGTGGGGCAGATGTCGATGTTGGACGCGACGGCGTCGGTGGTCGCGCCGCGCTCGACACCCGGGCCGGTGACGACCAGGGGCACGTTCACGTCCGTGTCGAAGGCGGTCTGCTTGCCCGGCATCAGGCGGTACTGGCCCATGTGGAAGCCGTTGTCGGAGGCGAACGCGAAGACCGTGTTCTCGTAGACGCCCTCCTTCTTCAGCTTCTCCCGGAGGTCACCGATCATGCGGTCGACGGCCTGCACGGAGCGCACGCGCTTGCGGTACGTCTTGGTGATCTTCTTGACCTGCTGGGGCGTGAAAGTACTTCTTGTCCTTCAGCCACTGCGGGGCGTCCGTCGGCGTCGTGTCGAAGGCGGCCGGCCGCGGCAGCTTCAGGTCGCCGAACCTGTGCTCGTCCTGCGGCGCCGGGGTGGCCGGACCGTGCGGGGCGAACGTGGAGATGTCGAGGACGAAGGGCTTCTTGTCCTGGACGGATTTCTCGATGAAGTCCTGGCCCTTTCCGCTCACGACATCGGTCAGGTAGTCCTTCGGGTCGTGCCCGTACTCGACGGTCCTGCCGTTCTCGTTGAGGGTGTAGTCGTATTCCTTGTAGCCGTTTCCGGCCACGTCCCACTCGTCCCAGCCCGGCGGTACGTAGTTCTTCTCGCCGTCCACGGTCATGTCCGGCTCGTATCCGTTGAGGTACTTGCCCATCATCGCCGTGCGATAGCCCTGCCGCTGAAGGCCGGTGGCGAACGTCCCGGACTCGTTGCCCTTCCCGTGGAAGGTCTGGAATCCGCCGTCCGGCGGCGTGTTGGTGAACACTCCGGTGTTGTGCGGGAATTTGCCCGTGAAGATGGACGAGCGCGACGGGCAGCACAGGGAGTCCGTCACCGTGTAGTCGGAGAAGGACAGGCCGTTCTTCTGCATGTCCTTCACGTGCGGCATGTGGTTCACCAGGTCCGAGGAGAGGTCGTCGGTCAGCACCCACACGATGTTGGGACGCTGGGGCGAAGTACTGCTCGACGCACTGCTCGACGTACTGCTCGGCGCGCTGCTGTCGCACGCGACCAGGCCCGCCGCGAGAGCGGCGGTGGCCAGCCACAACGTCATCCTCCCGCGTTTCCTGCGGACGTCTTTTACGGTCAACGGTTCGCCTCCTGGACGCTGTGACGGAACAACTCCTCCGGGCTCCGACCGTGCCGCACCAGGGTGGGAGAACCGTGTGAGGCGGGCGGGCAAGGCGTGGGAATGCGGGCCGAATGCGTGACGCCCGCGCATGCACCCGGCTCCGGCGGACAGCCGATACCTATGGACGCGACAAGGACGAACAGGAAAACGGGCCAATGCGCGGCGGCGCTGATGACCGTCGTCGGTGTGGCCGCCATGACCGCGTGCGGTGCCGAGGTCGGCGGGAAGCAGGCGCACGTGAGTGCGCAGAGCCGGACGACGCCCGTGGCGGCGCAGCCCAGGATGGGCAGCGACTGCACCACCCGCGACCTGAAGGCCGCGCTGAAGCCGACGGGGCAGGAGATGAACAGCAAGTACTTCGACCTGACCCTGACCAACACCACGGACGGTACGTGCGCGCTCAAGGGCTACCCCGGCCTCTCGCTGACCGACGGCTCCGGCGACCGGATCGGCAAGCCCGCCACGCGATCGAACAACGGCAGCGTGGCGAAGGTGGTGCTCACGGCGGGGCAGGCCGCCCACGCGGTGGTGCAGACCCCCGACCGGGGCGTGACGGACGGCAAGTGCTGGGCCAAGCCCTCGCGCATCAAGGTCTATCCGCCGAACAACACCGCGTCGCTGACCGCGGCCGCTCCCCGCGCGCTCGAGGTGTGCGGAGACACCTTCACCGTCGGGCCCTTCACCGCGCGGGCGCTCTGAGCCGGATCCGGGCCGGAGGTGTCCGGGTGAACGGGACGGCCTCCGTGCCGTCGAGGGGCCGTCGCCGGGTAGGGGAGATGAGTCACGTCGTGAAAGGAGCTGGGACAGATGGCCGCCTGGGAGTACAAGGTGCTGAAGTACAAGCTGAGGATGAAGGGCTTCGACTACGAGCAGATCGAGAAGGATCTCAATGAGCTCGGAGGAGAGGGCTGGGAGGCGTTCAGCACGATCGCTCCCAGCTTCGGCGCGGGCCAGGCCGTGGAGATCGCCGTCGCCGTGAAGCGCCCCCGCGTGTGAGAGCGCGTCACCAGCGGGGCCGCAGGCTGCGCTTCGACGGCTGGATCGCGGGCGTCGGCACGGCCTCCGGGACCCGCCTGGTCGTCGGGTACTGGCCCGGCTCGCCCTGGGGCCCCTTCGCCGATGTGATGGTCGAACACCCCGACGGACACCGCGAGTTGCTCGCCCCCACCCCCGAGGTCGCCGACTTCGTGGCGGCGACCTACTCCTTCGACGCCGTCACGCACTGCCCCGTGACCGTCGTACCGGGGGCCGCCGCCTGGCGGGTGACCGCCGGGCCCCTGCGGATGAGCGTCACGCCGGGGCGCCGGGACCTGCTCGGCCGAGTGCTGCGCGCCGTCCCGCGCCGGGTGGCGGTCCAGCCGGCCTGGGCGGCCGTGTGCGACCTGCCCGCCCGCTGGCTGATGCCGGGCGTGCGGACCCGCGGCAGCGCCGGGGGCGGACGGCGCGAGTGGTACGCGGCGCTCGACCACCACCTGGTCACCGCCGTCGACGCCACGTGGGACGGCACGGACCTCGGGCCGCTGCGCGCCGTGCATCCCCCCGTCCGCTTCGGATTCGGCTCCGCGCCGCGCGCGCCGTCGCTGACCCGTGTCGTCTCCACCGTGGAGCTCCCGCCGACGCAAAATCTCAACAGAACTACGTAGATTGCTGATTCAGCGACGAAAACTCCTCGCTCTTCTCTTGTGGGAGCGGCCGCGGCCGCCCTACTGTCACCGCACCCGTGAGAGAAACGAGGAACTGATGTCGTGGTACAGCACCCGCGCGGCCGCGGGACGGCTCGACGTCCCGCACCGAAGACCCGCCAGGATCGCCACCGCGCTCGTCGCGGTGTCGGCAGCCCTCGGCCTCACGCTGGTCGGCACCGACGCCGTCGCCCGGCCGGGCGACGGCGGCCGGCCCGCCGTGACGCGCGCGGGCCTCGACCCGGCACTCGTCGCGGGCCGCGGCGCCGACGTGCCCTTCGCCGAACAGGAGGCGGAGAACGCCTCGACGAACGGCACGGTCATCGGCCCCGACCGCACCGCCTACACCCTCCCGTCCGAGGCGTCGGGACGCAGCGCCGTCAAGCTCCGGCCGGGCCAGTACGTCGACTTCACCCTGCCGCGCACGGCCAACGCGATCACGGTGCGCTACAGCATCCCCGACTCCGCGCACGGCGGCGGCATCACCGCACCGCTGGACGTCGCGGTGAACGGTGCGCGCCGCGCCTCGATGACGCTCACCTCGCAGTACTCGTGGCTCTACAACCAGTACCCGTTCAGCGACGACCCGCGGGCGGACCTGCTCCACCCGGACTGGTGGATCACCGAGTGCCAGTGCGTGCCGAGCGCGACCACGCCCGCTCCGGCCGTCGACAAGCCGTTCCGGCCGAGCCACTTCTACGACGAGCAGCGCCTCAAGCTCGGCAGGACCTACCACGCGGGTGACACGGTGCGCCTGAGCGTGCCCGCCCGCACCCCGGCCGCCTGGACCGTGATCGACCTCCTCGACTCCGAGCTGGTGGCCCCGCCGCGCGTGGCGCCCGTCGCCGCGAACGTGCTGGCCTTCGGCGCCGATCCCTCGGGCCGCCGCGACTCCGCCGGCGCCCTGGACAAGGTCATCGCCTTCGCCCAGCGCAAGCATCTGAAGGTGTACGTCCCGCCGGGCACGTACAAGGTCGACCGGCACATCGTCGTCGACGACGTGACGATCGTCGGCGCGGGCAGCTGGTACACGGTCTTCAAGGGCCGCGAAGTCGCCCTGAGCACCCCGGCGCCGGACGGCTCGGTCCACACCGGCGTCGGCTTCTACGGCAAGGACGCGGCGGACGGCGGTAGCAGCGACGTCCACCTGTCGGGCTTCGCCGTCGAGGGCGACGTACGGACACGGATCGACACCGACCAGGTGAACGCCGTCGGCGGCGCGCTCAACGACTCCACCGTCTCCGGGCTCTACCTGCACCACACCAAGGTCGGCCTGTGGTTCGACGGCCCGATGCGCGGGCTCCGCGTCACCGGCAACGTCATCGCCGACCAGATCGCCGACGGCCTCAACTTCCACACGGGCGTGACCGATTCGACGGTCTCCGGGAACTTCGTCCGCAACACGGGCGACGACGCGCTCGCCATGTGGTCCGAGAAGACCGGCAACGCGCGCAACGTCTTCGCCCACAACACCGTCCAGACCCCCGTCCTCGCCAACGGCATCGCGATCTACGGCGGCACGGACAACACCGTCACCGGCAACCTCGTCGCCGACCCGATCCGGGAGGGCAGCGCCATCCAGGTCGGCTCACGCTTCGGCGCCGAGCCGTTCACCGGCCGGCTCGACATCACCGACAACACCACCGTGCGGGCCGGCACGTTCGAGCTGAACTGGCGGATCGGTCTCGGCGCCCTCTGGGTCTACGCGCTGGAGAAGGACATCGACGCGGACATCCAGGTGAGCGGCGACCATTTCCTGGACAACACCTACAACGCGATCATGTTCGTGTCCGACTTCCCGGTGAAGGACAAATACAAGATCAAGGGCGTCCATTTCAAGGACATCCGCGTGGACGGCACCGGCACTTCGGTGCTCAGCGCCCGCTCGGCCGGTTCGGCCTCTTTCGAGAACGTCGACGCCCGCAATGTCGGCGCCGTCGGGATCAACAACTGCGGTTCCTTCAATTTCCCCTCGACAGGATCGGAGTTCTCCGTCCAGGACCTCGGAGGCAACGACGGCGGCGGCACCACCGGCCCCTGGCTCGCCCCCTGGGAACTGCCCAACACCATCACCTGCGACGACCGTCCCGCCGTCGTCGCCCCGCCCGCCCCGGGCGCGTGGTGACGGCACCGCCGACCGCCGCCCGGCACCGTCAGATGTGGTGCTGCAGCCAGACGACCAACAAACCCATCGCCGCGGAACCGGCGCTGTAGGCGGCGCCGCGCACCATTTCGTCGATGACCGACCGTCCGTTCTTCAGCCGCCATTCGCGAAAATGGCGCGCTGCACGGACCATTCGTCCCGGACCGGACGGTCGGGTGTTGCTAAGCTGTTGCAAAACGGCATCTCCGTTGGGTTCGAGTTCCGGATGGTGAACTCCCTTTTGCGTTGGCGAGATCCTACGAGGCCTTACACGCGGAATTGATGCCGTTCATCCGCGCCACGCGCACAAATCTTTACGCATTCATTCCGTGACTCTCTGTCACTGAAAAGCGGCGTCCTGGGTGTTCGCCCGAGCGTGCGCGGCCAGCAGCGCGAGGGCCGCCGCGCGCGTCCCGGCCACATGGGCCCGCGCCAGGGCCCGGGCCGCCTCCTCGTCCCCCGCGCCGATCGCCTCGTACAGGCGCTCGTGCTCGCCGCACATCGGCCCGGCGTCGTCCGGCGCCGACGTCAGGTGGAAGAGGCGGCGGAGCCGGGAGTCCAGCGGTGCCATCAGATCGATGAGCACCGGGTTCCCCGACGCCTCGGCGACGGCCTGGTGGAAGTCCGCGTTGAGGTTCACCACGTCACGCAGCCGGCCCGCCCCGGAAGCCCTGCGGGTGCGCTTGAGCAACTGCGCCAGGGTGCGCAGCCCCGCCGCGTCGCGACGGCGCGCGGCCAGCCCCGCCGCCAGTTCCTCCAGGTTCTCCCGTACGTCGAAGAGATGCTCCGCGTCGTCGGGTCCGAAGCCCGTGACCACGGCCCCGCGCCGGGCCTGCACCGTGAGGAACCGCTCCGCCTCCAGGCGCTGCATCGCCTCGCGCACGGGGACGCGCGAGACCCCCAGCTCCTCGGCGAGTTCGCGCTCCACCAGGCGCAGGCCCGCCGGGTACCGGCCCTCGATGATCCGCTCGCGCAACTCCACGTAGACCCGGTCGCGCAGGGACAGGTGTGTGTCTCCGATGGCGGAGGTGCGGGGCCCGGTGGGGCGCGAGGTCGGCACGGTCGGCACAGGGGACTCCGGTCGGGGTCGAGGGGCGGGGCGGTGCACCCGGCATCCTCGCAGACCCGGGACGCGGCCGAAAAATCTTCCCCAGGCCATTGCCTGGTATTTGGTATACCAGTTAGCTTGGCGCGGCACCCCGCTGAACAGGGCACTTCCCCCATGCCTGCCCCCGGGAGCACAGCACCAACGCACGAAGGAGCACCATGCGCACACCCACCGCCCCCCAGGCCCCGGCCGTCCTCGCCGACGTCACGCTGCCCGACGGCCGGCGCGCCGACGTCGAGCTGCGGGACGGGCGCGTGCACGCGATCCGCGACCACCGGGGCGGCGCCCCGCTCCCGGCCGACGCCGTGGATCTGGGCGGGGCGCTGCTGCTGCCCGCCCTCGTGGACGGCCACGCCCACCTCGACAAGACCCTCCTCGGCGGTCCGTGGGTGCCGCACCGGGCCACGGCCGATCTGCGCGAGCAGATCGCGAGCGAACGCGCCGCCCGCCGCGAGCCCGCCGTCCCGGTCGCCGAACGGGCCACGGCCCTCGCCGACCGGATGGTCGCGCTCGGCACCGGACACGTCCGCTCCCACGTCGACGTCGACCCCGACGTCAAGCTGGACGGACTGCACCAACTCCTCGCCGTGCGCGAGCAGTTCGCCGACCGGCTCGGCATCCAGCTGGTGGCCTTCCCGCAGAGCGGCGTCGTCACCGCGCCCGGCGTCGCCGACCTGCTGGACGCGGCCCTCGCCGAGGGCGCCGACCTGATCGGCGGCCTCGACCCGGCGGGCTTCGACGGCGATGTCGACGGCCAGCTCGACGTCGTCTTCCGCCTCGCCGAACGCCACGGCGCAGGTGTCGACATCCACCTCCACGACGGCGGCACCGTCGGCACGGCGCAGCTGCGCGCGATCGCCGACCGCACCGCCGCGCTCGGCCTGTCCGGTCGGGTCGCCGTCAGTCACGCGTACTGCCTCGGCGACGTCGACGACGGCGAACTCGACCGCACCGCAACGGTGTTGAGCGCCGCCGGCGTCGCCATCATGACGAACGGGCCGCGCCACTCGATCCCGCCCGTGCTGCGGCTGCGCGAGCACGGCGTGCGGGTCTTCGCCGGTTCGGACAACATCCGCGACACCTGGTGGCCGTTCGGCACCGCCGACATGCTCGAACGCGCCACCATCATCGGTCTGCAGAGCGGATTCGGCACCGACGGGGAACTGCGCGCCGCCGCCTCCCTCGTCACCGACGAGGCCGCCGCCGCGCTCGGACTGACCGATTACGGGCTGCGCGAGGGCGCCCGGGCGGACCTCGTCGCCGTCGCCGCGGGCGGCGTCCCCGAGGCCGTCGCCGCCCACCCCCGCCGCGTCCTCGTCCTGCACGCGGGCCGGGTCGTGGGCCCCACCGACGTGGACGCGGCCTACCCGTCCTTCGCGACGGAGCCCTCGCCCCGGAGCTGAGGCGCCACCGCACCGGCACCGCCGGTGAAGGGGGCCGGGCCGAGCGACGCCCGGCCCCGGTCACCCCTGCCCGCGCCTGCCCGAACCGCTCGCCCTCCCCGCCTGCCAGACCTGCCCGTCACCTGCCCAACGGAGTGCACCCATGACGACCACCGATCCCAGAACTCCGCGCAGCGGCGCGGGCGTCACGCCCCCGGAACCGCGGTCCGGCGGCGGACGTCTCGCCGCGGGCCGGATCGGCACGTCCGACCTGGTCTTCTTCGTCGTCGCGGCCGCCGCGCCGCTGACCGTGCTCGCCGGTGTCGCCCCGTTCGCGATCGGCATCGGCGGCGCGGGCGCCCCGCTCGCCTACCTCGTCTCCGGCGTCCTGCTCGTCCTGTTCGCCGCCGGGTTCACCGCGATGAGCCTGTACGTGCGCAACGCGGGCGCCTTCTACGCCTACGTGGCCCACGGCCTCGGCCGGGTCCTCGGCGTCGGCACCGCCTACGTCGCCGTCGTCTCCTACAACCTCATCACCCCCGGAGTCGCCGCCGCCTTCGGCTACTTCGCGGCCGACTCGGTGCACGACGCCACCGGCACGGACATACCGTGGTGGGCGCTGTCCGGGGTGTGCGTGGCCGCCGTCGGCGTCCTCGGCTGGCTGAAGGTCACGCTCAGCGCGAAGGTGCTCGGCGTCGCGCTCGTCCTCGAAGTGGTCTCGCTCCTCGTCATGGACGCGGGCATCCTCGGCGACCGCGGCACCGCCGCCCTCGACCCGGCCTCCTTCGACCCGTCCACCCTCGCCACCGGCGGCGTCGCCGGCATGTTCGTCCTCATCATCGGCGCCTTCACCGGCTTCGAGGCGACGGCGATCTACGCGGAGGAGGCCCGCGACCCGCGCCGCACCGTCTCCCGCGCCACGTTCATCGCCATCGGATTCCTCGCCGTGTTCTACGCGGTGGGCTGCTGGCTCATCATGGGCGCCTTCGGCACCGAGCGCGCCGTCGACCTCGCGGGTGCCGCGGCCGGACCCGACCTGACCTTCAGCGCCGCCGAACTCCACGTCGGGGCCTGGCTCGCCGACGCCATGCACGGCCTGATCATCGTCAGCGCGTTCGCCGCGACCCTCGCCTTCCACAACGCCGCCGCCCGCTACCTCTACGCCCTCGGCCGCGAGGGCCTGCTGCCGCGCCGCCTCGGCACCGTCAGCGCACGGCACGGCTCGCCGGGCGGTGCCGTCGTCGCCCAGAGCGGCTTCAACCTGCTGCTCATCGCCGTCGGCGCCCTGCTCGCCGCCGACCCGTACGGCGAGGTGTTCCTGTGGACCAACGGCATCGGCGTCCTCGGCATCATGGCCATGCAGGCCCTCGCCGCGCTCGCCGTCTGGGCGTACTTCCGCCGGGACCGGCGCGGCATGAGCGCCGCCCGTGTCGTCTGGTCACCGCTGCTCGCGTGCGCGGGACTCGCCGTCCTCACGGTCCTCGCCGTCGTCCACTTCGACCTGCTGACCGGGCGCACCGGCGCCGTGAACGCCGTACTGCTGCTGCCCCTCCCGGTGGTGCTGATCGCCGGATTCGCGGTGGCGCTGCGCATCAGGCGCCGCGAGCCCGAGCGGTACGCGTCACTGACCACGGTCGACGTCGAGCGGGACGGATGAGGCAATTTCCCGGCCGAAGCGCGCATGCCCGAACGGGCATGCGCGCTTCGCCAACTCCCGATATCGGGCACGGAACATCGCCCTGCCCTCCCACCCGCCCGTCCGAATTCCTAAGCCGTCGGCCGCCCCTGTCCAAAGCGAACTGCTGATGAATTCCGGGCTTTTACGGACCGCTCCGACCTGGTAGGAAGCGGGGTCCGGGCGCTCAAAGAGGTCTTCCTGAAGCCGACTTGTAAAATCTGCGCATCATCTGAGGTTTCCCGCGGTCTGCTATTCCTAGGATGGCCCCGTGCTCTCGGCAGGCCTTCTCCCTGCACGGCCTGGTCTGCACGAAGCATGCATCCCCCACCCATGAGCAGTTCAGGAGCAAGCATGCGCACCGCTCGGACCTCCTCACCTCTGCGCGAGGCCACCACCACCCCGCGAAGAACGTCGACGCACCCGCACGCCGGGCCCGCCCCGTCCGACGGCGGCATGCCGCCCGCCGAGCCCCACCGCGCCAGGCTGCTGCGGTACGTGCTGCGGCTCACGTCGGGCGACGCCCACCGGGCCGAGGACATCGTGCAGGAGACCATGCTGCGGGCCTGGCTGTCCTGGGACCGCGGCGTCCAGCAGGACGACGAGCACCGCCAGGCCTGGCTGTTCACCGTCGCGCGCAACCTCGCCGTCGACGCCCACCGCCGCGAGCGCTGCATACCGGTCGGGGCCGTGCCCGAACCGCTGCTGACCCGCCCCGGCGGCACGGACATGGCTGACAACGTAGTCAACCGCCGCTTCATCGCCCAGGCCATGGCGCGGCTCTCGCTCGAACACCGCGAGGTGCTGGCGCGGGTGCATCTGGTCGACGAGTCGGGCGAGGACACCGCGCGGGCGCTCGGCGTGCCGAAGGGCACCGTCAAGTCCCGTACCCACTACGCGCTGCGGGCCCTGCGGCGGGAGGTCCTGGCCGCGTGAGGAACGTCGACCCCTTCGCGTTCTTCCGTGCGCACCAGGACACGATCTTCCGCTGGCTCGGCGTGGCCGGGGTGCTGCTGCTGATCTTCCTGCTGCTGCGGATCGTCGCGAGGCGCCTGGGCGGCTGGCGACGCGCGGGGCGCCGGGCCCGGCGCGAGATCGCCGTGACCGCCTACGCCTTCGTGGCACCGATGCGGACCTGGTACGTCCACCACAAGGACCGCAAACTGCTGCGCCGCCTGCTGGGCGACCCGGTGACGTGGCGGGACGCGGAACGCGCCCTGACCGCGGCCCGCCTCGCCGCCGCGCCCGCCCGCCCCTACGCCGTCCTGGTCGGGGCGGACTCGGTCAGGGTGCTGCTCGCGGGACGCCGGACACCGGACCCCACGGGCTGCTGGCACGAGGCCCCGGACACGACGGGGGAGTGGCGGGCGAGCCGCGACGAACTGCCCCTGGTGACACCGGAGGCCGACGCCGTGCCACCGGTGCTGATCGCGCTGGGCGCCACCGACACGCAGGCGGCGTTCCTGGACGCGGCGGCCGGCCCGGCCACCCTCTGCGTCGAGGGCCATCCGCAGGCCGCGGCGCCGCTGATGCAGGCCATCGCGGCGCAGCTCGACGCGCGCCTGCCCGCCTCGCTCGTGGTCGTCGCCGAGGGCGTCCATCGCGACTTCGACGGCCCGCCGGTGCGGGAGGCCTACCGCACGGCCGAGGAGGCGCTGCCCCGGCTCAACATCCCGCCGTTCCTGATCGCCCCCGAACTGCCCGATCCGCTGCCCGCCGGCCTCGCCTCACCCCGCCCGCCGTGCCGTGTCGTGCTGCTGGGCGCCGGGCGCGGCCACACCCGGACGCTGCTGACCGACCGGCACGGCCAGGTCCTGCTCACCGGCACGCCGCTGCTGGTGCGGGCGAAGGCGCTGGGACGGGCGCTGCCGAAGGTGCTGTGGCGGCTCCCGGCCGTCCTGCCGCCCGCGCCGATGGGCTCGCGCTCGCCCGAGCGGCAGAGCACCGACCTCTTCGAGGAGGAGCCCACGGCGGCCTGGACGGCGGAGCCCGGCACGGCCGCGCCCCTGCCCTGGGAGGCGCCCGCGGGCGTCCCCGCGCCCCAGGAGGCGGGCGCCGCACAGCACTCCCCGCTGCCGGCGTCCGCGCCGCTGAACGCGCCTCCGCCGCCGCGCCACAGCCCCGGCCGCTGAGAATCCGTGTCCTGACCCCGCAGAGCTCTCCCATCCGAACCGCGACCCCGTTGGACCGATGTGAAACTCATAGTCACCACCGCCGACCCGAGCGGCAGACGCGCGGACCACATGCTCGACGTGCCCGACGGCGCCACCGTCGGCGACCTCGGTGAGGCGCTCGGCGCCCCCCACCTGTACCTCGACGGGCGGCGCCTGACCCGCGAGACGCCCCTCGCGGGCAGCGGTGTCCGCGACGGCTCCGTACTGGGCGCCGGCGCGCCCGTGCCCGTGCCCAGCGCCACCCGGTCCTGGGAGCCGCCGGACGCCGAACCGGTCATCGCCGAGATCCGCCACGTCGGCGGCCCCGGCGCCGGCCGGGTGTGGCGGCTCGGCCCCGGCAGCCACGAGGTCGGCACCGACCGCGGCTGCGCGCTGCGGCTCTTCGGCGGTGACGCCCCCGAGAACGGCGTGTGGATCACCGTCGCCACCGACGGCACCGCCACCTTCCGGCTCCCGAAGGACGCCGACACCGACACCTGCGGACTGCGCAGCCTCACCCCGCCCCCGCCCGTGGACCCCGAGACGGGCACGCCGCTGACCGCGGAGGAGCCCGCGGGCCGACAGGACGGCGGCCCCGGCGGCCACACCGACGACCCGGAGCCCGCGGGACCCGACGGACTCCCGAAGGAGCCGCCGCTCCCGCCGGTCTCCCAACTGCCGCCGCCGAAGGACGAGTCGGCGCCCTGGCCCGCGTACGCCGACCTCTCCCTCGGCGACCACCTGCTGCGCCTGGGAACGCCGTTCGAGCCGGACGCCGCCGTCAACCCGGCACCGGACGGCGTGGGCGTCGAGTACAACCGGCCGCCGCGCATCGCGCCCCACCTGGACCAGGAGTCGCTGACGATGCCGGGCCCGCCCGGCAAACAGGGACCGCGGCCGTTCCCGCTCCTCATGATGATGATGCCGCTGGTGATGGGCCTCGTCATGATGAGCCTGTTCCGGTCCTTCTACTTCGTGATCTTCATCCTCTTCACCCCGGTCATGGCGGTCGGCAACTGGGTCATCGGCCGCCGCACCGGACGCCGCCAACAGGCCGACGCGCTGCGGGTGTTCCGCTTCCGCCGGGCCGCGCTCGAACGGGAGATGCGGCGCTCCACCGTCGACGAGCGCGAAGTGCGCGGGGAGACCTTCCCCGACCCCGCCGGACTGCTCCTGACGGCCGTCGGCCCGGGCCACCGCCTCTGGCAGCGCAGGCGGCGCGACCCCGACTGGCTGACGCTGCGCCTCGGCACCGTCACCCGGCCCTCGCTCAAGCGCATCCACGACCAGGCACGGGACACCAACCATCGCGAGGTGCACTGGCGCCTGGCCGACGTGCCCTTCGGCGTCGAACTCGCCGACTTCGGCGTGGTCGGCGTCAGCGGCGGCTCGGGCACCCCGCGCACCGTGGCGCGCTGGGCCGTCGCCCAGGCGGCCACCCTGCACAGCCCGCGCGACCTGCGCATCGTCGTGCTCACCACGGACGCGCACGCGGCGGACTGGGACTGGGTCCGCTGGCTGCCCCATCTGCGCCCCGCGCGCACCGAGGCGGCCGTCATCGCGCTCGGCAGCGACCCGGAGTCCACCGCCCACCGCGTCAGCGAACTGGTCGGCGACATCCAGGCACGGCTCGCCGCGGCCGCGTCGCCGCTCGCCGGCGCGCTCTCCCGCGAACCCGACGTCCTGGTCGTGATGGACGGCGCCCGCCGGCTGCGCGACGTGCCCGGCGTGGTGCAGGTCCTCACCCAGGGGCCGCAGGTGCGGATCTTCAGCCTCTGCCTCGACGAGCGGGAGCGGCTGCTGCCCGAGGAGTGCGACGTCGTCGTCACCACCTCCGGCAGCCGCCTCGGCGTCCGCGCCTCCGGGGTGCCCTCGGTCACCGACGTCCGCGCCGACCTGGTGGACACCGACTGGTGCGAGGAGGTGGCCCGCGCGCTGTCCCCGGTCCGCGACGTGACCCTCGACAGCGACTCCGGGCTCCCCGACGGCGTGAACCTGCTGCCGCTGATCGACCTGGAGCCGCCGGAGGCCCCCCGCCTGGTGCGCGCCTGGGCCCGCCACCCCGCGTCGACCACGTTCACGCTGGGCAGCGGCTACGAGGGGGCGCTCCGCGTCGACCTGGTCCGCGACGGCCCGCACGTGCTGATCGGCGGGACCACCGGCTCCGGCAAGTCCGAACTGCTCCAGACGATGATCGCCTCGCTGGCCGCGGCCAACCGCCCCGACGAACTGGCCTTCGTCCTCGTCGACTACAAGGGCGGCAGCGCCTTCAGGGAATGCGCGGAACTGCCGCACGCCCTCGGCATGATCACCGACCTGGACGGCCACCTGGTCCGCCGCGCTCTCTCGTCACTGGACGCCGAACTCAAGCGCCGCGAGCGGCTCCTCGCGGAGGTCGGGGCGAAGGACCACCCGGAGTACCGGGCCAAGCGCGCCCGCGACCCGCAACTCGCCCCGCTGCCCCGGCTGCTGCTGGTCATCGACGAGTTCGCGACGCTGGTGCGGGAGCTGCCCGACTTCATCCCCGGTCTGGTGAGCCTCGCCCAGCGCGGCCGCTCGCTCGGCATCCACCTGGTGCTCGCCACCCAGCGGCCCAGCGGATCGGTGTCGAACGAGATCAGGGCCAACACCAACCTCCGGATCGCCCTGCGGGTCACCGACCGCTCGGAGAGCCAGGACATCATCAACGCCCCCGACGCCGCCGGCATCTCGGCCCACACCCCGGGCCGCGCCCTGGTGCGCAGGGGAGCGGGCGCGCCGACCCCGTTCCAGACCGCGTTCGTGGGCGCCGAGCGCCCCGGCTCGGAGGACGGCGAGGCCGACGAGGAACGCTCCCGCACGGTGCGCGGCACCGAGTTGAGCTGGGGACGCCTCGGACGTCCGCCGCGCGCGGAGGAGGAGGGCGAGGGCGAGGAGCTGTTCGTCGCCGAGGAACGCCCCACCGACCTGCGGGCGCTGGTCGACGCCGTCGTCGAGGCGACCGGCCGCCTCGAGGACTTCGCGCAGCAGCCCAGCCCGTGGCTGCCGTCGCTGGAGGACCGGCTGCGGCTCGACGACCTGCCGCCCTCCCGGGAACAGGCCGGTGACCTGCCGCAGGTGCCCTACGGCCTGCTGGACCTGCCGGCCTCACAGGAACGGCGCCTGGGCGCCATCGACTTCGCCACGTTCGGACACCTCTACGTCATCGGTTCGCCGCGCTCGGGCCGCACCCAGGTGCTGCGCACCATCGCCGGTTCCGCGGCGACCGTGCTCTCCAGCGCCGACCTGCACCTCTACGGCATCGACGCGGCCGGCGGCGGGCTCTCCGCGCTGGAGGCGCTCCCGCACTGCGGCGCGGTGGTCTCCCGGCACGACGCGGAGCGCCTGGAACGTCTCATCGGGCGTCTCGGCGCCCAACTGACCGCCCGGCAGCGCCTCATCGCCCAGGAGGGGTGCGCGAACATCACCGAGGTGCGGCAGCGGGTACCGGCCGACCGGCGGCCCGCGCACCTGCTGCTGATGATCGACGGCTGGGACGCCCTCAGCGGCATGCTCGACGACTACGACGGCGGCCGCCTCCACGACGAGGTGGTGCGGCTGCTCCGGGAGGGCGCCGCCGCCGGCATGCACGTGATCGCCACCTCCGAGCGGCTGCTGCTCGGCGGCCGGCTCGCGGCGCACAACGACCGGCGCCTGCTGCTCCGCCAGGCCGACCCGAGCGACTACAACATGGCGGGCATGCCCCGCAACCAGGCGCCCACCCATGTGCCGCCGGGCCGTGGCTGGCACGCTCCCAGCGGCGTCGAGACCCAGGTGGCGCTGCTCGGCGCGGCCGGCGAGGACGGGACGTCGGCCGACCCCGACCAGGCCGCCGCGCTGCGGGCGATCGGCAAGGCGACGACCGACCGGGACCGGGCCGTGGCCACCGCCCGGCGCCCGTTCCAGGTGGCGGCACTGCCCGGCGGCGTCACCTTCCAGGAAGCGATGGCCAGGGTGCCGGAAGCACGCCGCAAGCCGCTGCGCGCGCTGCTCGGCGTGGGCGGCGACGAGGCGGAGCCGCTGGTCGTGGACTTCGCCGAGGGCGGCGGCTCGTTCGTGGTGGCGGGTCCGCCGCGGACCGGGCGCTCCACGACGCTGCTCGCGATGAGCGTGTCGCTGCTGCTGTCCGGCACGGCGCTGATCATCCTCACGCCGCGGTCCTCACCGCTGCGCGGGCTCGCCGACCACGACCTGGTCCAGCTGATGCCCGACGCCGACCCGTCGGCGGACGCGGTGAGCGCCGCGCTGAAGGAGGTCAGGGACCGGCCCGCGGTGGTCGTGGTGGACGACGCCGACCTGATGCTCAGCTGCGCGGCCGACAAGGTGCTGCGGGACGTGGCCAGTTCGGGCCGCGACCGCGGCCTCGGCCTGCTGCTGGCCGGTCTGCCCGAGTCGATGTCGACGCTGGGCTGGGTCGGCGTGGCACGCCGGGCGCGACAGGGTGTGCTGCTCGGCCCGAAGAGCATCGGCGAGGGCGATCTGATCGGCACCCGGCTCTCCGCGGAACAGGTCCGGATGGCGCTGCCGGTGGGCCGGGGCTGGACGGCCGGCGAGTCCGGCGGCGCCGTCGCGGTCCAGGTGCCGCTCACGACGCTGAGCGACTGACGGGCGGACCCCGGCGCCCGACCGCACGAGAGGGCCGGCACCCCGCCCAGGGGTGCCGGCCCTCCCGCTCGCGGTCACTTGCCGGCGTTCTGCACCGAGGTCGTGATGTCGGAGTCCGCCTGCGCGAGGCCTTCGGCGATCTTGGAGAAGGTGTCGGCGAAGGACTGGATGCCCTGCGAGGACTCCTTCAGCTGGCGGCTGAAGTCGTCGTAGGAGTCCTGGAGCGCCTTGCTGGCCTTCTCCAGGACCAGGCCGTCCTGGAGGAGACCGGACACGGTCGTCTCCAGGTTGGCCAGCTCGTGCGAGATGTCGGCGAGCTTGTGGCTCATCGTGGAGGCGGTCGTCGCCACCTGGTCGTAATCGGCGTAGATGTCGGTGTTAGCCATCGTGCTCGGTCTCCGTCCTGATGTGGGTGGGTGGGTGGTGCCGGCCGTGACCTACTTGCCGCTGCTGGCGACCTTCTCCGCGATGTCGGCGTCCATCGACTCGAAGCTAGTCTTGATCTGACGGAACTGGTCGGCGAAGGACTTGATCGCGTTCATCGCTTCGGTGAGCTTGGTGTTGAAGTCGTTGTACTGGTCGGTGAGCTGGGGGCTGGACTTGCTCAGCACCAGGCCGTTGGTGAGGAGGGTCTCCACCTCCTGCTTGGCCTCGGCCATGCGCGGCACCAGCGTGGAGTCGACGCTGGTGTCGAGCACGCCGGAGACCCGCTCGATCTCGGGGTAGCTCAGGGCGATGTTGCCGGCCATGGGTTTTCCTCTCCTGTGGGTGAAGCGGGGTGCGGGGGATGGTCAGTCGTCGTCCCCGTCCTCTTCCACCCAGTCGGCGTCGGGGCCGCTGCGGGTGGAGACGGTGGTTTTCCCGTCGTCGTCGGTCTCCGTCATCGTTCCGGAGCCGTCGTCGTCGATGACGACCTTGGTGGTGGTCGTGGAGCCGTCGGCGTAGTCCGTGGTGATGGTGTAGTCACGGGCGTCGAACTGGTCGTCCTCGGGACCGACCATCTTCGGCGCGCTGTCGTACACGGTGGTCGAGGTGTAGGACTGGCCGTCCGTGCTGGTGATCTTCTGGGTCTCCTTCATGACGTTGTTGTCGTCATCGAGTTCGACCGTCACGTCGACCTTGCCCTTGCTGTCCTCGTACGAGTACGAGGTGGGCGGGGTCTCCGAGGGCTTGGTCGGCTCGGCCCCGGGATTGATGGGCGCCGTACCGGCCGCGTCGTCCGCCTTCCACGCGGAGCAGAAGTCGGGAGCGTCCGGGCTGGTGCACACCATGCGGATCGAGTCGTCGGGGTGTTCCGCGAAGTAGTCGGTCGCGCCGATCTTCTCCAGGTAGGAATCCCACTCGGACTTGTCCGACACCCACTCGTCGTGGGCCGCCTTCTCGTTGCGCCAGTCGCTGAGCCCGATGCTCTGGCCCATGAGCCCGGCCGAGCCGGCGAGTTGCGCGTCGGCGTCGAAGAAGGTGTTCGCGACCGAGGCGAACATGTCGGCCAGCTGGTTCAGACCGTCCTTGGCGTCCTTGGTGCGACTGGAGGAACGGCGGTAGAAGAGATTGAAGGAGGTGGAGAGCCCGGCGTGACCGAGCGAGGCACGCCGGTCCGAGGCGCTCGCCTCGCCCATCTCCTTGAACGCGCCCGTGGCGCCGCCCGAGTCGGCCTGGTCGGCCAGGGAGTGCATCTTCTGCTGGACCTGCTGCAGAAGCGAGTAGTCGATCGAGAAGTCCGCCACCTTTTCGCCTTCCCCTCGCGGAGCCTCACCGGTTGGTGCCGCCCCGTCCACGCACCACGGGCCCCACCGGTTCACCTCCCGGCACGACGGATTTCGTGGCCTCCGCAAAATTCCGGGTGTCGGGAGTGAACCGCCGGGCCTTGTGGTGCGTGGACGGGACAGCGAACTGAAGCGACTGTGCCGGTGAGACCCAGGAGGAAGCGGCCGATGCCCCGCCCCGGAGACTGGAACGCCCTCCGCATGGACTCCGATCCGACCCCCGGCGATGCGGAGAGCATCGACGCGGTGATCGCGTCCCAAGGCGAACTGGTCACGCTCGCCGACGTCATCGACAAGGGACTCACCGAGGTCCGCGACACCACCGGCGGCGCGTTCGTCGGCAAGACCGGTGACGCGCTGCGGAAGATCATCGACGACGACCTGCGCAAGTACGTCACGTCGTTCCGGCAGGCCCAGGAGGACGCCAGGAGCGCGCTGCGCACCTACGCGGGCGTGATGCGCGAGCAGCAGCGCAGGGCCGACGACGCGCTGTCGCAGGCGGCGGCGCTCGACGAGGACGACGAAGACGGCCGCAACGCGCACAAGGCCACCGCGGACGACGCGAAGGACATCCTGGAGCAGGCCGCGCAGACGGCGGCGTCCGCGCTGGAGACGGCGGCGGAGTCGATCGCCTCGCCCATCGACGAGTGCGAGGAGATCTGGAAGGCGCTCGGCTGGCTGGCGCTGATCCTGGTGATCCCGGCGATCCTCGTGGGCGGCCCGGTCGCGCTCTTCGCCATCGCCCTCAACGTGGCGCTGCTGATCAAGACGGCGGTCGACTTCGCCAACGGCGACGCCAGCGTCACCGACCTGATCATGTCGATCCTCGGTGTCATCGCGCCCACCACCAAGGGCCTGAAGATCGGCACGCTCTGGAGCGGCCTGAAGGGCCTCGGCACCAAGGGCTTCGCCGGCGGCAAGAACCTCCTGACCGGCGGGCCGAACGCGCTCGGTCTCTTCGGCCGGCTCACCCTCGGCCTCGACGACTCCTTCAAGGCCACCAGCGTCTGGCTGAACGGCCTCAAGGGGTTCAAGAGCTTCAACAACCTGCACTTCACGTCCAACCTCGGACTGAACGGCCTCAAGGGGCTGAACGGGATCCGCTTCGACCCGGCGACGCTCGGCAAGAGCATCGGGTTCTTCCCCGCCGCCGTGGACCTGATGGTCATCAACATGGCGGGCGCCAAGTCCTTCTTCGGACTGCGGGCCCTGGCCACCGGGATCAACGGCATCAAGGGCTTCGGCAGCAGCATGGCCAACGGGCTGAGCGGGCTGAAGGGCCTGCGGCTCTTCCTGCCGGTGGCCGCGGACGAGATGGGCGGCGGCCTGGCACTGGCGATGAAGATCGGCTTCATCGACCGCGGTGTCTTCGGCATGTACCGCTACGGGGCCTTCGTCAACGGCGAGTTCATCGGCGCGGCCAGCAAGGTCTCCGGCGGCGTGGCGTCCGGGTTCACGCTCTTCACGCCCGGCACCGCGCTCACCAACCTCCCGCACATCGGGCTGGGCGGCATGCGCACCCCGCCCACCCACGCCGCGGCCGACATCGGCGTGAACGTCGGCAACGTCGGCCTGGGCAACGTGAACCTGCCGTCGATGAACCTGGTGCCGAGCGGGGGCCTGCCGGGCTTCGGCGGCGGCGCGGGCATGTCGATGCCGGTGGCGGTCAACTTCGGTTCGCTGCCCGAGTTCGGCGTCTCCTTCGACCTGGCTCCGCCCTCCGTCGGTACGAAGATCGTCGACATCCCCTCGATGGGCGCGCTCGGCGTCTCCGGCGGCGCGCTGAACATGCCGATGCCGACCCTCGGCCCGGTGCAGAGCATCAGCGCCGCCCCGGACGTCTCCGGCCTCTCGGGGGCCACGGCGCCGGGTGTCGGCGCGGTGAGCGTGCCCGCGGTCTCGATGCCGGGGCTGGGGTCGGTGGCGACTCCGGGTGTCGGTGCGGTGGGTGCGCCCGCGGTGTCCATGCCGGGCTTGGGGTCGGTGGCGTCTCCGGGCGTCGGCGCGGTGGGTGTGCCTGCCGTGTCCGTGCCGGGTCTCGGCTCGGCGGCGACTCCGGGTGTCGGCGCGGTGAGCGTGCCGGGGGTGTCGATGCCGCAGCTCGGCGGGGTCCCGCACGTCGGGGCCGTGGCCGGCGGCGTGCAGATGCCCGCGCTCGGCGCCGTCACGGCGCCCTCGGTCGCGTTCGGCGGCGGCGTGGTCCCCGGCGGCCTCTCGGTGAACGTGCCGAACGTGGCGCCCGCGGTCACGTCGCTGGACGCCCCCGCGCTTCAGGTGAGTTCGCCGAACGCGATCCAGGTGAACCTGCCCTCGCTGGGGGCGCAGATCACGGACCTGCCGGGCGCGACGGGCCTCGTGGGACGGGAGAGCCTGACCGTGCCGACCGGGGGCCTCAACGCCGCCACGACCCCGATCACCATGCCCGCGCTCTCCCATCTCAACCCGGGCACGGCCCAGTTGAGCGTGCCGCCGGTCACCGCCGTCACCACGGGCGGCCTCGGCGGCGCGCCGTCGGTCAACCTCGCGCCCCCGACGGCGGCGCCCGTGGTGAACACCGTCGGCCTGACCCCGCCGACGGCCCTCGGCGCATCGAATGTGCCGACCGTGAATGCTTCGGCGGTGTCGGTGCCTTCGGTGGGCGGGGTGTCCGGGGCGGCCGTGAACGTGCCGACCGTGAATGCTTCGGCGGTGTCGGTACCTCCGCCGAGCGGGGTGACTGGCGCGGCCGTCACCGTGCCGACGGTCAACGCGTCGGCGGTGTCGGTGCCTCCGGCGAGCGGGGTGACCGCACCGGCCGTCACCGCGCCGGGCGTCAACTCCTCGGCGGTGTCGGTGCCTTCGGTGGGCGGGGTGTCCGGGGCGGCCGTGAACGTGCCGACGGTCAACGCGTCGGCGGTGTCGGTGCCTCCGGCGAGCGGGGTGTCCGGGGCGGGTGTCAACGTACCGACCGTCAATGCCTCGACGGTGTCGGTGCCTCCGGCGAGCGGGGTGACCGCACCGGCCGTCACCACGCCGGCCGTCAACTCCTCGGCTGTCTCCGTTCCCCCGACGAACGGCCTCACCGCTCCGACCGTCAACGCCTCCGCTGTGTCCGTGCCTTCGGTGGGCGGAGTCACCGCGCCCACCGTCAACTCCTCGGCCGTGTCCGTCCCTCCGCCCAACGGAGTGGACACGCCCGGTGCGAGCGGCGTGAACGCCGTCACGGGCAGTCTCGACACTCCGCCGCTCGCGGGCGCGGCGCCGACCGGGGCCGCCGCCCTGCCGAACGTCGCGCCGACCGCCCTGCCGCAGCCCACCGGGCTCCCGGCCGTCACCGCGCAGTCCGTGCCCCAGGCGCCGGTTCCCGCCCCCGCCTCCAACGCCCTCACCACCCCGTCGGCCGCGTCCGTGGAGACGCCCGCCGTCCCCGCGCCGGGCAACGGCACCGCTTCCGTCAACGCGGCGCCGCCGGCCTTCGAGGGCAGCAGCGTCTCCATCGCGGGCCTCAACGCCCTCTTCCGCGGCGACGACCTCCCCGGCACGGGCGGCGTGGTCCCGACCGGCGGTCTCACGGACAAGGCCATGGGGCCGCTCGACTCCCTTGCCGGGTACGGCGCGTCGAAGTCGTTCTTCACCCAGGACATCCGGGTGAACATGGTCCACGTCTCCTACGACCTCCAGCACACCTTCACCAACATCCCGCACCTGCCCGGCGTACGGGTGGACGTCGTGCCCTCCGCTTCGGGAGACGGCCGCCTGGTCGACGTAACGGTCCGCGGCAATGGCTCCACCGACGTGCGGACCTCGTCCTTCACCGTCGGGGACCAGCGGACCCTGCGCCTGGAGTACGACCTTCCGAACGGCGCCGGCATCCGGCGGCTCGACTACCAGCTCGACGCGGCTGCGGGCCACCCCCTCGTGAACGAGGAGATCATCGACGTCCACGTGACCGGCGGCTCGACCACGGTCTCCATGGAGATGGTGCCGGGCGGTTCCACGGTGCCCGGCGGCACGGGAAGCCCGGCGAGCGTCGCCGTCCCGGTGGTGGCCACGACCGCCCCCGT
Organism: Streptomyces sp. NPDC046716; assembly: GCF_040645755.1. Lineage (NCBI taxonomy): Bacteria > Bacillati > Actinomycetota > Actinomycetes > Kitasatosporales > Streptomycetaceae > Streptomyces > Streptomyces sp. NPDC046716. The sequence goes on from NZ_JBEYYU010000019.1 coordinate 110,072, forward strand.
CGCGGTGCACGTGCCGGGCCTCACGGGCGTCCAGCTCCAGGTCCACGCGGGCGGCGCCGCCCAGCCCACGGTCACCGTGACGGGCGCGGCCGGCGCACCGCCCGTCAGGGCCTGGACGGACACCGGCACAGGTGGCCTCGTCCGGCTGCACGCCGAGTGGACTCAGGGGGTGCGCACCGTCCGGTCGGACTTCGGCTTCGACGGGAGCGGCTACCACTTCACCGGCGGGGAGGAGACGTTCGCGCTGCGCGGCGGCCACTACGGCGACTCGACGGTGGTGCTGCGGCTCGACGCGCACAACGCGCCGGTGACCGTCCAGCACCTCGACGCCGGCGGCGTGCCGCTCGGCGGCGGCCCCGTCCACCTCGGCCGGGACGGCTTCAACGTGCCCACACCGAACGGCTTCCAGACGCACAGCCCCGTCACCGGCCTGCCCACCCACGACGGCCTGCGGCTGCACGGCACCGGCGCCATGGGCACCGACCTCCACGTCGTCGGCCCGCACGGTGGCGCCGGCCCGCTGGCCCTGACCGACGAACTGGGCGCGCCCGCCCCCGGCACGGTCACCGCGCCGGCCGACGGCGGCGGCGTCTACCACGTCAACCGCACCGGCCACGGGAACCTGGTCGACGTCCACCGCCCCGACGGCGGCTTCTCCCACCAGGCGCTGCCCGTGCCCGGGGTCACCGGCGGCGCGTTCGTCCGGCCCGCCGGCGGGCCGCAGCCCGCGCCGACGCTCGTGCGCTCCGACGGCACGCCGTTCGACGGCGCCTCGGTGACCGCGCTCGACGGCGGCGGCTTCCGCCTCGAGCACGGCGGGCAGCACCTCGTCGTCGACGCGGGCGGCGTCCACACCCACGACGCGGTACGGCTCACCGGCGCGGACGGACAGCAGGTCTTCGCCCACATCCCGGTCGGCGGGCACAACCCGGTGGCGCACCCGTTCACCGCCGCGGGCACCCCCGTGCCCGCCACGACCGTCGTCCGGCACGGCGACACCCTGCACCTCTCGCGGCCGGACGCCACGGTCGCGGTGCACGACGTCCGCAGCGGCGCCCCGCTCTTCACCGGCCTCCCGGTGCGCGACGGCGGACTCGGCGCCGCCCTGGTGCGGTTCGGCGACGACGGCCTGCCCACCGGCCTGGTACGCCCCGACGGCACCCCGGTGCCCGGCGCGGGCGTCACCGCGCTGACCGGCGGCGGCTTCCGCATCGAGGACGGCGCGGCCCACCTCGCGGTCGGCCTCCGGGGCGACGTCACCCACCAGGTGGTCACCCTCCGGGCCCCGCACGGCGCGGGAGCCGACACCTTCGCCTTCGTCCGGACCGACGGGACGCTCGAGGCGCACCCCAGGACCGGGCTCGGAGCGGACCTGATGGGTCACGGCGTCGTCCGCACGCCCAACGGCTCCTTCCACGTCGCCGACGCCCGCGGCGACATACGCGTCCACGGCGCGAACGGCGCGTACTCCTTCGACGCCACCGCGCTCCACGCGCCCGGCCTCGGCGGCAGGTTCGTCGGTACGGTGCCGGGCGCGGCCGGGCCGCAGCTGCTCGACGGGGCGCTCGTCCCCGTCGCCGGCGGCCGGGTGGTGCCGCAGACCGGGAACCCGGCGGGCGGCTTCCGCGTGCAGGACGGCGGACACCACGTGCTCGTCGACGGGGCGGGCGACCTGACGCACCAGGTGGTGCGCCTCGGCCGCGACGACCGGCTCGCGATGGTCCCGACCGTCGCCGGAGGCCCCCACGTGCTGCGCGGTCCCGACGGCGCCCCTGTGCCGGGCACCACGCTGGCCCCGCTCCCGGGCGGCGAACTGCGCGTCACGGACGCCACCACGGTGACCGTCCACGCCGCCGACGGCACCGCCAACCTGAGCGCCGTACGGCTCGCCGACGGAGCCGGCGTCCGCGGCGCGGAGCACCTCCAGACCGTCGGCACCCCCGCGCCGCGCCTCCTCGACGCCGACCTCCGGCCGCTCGGCGGCCACACGGTGCAGACGCTGGCCAACGGGGACTTCCGCGTCACCGCGACCGCCGGGGACGTACGGCTCTTCGGCGCGGGCGGCGACCTGCGTGCCACGATCCGCCCGGCGGACGGCACCGGCCTCGGAGCGCACGTCACCGACGGCGTCCGCGGCACCACCTACGACCTCGCACAGCTCTCCGACGTCCGCATCGGCACCCCGAACGCCTCCCGGTACCTGGTCACCACCGACGGACCTCCGCGCGTCGTGGACGGCAACCTCCGGCAGGTGCCCGGCGTCCAGGTCGTCGCGCACGGCACCGAGTTCCGCGTCACCGACGGACCCGGCGCGCGCGGCGGCGAGTTCAGGTCCTACGAGGCAGGGGGTCGCCTCTCCGGCGAGCGGATCGTGTCGATCCACAAGGGCGCGGCGCAGCCGACCCGGCACTACGACCTCACCTATCCCGCGGACGGCACGACCGGCACCTGGCAGCTGGTCAAGCAGGGCCCGGGCGGCGCGGCCCTGCCCCACAACGACCGCGCGTGGTTCGAGAGCGGCACCATCGGCGCCAAGGGCCTGGACAACGGCCGCGTCAGCCTCGTCAGCCACTCCGGCAACGACGTGTACGAACGTCGGCCCCTGCACGGCGGAAACACCCTGTACGCCTTCCACGGAACCGGCGGGGCCGGCGACTTCGCGCGGACCAGCCAGCGCGGCACCTGGGCCGAGGTCGACGCGGGCGGCACCGTCGTCCGGCACGGCACCCGGCACTGGGGCGAGAGCGGCCGCAGCTGGTTCGACGTGCGCACCGTCAACGGACTCGACATCCGGGTGCGGCACTTCCAGCTCAACCCCGACGGCGGCCACGTCCTCGGCACCCTCGACAACAGCCCCGCCACCCAGTCGCTGGCCACCGGCACCTGGCACCGCTACGACGCGGACTTCCAGCACCTCGCGCAGGGCACCCGCGAGTGGGGCGCGGGCCGCGGCTTCACCGACCGGATGCCCGACCCGAACCACGCGGGACAGACCATCGTCGTGCACGAGAAGTTCGGCCGCTTCCAGGCAAGCCCGCACGACGTGCGCCGCTACTTCCAGCTGGAGATGAACGCCGACGGCACACCGAAGACCAGCTGGGTCTCGCACTCGCCGCAGGCCAAGGAGACCGGCGCGGGCAAGGACCTCGCGGACGGCTCCACGCTGGAGGTGCAGCGCCTCGCCGAGCAGCGCCCGCCGGTCAACTTCCGCCGCTTCATGACCTTCGACTACCGCACGAGCCAGCTGGAGCACGGCGCGTCCTGGCTCGCCGGGGACAGCAGGCTGCAGGTCGCCCGGTGGACGCAGACCCCGGCCGGCGGCGGAGCGCCCCTCAGCGGCATCCGCTTCACCTCGATGGACAACACCGTCACCGACATCGTCACCACGCCGGGCGCGGCCCGCGTGGGCGAGGTCGTGCGCGAGACGCGCAAGCTGGGCAGCGGCAACGACCTGAAGACCGGCGACGTCGCGCTGCCCACCACCGCCGCCCACGCGGGCGGCGTCCCAGCGCAGCCGAACCACCTGCCGTGGTCGGAGGGCGACGGCAAGCTCCAGGGCACCCGCACCTACGTCAACGGCGAGTTCCAGGTGACGCCGGGCAACGGCGGCCGCACCACGCTGTGGCAGGACCAGTTCCACCCCGGCCGGCAGGACGGCGACTGGTACACCTCGGGCGGCGGTGGCTGGCACGTGGCGCGCACCGGCCTGGACGACGGCTCGATGGTGGAGTTCCGTCCCCGTCCGGCGGTGCGGCCCGACGGCGCCGCCGGGAGCGGCGACCGGGACTTCCGCGTGCAGGTGCACTCCGGCACCGGCGACTGGACGCGCTTCGACCACCAGGGCTTCGTCCTGTCCCGGTCCGACACCTGGCCGACGCCGAACGGCGGCGGGACCGTCCAGGTCACGTCGACGGGCCACGCCGACGGCACCCACTTCACCTGGCGCGACGGCAACGGCAACACCGGCACCCGCTACACCGCGCAGAGCCGGGACGTGGACCGCTGGGGCTGGGACAAGGAGTCGTACCAGGACTTCGACGGCGACCTGCTGGTGCGCGAGCACCGCATGCTCTCCGACGGCGACGTCGTGGACGCCTGGCGCGTCTCGCGGGACGCGAACGGCGTCGAGGTGTGGAACTGGAACAAGATCGACCGGCACGGCAACATCAAGGAGTTCGGCACCGGGCAGGGCGACCGGGTCCGCACCTGGTTCGACGGCAACACGGCCCTGACCTCGTGGAAGCCGGGGGCCCGCTGGGAGGACAGCGTCCCCAGCCTGGGACAGAACATCCAGGTGATCCCGGTCAAGCAGACCACCGGCGCGGTCCGCTCCTTCTTCACCGACCAGCCCTTCCGCGTACGCGAGTACACCGCGAACCCCGGCGACGCCTTCAACGCGCACGTCTGGAAGGAGTTCGACACCGGTGTGGTGGTCCGCGAGAAGAAGCTGCTGACCAACAACACTTTCCTGGAGAGCGAGGAGTGGGGCAAGCACTGGCGCCAGTACGCCCCCGACGGCACCACCCTCATCAACGAGCGCTCCCTGTCGGGCTACGTCTGGAACACCGACGCCTTCGGCCGGACGACGCTGCTGGACCGCGTCACACCCGACTGGGCCCACACACCGGTCGGCCGCGAGACGAACTTCACCGGACTCGCCAACGAGTACCGGGGCTTCAGCCGCATGCTGCGCGAGCCCAACCGGTGGAAGTTCGGCCCCGCGGTCGCCGGTGAGTCCACCTACGCGCCGTTCGTCAGCAAGGCGTTCCAGCAACTGGCCGTCGAGATGGGCCAGGAGTGGATCGTCGACTTCGTCCTCAACCTCGCCGTCTACGGCATCGCCTCGGCCGCCACCGGGCAGCCGTTCACGCCGATGGACGTGGCGAAGGCGGCGTTCGGCGCGACCATCGCCGCCGGCAGCAAGGGCGTGTTCACCACCGGACACCTGATCGCCGGGCGCGGCGGCGCCTGGAAGAACGGCCTCTCCAACGTCGACGCCGGCAAGCCCTACGGCCTCCGCCCCAACGACGACAGCTGGGGCTCCGAATGGGCCGGCAACGAGAAGGTGATGCGCTGGCGCGCCGGCGTCTACGACTTCGCCAACAGCTCGATCAGCGGCGCGGTCGGCGCCTTCGCGAGCGGCGCCGCGACCGCCGCCGTCTTCGGCGTGAAGGACGCCAACGGCAACACGGTGTACCTCAGCGGCGCCGACGCCGCGGCGTACGGCGGAGCGGGCGCGCTCGGCGGACTCATCGGCGGCGCGACCATCGGCGCGGCCCGCAACCTGATGCAGAACAACATCGCCGGCCGCTGGTACCACCGGCAGGGCGTCATGGACATCTTCGTGATGCCCGCGATCGGCAAGATGATCGACAAGTCCTTCTCCACGTTCTTCTTCGGCGCCCAGGTGCGCGACTGGCTCGGCATCACCGCGCCCGCGGCCCCGGCGGAGACGGGCGGAGAGGGCGGAGGGACCACATGAACCAGCAGCCAGTGATCAGAGTCGGCGCCCGCGGCCGGGGCACCCACCGCACCCTCGCCGACGCGCTCGCCGCCGCCCCGTCCGGCGCCGTGGTGATGATCGCGCCCGGCGAGTACGAGGAGGAGCTGTACCTGCGCCGCCGGGTCACCCTCGTCCCCGAGTTCGGCGACGGCTCGGTCGTGGTGCGGCCGCCCGCCGGCGGCGCCGTGACGGTCACCGCGCCCGACTGCGCGCTGCGCGGCCTGGTGGTGCGCGGAGCCGACCCGACACAGGTGCTGCTGCGGGTGGCGGAGGCGTCCGCGCTCTCGCTGGAGGACTGCGAAGTGGCCCACGGCCGGGTGGAGGTGCTGGGCTCGACCGCGCCCGCGGCCTTCCCCGCGCCGGGCGGCTTCCCCGACGTACCGGACGACATGCGGCCGCTGCTCGACGACCCGACCTCCGGCGGGGTGCTGTGGCTCCGCCGCGTCCGGCTGCACGGGGCGCACCACGCGGCGCTGCACGTGCGCGGGGACGCGCGCACGCACGCCGAGGACACCGTGATCGAGTCCGTGCAGGGCATCGGGGTGGTGCTCTCCGACACGGCGACCCTCACCGCGGACCGGCTCCGGGTGGGCGACCACTCCGGCTCCTCCGTGCGCACCCGCGGCGGGGCGCGGCTGCTGGTCCGCGACAGCCTCCTGACGGGCGCGGGACGCAACGGGCTGCTGGCCCAGGACAGTTCGGTCGCGCTCCTCGAGGACTGCCGGGTGCTGGCTCCGGCCCGTGCGGGCGTCCACGCGGAGCACGGCGCGGTGGTGGAGCTGCGGGACTGCCGGGTGGTCGACGCGGGCGAGGACGCGCTCGTCGTGGCCGGTGAGGCACGTCTGCGGGCGGACTCCTGCCGTCTCACGGGCGCGGGCGGCGCGGGCGTCACCGGCGGCGAGCGGTCCACCGTGGAGCTGGCCGGTGCCACCGTCGCCGACTGCGCGGCGGGCGCCGTACGGCTCGGCGGCGAGTCCCGGGCCCGGCTCACCGGGAGCCGGCTGCGCGGCGGCGGTGCCCATCTGCTGACGGTGGCGCAGTCGGCGCGGGCCGAGGTCGACACCTGCGCGCTGGTGGAAGCGCGGAGGGACGGGATCCACACCTCGGGCGAGGGCGCTCTCGTGGTGCGCGACTCGACCGTGACGGGCGGCGAGACCGGACTCCGGCTCACCTCCACCGAGCCGTGCGAGGTACGGGAGACACGTCTGGCCGGGCAGAGCGGCGACGGCGTGATCGTGGCGTCGGGCGCCGTCGTGGAACTGGCGCGCGTCGACCTGGTGTCGCCCGGCGGCGCGGGCGTCACGGTGGACGGCGGGGCGCGGCTGTCCATGGACGGCGGCTCGGTGACCGACGCGGCGGGCAGCGGCATCGTCGTCCGCGAGGACGCCGAGCCGGAGCTCCGCAGGGTGCGGGTGGCGGACGCGGGCAAGAACGGTGTGTTGTTCGCCGCGGGTTCGGGCGGCACCCTCGGCGACTGCGACCTGTCGGGCAGCGGCTTCCCCGCCGTGCACGTCGGCGCGGGCGCCGCGCCGACGCTGCGCCGCTGCCGGGTCCTCGACTGCGCGCGGGACGTGGGACTCGCCGACGGCGCGGCCCCCGTCTTCGAGGAGTGCGTCGCCGTGGGCGTCACCTCCCCCCACTTCCCGACGAACCTCGCCGGCGCGGGCGGCGCGGAGCCGGTCCGGGCCGCCCCGGGCGTCCCGGCCGAACCGGTCGCCGGTGCGCGGGTTCCCCAGAGCGAGGCCGAGCCGACCCTGGAGGGCGAGCCGGAGCCCGAGCCCGAGGCGCTCGAGGACCTGCTGGCCGAACTGGACGAGCTGGTGGGGCTCGACGGCGTGAAACGCGACGTCAGCGGCATGGTGAAGCTGATGCAGACGGTGCGGATGCGGCAGGAGGCGGGGCTGCCCGCGCCGCCGCTCAGCCGCCACCTGGTGTTCGCCGGCAACCCGGGCACCGGCAAGACGACGGTGGCGCGGCTCTACGGCCGCCTGCTGAAGGCGCTGGGCCTGCTCGGCCACGGCCACCTGGTCGAGGTCGACCGCTCCGCGCTGGTCGGCGAGTACGTGGGCCACACCGGCCCGAAGACGACCGAGGCCTTCCAGCGGGCGCGGGGCGGGGTGCTCTTCATCGACGAGGCGTACGCGCTGGTACCCGCCGCCGGGGGCAACGACTTCGGGCACGAGGCCATCGCGACGCTGGTGAAGCTGATGGAGGACCACCGTGACGAGGTCGTCGTCATCGCCGCCGGCTATCCCGCCGACATGAACCGCTTCATCTCCTCCAACCCGGGCCTCGCCTCCCGGTTCACCCGCACCCTGCTGTTCGCCGACTACACCTCCCAGGAGGTCGTCTCCATCGTCGAGCACCAGGCGCAACGCCACCGCTACGAGCTGAGCGCGGGGGCCCGCACGGCGCTGTCGTCGCACATCGAGTCCATCCCGCGCGACGCGGCGTTCGGCAACGGCCGCACCGCGCGCCAGCTGTTCCAGCAGATGACCGAACGGCAGGCGCTGCGCATGGCCGAGCTGGTCGACCCCGGAACGGCCCAGCTGATGGTCCTGGAGGAGGCCGACCTTCCCATGTCCGGGGCCCTCAGCTGAACAACCGCCCGACCGTCCCCTCGCAACCCCCCCGCCGGAGGTCCCGTGTCACCGCCCCGCTTCTCCGAGACGTACTCCCGCAAGCCGTCCCGCGTACGGATCGGGCTGATGCCCGGCCGCCGTGTCTTCGTGACCGTGGGGTCGATCGCCGCCGTCACCGCGGCGGTCCTCGGCGGCACCGCCCTCGCCCACGGCCTCTCGTCGGGACCGGACGACGCGCGGGCGGACGTGCCGCCCGTGCCGTCCGCCTCCGTGAGCCTGACGCCCACCGCGGCGCCGTCGCCCGACGGCTCGCAGAGCGCGAAGGCCGAGAAGAAGAGCCACGAGAAGCACAGCGAGAAGCCGACGCCCACCGTCACCGTCCACGAGGGCGCCCCCGCCGGCGCGGCCGACCCGACGTCCGGTTCGGGGAGTTCGGGAGCGAAGAGCGCCGACCCCTCGAAGGACACGGTCGAGAAGGCACCCACGACGAAGAAGCTGACCGGCCCCAGCGGCCCGGTCAAGGGGCTCGCCGGCAAGTGCACCCAGCGCATGCCCAAGGGCCTGCAACTGCGCACCTGCGACGGCGGCGCCGACCAGGTCTGGTTCTTCGCCTCCGACGGCACCCTCCGCAATCAGGGGAAGTGCCTGTCGACGGTGGGCAACTCGACCAAGGACGGTGCCCTGCTGGTGATGGTGGGCTGCGACACCTCGCCGGTGCGGCAGTGGCGCATCTCGCCCAACGCGGACGTCGTCAACGTCGCGGCCGACAAGTGCCTGGACGTCGCCAACGCCGCCACCGCGGACGGCACCCCGCTCCAGATCGCCTGGTGCTCGGGCAACCCGGCACAGAAGTGGCAGACGCCCTGACCGGGGCAGGAACACGCATGTAAGGGTGGGGCATGACGACAGACAGGTTTGATGTCACCCGCCAGATCGCCGCGTCCCCGGCGGCGATCTTCGAGGTGCTGCGATCCCCGTTGGGCCACGTGGCCATCGACAGCTCGGGGATGCTGCAGTCCGCAGAGGGTGATCCCGTGAATGCGGTCGGGGACGAGTTCATCGTCCACATGGACCGGGAGGCTCTCGGTGACCTTCCCATGGGGCGGTACGACGTGACCGTGATCATCACTCGCTACGAACGCGACGCGCTCCTGGAATGGACGATCTCGGGCACCGTCCAGCCGCCCATCCGTCATCTCTACGGGTACCGGCTCGAACCCAACGAGACGGGCACCCTCGTCACTTCCTACTACGACTGGAGCCAGATCGACGACAAGTACCGCGAAGCGGGCGTCTTCCCGGTGATTCCGGAGGCTGGGCTACGAGCCACGCTCGGAATCCTTGCTCGCACGGTCGAGAGTGGGCCGTTCGCCCTCTGACGGGGCTCAGATGGGTCTCTCCCTCCAGGGCCTGTGGCGTCGCAGCGCTGAGAGGCCGCCGCGACGCCGACGTGGCCGTCAGCCTCGTGCGATGCGCCGGTATCGGCCGACCGCCACGGGCATGAAGACGGCGATCACTGCGCACGCACACAGAACCGCGTAACCAGTGGCGTGCTGGACGGGCCAGGAATCGGGTGGGACAACAGTCGACGGGGCCTCGTTGCCGAAGAGCGAGCGGGCAGCCGTGGCGGTCGCGGAGACCGGGTTCCACTCGGCGACCGCGCGGAGCGGACCGGGCATCGTGGTGACGGAGACGAAAGCACCCGAGACGAAGGTGACGGGAAAGAGCCAGATCAGCCCGGCGCTCTGGGCGACCTCGACGCTGCGGGCGATGAGTCCGACCGTTGCCCCGACCCAGGACATGGCGAAGGCGAAGAGCAGGATCAGGCCGTAGGCGGCCATGGCGTCCAGCGCCGAGCTCTCGACGCGCCAGCCGACCAACAGCCCGCACAACGAGGTGACGGTGAGCGTGACAGCGCTCATGGTGAGATCGGACAGAGTGCGGCCGAGGATCACGGAACCACGCGGCATGGGCAGGGCGCGGAAGCGGTCGACCATGCCTTTGTCCATGTCCGCGGCGAGACCGATGGCTGTGAACGAGGCGTTGAAGGTGACGGCCTGCGCGAAGATGCCGCCCATCAGGAACGTGCGGTACTCCGCGCCGCCGAGGCTGCCTCCGAAGACGTAGGCGAGCAGCAGCACGAACATCAGCGGCTGGACGAGCGCGGCGATGACCGCTCCCGGCGTGCGGCGCAGGTTGAGGAGGTTGCGCTCGGCGATCAACAGCCCGTCGCGCACGGTGCGCAACGATCCGGCCGGTGTCCGGGCGAGCAGGTTCACCGCCGCCATGCGTGGGCTCCCTTCCCGCGTCCGCTGAGACGCCGGCCCCCGGCGGGTTTCCGACCTTGGTCCGTGGGTGGTTCGGGTCCTTGCGCGTCCGGCTCCCCGGTGGAGACGCGAGGAGCCGGTGGCTTGCCGGTCAGCGCCAGGAACACGTCGTCGAGGGTGGGCGACGCGAGGGACACGTCGTGCACGGTGAGTCGCGCCGCTTCCAGCGCGGCAAGGGTGCGCCGCAGTGCCGGGGCGCCGTGGTCGGTGGCGACGGAGACCTTGCCGGTACGCCGGTCCACCTCCGGTCGGTACGGGCCCAGCCCCGCCAGCACCTCGGCGATCGCCCCCACGGTCTCCGGCACGGTGGGGCGGAGTGTGATCCGTTCTCCGCCGACAGCCTCCTTCAGCTCGGTCGCGGTGCCGCGGGCGATGACGCGGCCGTGATCGATGACGGCGATGGAGTCGGCGAGTTGGTCGGCCTCCTCCAGATATTGGGTGGTGAGCAGGACGGTGGTGCCGTCCGCCACCAGGTCCCGCACGGCATGCCAGGTGTCGGCCCGGCCCCGCGGGTCGAGGCCCGTCGTGGGCTCGTCGAGGAAGACGACGGCGGGCCGTGTGGTGAGGGCGCCGGCCAGGTCGAGCCTGCGGCGCATGCCGCCGGAGAAGCCGCCGCTGGGCCGGTCGGCGGCCTCGGTGAGCGCGAACCGTTCGAGCAGGTCACCGGCGCGCTGCCGGGCTGCCTTGCGGTTCATGCCGTGGAGCCGCGCGACGAGGCAGAGGTTCTCGCGTGCGGTCAGCCGTTCGTCGACGGCGGCGTACTGGCCGGACAGGCCGATGCGTTCGCGTACGGCCTCGGGTGCGTCGCGCACATCGTGTCCGGCGACCGTGGCGCGGCCGCCGTCCGGACGCAGCAGCGTGGTGAGGATGCGCACGACGGTGGTCTTCCCCGCGCCATTGGGGCCGAGCAGACTGAGCACACTGCCCGCCGGGGCCCGCAGGTCGATGCCTGCGAGCGCCCGGCGGTCGCCGAAGCTCCGGGTGAGGCCCTCGGCCACGATGGCGTCCCGCTCACCAGGGGGCGCCACGGCTCCGCCGAGGTGCCCCTGCTGAGGAAGGGGCTGCCTGAGGGGGCCGAGCAGGCTTGCTCCTGACGTGCTCATCGGGAGGCCAGCGCGCTGCGGGGCGTGAGATCCGTCCAGTGGGTGTCGACGTAGGCGATGCAGGCCTCGCGGGTCGCGGGTCCGTGGACGGGGCGCCAGCCCGCGGGGACGTCGGCGAACTCGGGCCACAGGGAGTGCTGGCCCTCGTCGTTGACCAGGACACGGTGCTGGACGGCGGGGTTGTCGAAGGGGTTGGTCATGGTGCTCTCTCTCGTGTCGTGTCGGGTGAACCGGGTTGATTTCGTGCGCACTTCGATCGCCGGGCCGGCCCGGGTCATGTGGTGCGCAGCGCCGCGTCGAGGACGGGGCCGATGAGGGCCCGGGAGTCGGGGCGGAGCATCTGGGCGTGGCCGCACGGCACGTCGTGCACCTGGAGAGTGCCGTCGACGTACGGGTCCCAGAGGGCGGGGACGAGGCCGTTCGCGGGGTCCTCCTCCGTGGCGCGGAAGAAGAGCACGTCGCCGCTGAAGACGCGGGGGACGTGGCCGCGCATCAGCCGGGCCTGGGCGGCGAAGTTGCCGACCATGGTCTCGATGGTCTCCGGCTCCAGCGCGCCGAGCGGGCTGCCGGTCTCCCGCAGCGCGTCGCGCACGGCGGCCGCGTCCAGCGGGGCGTCGGCGTCCCAGGCGGACAGGTCGAGGCCGAGGGCGGTCAGCAGGGCGCGGAAGACGACATCGCGTCCCGCGTCCTCCAGACCGTCGGCGGGTGGCACGGGGAAGGCGTCCAGCACCGTCAGCAGCGCCACCTCCTCGCCCGCTTCCTGGAGTTGGACGGCGACCTCCTGGACGACGTTGCCGCCGAAGGACCAGCCGAGCAGCCGGTAGGGGCCGTGCGGCTGCACCGTGCGCACCTGCGCGACGTACTGGGCCGCCATCGCCTCGATGCTCTCCGGGAACGACCGCGTGCCGTCCAGGTTGGGCGTCTGGAGTCCGTACACCGGCCGGTCGGCGACGTGTTGGAGCAGCCCCGCGTAGGACCACGCCAGGCCGCCGGCCGGATGCACGCAGAACAGCGGCGGGAGAGCGCCGCTGACGCGCAGCGGCAGCAGGGAGGCCAGGTCCTCGCCCGGTCGGGCGTCACCGGACTCCGCCTCGCGCGCGGCGAGTGCGGCCGCGAGGCCGGCCGGGGTCGGCGTCTCGAACAGCGCGCGGATGCCCAGGTCCGTCCCGGTGGCGTCGCGTACGTGCGCCAGCAGGCGCGCCGCGAGCAGCGAGTGGCCGCCGAGCGCGAAGAAGTCGTCGTCGGCCCAGCACTGTTCGATGCCCAGGACCTCCGCGAACAGGGCGCACAGCAGGTCCTCGCGCGGTCCGGCCGGGGCCCGGCCCGTCCCGCGCGCCAGGTGCTCGTCGCGCGGCGTCGGGAGAGCGTCACCGTCGAGTTTGCCGCTCGCGGTGAGCGGCAGCGCGTCGAGAGCGACGAACGCGGCCGGAACCATGTACCCGGGCAGCTCGGCCGCGACGGCCCTACGCAGCGCGTCGCGGTCCGGCTCGGCCGCTGCGACGTCGCTCCTGGCCACCACGTAGGCGACCAACTGCTCCGTGCCGTGGGCGTCCCGCGCGCCCACGGAGCGCAGCGCCACGGCCGCCCGCGCGATGCCGGGCTGCCGCTCCAGTACGGCGACGATCTCGGCCGGTTCCACGCGGAAGCCGCGCACCTTCAGTTGGCCGTCGGCACGGCCGATGAACTCCAGTCGGCCGTCCGCCGAGCGGCGTACGAGGTCGCCGGTGCGGTACATCCGCTCGCCCGGCGGGCCGAACGGGTCCGGCACGAACCGGGCGGCGGTCTCGGCGGGCCGGCCGAGATAGCCGCGGGCCAGGCTCGCGCCCGCGAGGTACAGCTCGCCGGTCGCGTTCGGCGCGGCGGGCCGCAGATGCCGGTCGAGGACGTAGCAGCGGGTCCCGGCGACGGGATCGCCGAGCACGGGACGATCGGTGTCGTGCAGCGGCGCGTACAAGGTGTCGATGGTGGCCTCGGTGGGGCCGTACAGATTCCACACGGTGAGGCCGGGCACGGCGCGCAGCCGCTGCCACAGGCCGGGCGGTACGGCCTCGCCGCCGAGCGCCAGGACGGCGGGCCGGTGCCCGGCGGGCCCGGGCTCGCACAGCCCGGCGTCCAGCAGGGCCGCCGCGTGGCTCGGGGTGGTCTCCAGTACGTCGATTCGTTCCTCGCGCACGGCGCGGACGAGGGCCGCCGGGTCGCGGCGGGTGTCGTTGCCCACGACCAGGAGTTCGTGCCCGTCGAACATCCACAGCACCGGGTCCCACGAGGCGTCGAAGGACAGCGAGGCGGTCAGCGCCACCCGTAGCCTGCGCCCGCCGGCCGCCGCCCGCGCGAACAGCGTGTGCCGGTGGTGCTCCCACAACTGGGCCAGCGACCGGTGCTCCACGACGACACCCTTGGGACGTCCGGTGGAGCCCGAGGTGTGCAGCACGTACGCCGCGTCCCGGGGCCCGGGCGCGCCGTCCCGCGGCGGTTCGCCGGGGAGCACGGACAGCGCCGCCAGGGTGTCGGCGGAGTCCAGCAGGATCACCTGCCAGGGCCCGTCGGGGACCCGGTCGGCGGTCGCCGCCGTCGCCAGCACCACGGCGGGCCGCGCGTCCGCCAGCACGGCGGCCACCCGCGCCTGCGGCAGGGCGTCGTCCAGCGGGGCGTACGCACCGCCCGCGGCCAGCACACCGAGCAGCGCGGTCAGCGAGCCGGTGGAGCGCGGCAGCAGCACCGCGACCGTACGGTCCGGGCCCACCCCGTGCGCCCGCAGCAGATGAGCCAGGCGGGCGCTGTCCCGGGAGAGTTCGGCGAAGGAGAGTGCCTGCGGGCCGCAGCGCACCGCGATGTCGCTGCTCCGCGCCGCCGCCACGGTGGCCCCGAAGCCCGCGGTCACCGTCGGGTGGAGCGGGGCCCTCTTCGCCCCGCGCCCCTCGTGAACCGATGCGGCTCGGTCCAGCGGGTCGTGCCGGGACAGCGGGGCGTCCGGGTCCGCCACGACGAGCCGGAGCAGGGCGACGAAGGCATCGGCCAGGCGTCGTGCCGTGGCCGTGTCGAACAGGTCGCGGGCGAACTCCAGCTCGCCGGTCAGCTCTCCGCCGCCGGACTGCTCGGAGAAGTTGAACGACAGGTCGAACTTGGCCGCCGCCGTGTCAACGCCCTGCACCTCGGCGTGCAGGCCGGGCAGGTCGAGCGCGGGACGGCCGGCGTTGTTGAGGGAGAGCATCACCTGGAACAGCGGGTGCCGGGAGAGCGACCGCGGGGGCGCCAAGTGCTCCACGAGCGACTCGAACGGCAGGTCCTGATGCGCGTACGCGGCCAGGTCGGTCTCGCGGGCCCGCTCCAGCAGGCCGCGGAAGTCCGGGTCGTCGTCGGTGCGGACCCGCAGGGTCAGGGTGTTGACGAAGAAGCCCACAAGACCGGCGAGCGCCTCGTCGGTGCGGCCGGCGACCGGACTGCCGACGACGATGTCCTCTCCCGCGCCGAACCGGTCCAGCAGCGCGGCGAGCACCGCGTGCAGCGCCATGAAGGTACTGGCGCCTTCCTGGCGGGCCAGTTCCGCGAGCCGTCGGCCGTCGTCCTGCGTGAGCGGCAGGGGGACGCTGCCGCCGCGTCCGGAGCCGACGTCCGGGCGCGGCCGGTCCGCGGGCAGCGCCAGTTCGGTCGGGGCGTCCGTCAACGCGGTTCGCCAGTAAGCCAGTTGGCGTGTGTGCACGCTGTCGGGGTCCTCTGGACCGCCCAGCAGCTCGCGCTGCCAGAGGGCGTAGTCGGCGTACTGCACCGGCAGCGGCGCCCAGCCCGGGGCGCGGCCGGCGACCCGTGCGGCGTACGCGGCCGCCAGGTCCTGCGCCAGCGGTCCCATGGACCACCCGTCGGCAGCGATGTGATGCACCGTCAGCAGCAGGATGTGTTCCTCGGCACCGATCTGCAGCAAATTCGCGCGCAGGGGCAGGTCACGGGCGAGGTCGAACCCCTCGCGGGCCGCCTTGCGCAGCGACTCCGGTGCCTGGTCCGGCGTGCTGGGCGTGACCGTGAGTGCCGGTCGGGCCTCGCCGGGGGACAGGATGCGCTGGGCCGGGGTGCCGGGCCGGTCCGCCGTGTCGCGGAAGACCGTGCGCAGACTCTCGTGCCGGGCCACCAGGTCGCCGAGCGCGCCGCGCAGCGCGCCGACGTCCAGCCGTCCCCGCAAGGAGACCGCCATGGGCAGGTTGTAGGAGGCGTCGTCGGCGCGCATCCGGTTGAGGAACCAGAGCCGGTGCTGAGCCGAGGACAGCGCGAGGTCCGCCGGCCGGTCGGCCCGGGCGTGCAGTGCCGGACGGCCGCGCGCGGCGCCGTCGAGGCGCCGGGCGAGTCCGGCCGGGGTGGGATCCTCGAACAGGGCGCGGACCGTGATCTCCACGCCGAACGCCGCCCGTACGCGGTTGACGATCCGGGTGGCCAGCAACGAATGGCCGCCGAGCGCGAAGAAGTCCGCGTCGCGGCTGACGGAGCCGGTGCCGAGGCACTCGGCGAACAGCGCGCAGAGGATCTCCTCCTGCGGGGTCCGTGGACGCTCGCCCCGCTCCTGCGGAACCGTCCCCGGATCGGGGAGCGCGCCGAAGTCCGTCTTGCCGTGCACGGTCAGCGGAATGTCCGGCACCAGCGCGAGCTGCGCGGGCGTCATGTACGCCGGAAGCCGCTCGCCGACGAACGACCGCAGCTGGCCGACCGTCGGCTCGGCGCCGGCCTGCGGCACCGCCCAGGCGACCAGCCTGCCGCCGCCGTCGGCGTCGCGAACGGTCACCACCGCCTGCCGCACGGCCGGGTGCGCGGTGAGGGCCGCCTC
Source organism: Streptomyces sp. NPDC046716 (assembly GCF_040645755.1). Lineage (NCBI taxonomy): Bacteria > Bacillati > Actinomycetota > Actinomycetes > Kitasatosporales > Streptomycetaceae > Streptomyces > Streptomyces sp. NPDC046716. The sequence continues at coordinate 126,397 of NZ_JBEYYU010000019.1, forward strand.
CACCTCGCCGGTCTCGACGCGGAATCCGCGCACCTTGACCTGGGAGTCCGTGCGGCCCACGAACACCAGGGAGTGGTCCGGACGCCTGCGCACCAGGTCGCCGGTGCGGTACATGCGGCTGCCCACAGGCCCGTAGGGGTCGGCGAGGAACCTGTCGGCTGTCATGCCCGTCGCCCCGTCATACCCCTGGGCCACACCGACCCCGGCCAGGTACAGCTCACCCGTGACCCCCGGCGGCGTGGGGCCGAGCCGCGCGTCGAGGACCCGGGCCCGCATGCCGGTGACCGCGTGACCGATACCGGGACCCGAGCCGGGAGCCACCGGGGCGATCACGCTGTCCACGGTCGTCTCGGTCGGCCCGTACAGGTTCCACACCGCCACGCCGGACAGCTCGGCCAGCTCCCGCCACAGCCTCTCGTGCACCGGCTCCCCGCCCAGGGCCACCACGCGCGGCCAGGGCTTGCCGGGTGCGAACAGACCGCAGGCACGCAGCTGTTCGAGGAAAGACGGCGTCGTCTCGATCACGTCGATGCGCCGCTCGTGCAGCAACCGCATCAGCGCTTCCGGATCGCGACGGCTCCGGTCGTCCACCAGGTGCAGCTCGTGCCCGGCGGCCATCCACAACAGCGGGTCCCAGGAGGCGTCGAAGGTCGCCGCCGCCGTGAGCGCCACGCGCAGGGGCCGGCCGTTGTTGGCCCGCTCGGCGGGCTCGATCAGCCGCCGCCCGTGATGCCGCAGCAGATTCGCGAGCGCGCGGTGCTCGACGACGACTCCCTTGGGCCGGCCGGTGGAGCCGGACGTGTACAGCACGTACGCCGGGTCCGCTCCCCTCGGGCACTCCGGGGGCAGCGCCCCCGCCGGCGGCTCCGCGCCGGGCGCTTCCTCCACGTACAGCGCGGGTGTGCGCGTGACCGGCAACTCCGCGGCGCAGGCCCGCTCGGTCAGCAGCAGCACCGGCTGCGCGGACTCCAGAATCCGAGCATTGCGCTCCGCCGGATGAGAAGGATCGAGCGGCACGTACACGGCGCCGGCGCGCAGCACGCCGAAGACGGCGGCGATCTGCCGCACGGTCCGGGGCAGCGCCACGGCGACGCGGTCACCGGGACGGACGCCGGCGGCCGTCAGGCGCCGGGCCACGCCGTGCAGTTCGGCGGTCAGTTCGCCGAAGGACACCGTGCGGCGCCCGTCGGCCACCGCGGTGCGGCCCGGGGTCACCGCCGCCTGCGTCTCCAGCACGTCGCAGACGCTGTGCACCAGCTCCTGACCCCGCTCCACGGAGCCGTCCTGCGGTCCGCTGTCGAGGGCCGCGCGGCGCTGGTCCTCCGTGAGCATCTCCAGTGAGCCCAGCCGCGCGTCGGGGGTGGCGAGCGCCGACCTCAGCAGCCGCACGAAGTGGTCGGCGAAGCGGCGTACCGTGCTCTCGTCGAACAGTTCGGCGCTGTACTCCAGTTCGCCGGTCAGGCCGGTCGGCAGGCCGTCCGCGTCGCGCAGTTCCGTGAAGTCCCAGGTGAGGTCGAACTTCGCGGTCGTCCGCGCGGGCCGCAGCACCTCCGCCCGGACACCGGGCAGGTCGAGCCGCGGAGCACGCGTGTTGTTCAGGGCGAGCATCACCTGGAAGAGCGGGTGCCGGGAGAGCGACCGCGGCGGGGCCAGCGCCTCCACCAACTGCTCGAACGGCAGATCCTGCCGGCCGTAGGCGCTCAGGTCCGTCTCCCGCACCCGGTCCAGCAGCTCACGGAAGACGGGGTCGCCGCCCGCGTCCACCCGCAGGACAAGGGTGTTGACGAAGAACCCCACGACATCGTGGAACTCCTCCTCGTCGCGTCCCGCCGTCGGGGTACCGACGACGATGTCGTCCCCGCCGCCCAGCCGATGCAGCAGGGTGGCCAGTACGGCGTGCAGGACCATGAACGGGCTGACTCCCGCCTCCCGGGCGAGCGTGACGAGTGCGCGGTGCTCGGCCGCGTCGAGACGCAGCGGCACCCGCCCGCCGCGGAACGTGGCGCGCTCCGGACGCGGCCGGTCGTGGGGGAGGGGCAGCTCGGGCGGCAGGTCCGCCAGCACGGTCCGCCAGTGCGCCAGCTGCCGTGCCGCGAGCGAGTCGGGGTCCTCGCGGTCGCCGAGCAGAGCGCGCTGTCGCAGCGCGTAGTCCGGGTACTGGGCGGGCAGCGGCTCCCACCGCGGTTCCCGCCCTCCGGCGCGGGCCCGGTAGGCCGCGCACAGATCACGGACCAGCGGCCCCATGGACCAGCCGTCGGTCACGATGTGATGGAGCGTCAGGAGCAGCAGGTGCGAACCCTTGTCACCGTCCTGCTCTCCCGCAGTGGCCGGCTTCTGTTCTCCCGCGGTCACCAGCAGGGCCTGCACAGGTGGCTGCCGCGCGAGGTCGAACCGGGGCGCGGGGAAGTCCGCGGGCCCGCACTCGCGCCGGGCGAGGACACTCCGCAGCTCGACTCCGCACGCGGCGGCCGACAGCACGACTTGGTGGGGCCCCTCCGCGTCCTCCCGGTAGACCGTCCGCAGGCTCTCGTGCCGCGCCAGCAGATCGGCGAAGGCGGCCCGCAGGGCGTCGACGTCGAGGTCACCGTCGAGCCGGACGGCCACTGGGATGTGGTAGCGCTCGCCGCCCTCGCCCATCTGCTCCAGCGTCCACAGGCGCTGCTGGGCGGCGGACAGGGGCAGGCGCTCGGGACGCGGACCGGTCCCCGGACGGTCGTGTGCCGTGCCGGGCCGGTTCTTCTCGCGCTCGGCGTCCACCAGTTCCGCCAGAGCGACGGCGGTCGGCGCCGCGAAGAGCGCCCGTACGGGCAGCCGGATTCCGGTCCGCTCCGCCACCCGGGCGAGCAGACGGGTGGCCAGGAGAGAGTGACCGCCGAGGGCGAAGAAGTCGTCGTCGCGGCCGACCCCGGACAGCGCGAGGACGTCCGCCATGGACGCGCAGACCGCTGTTTCGGTGACGGTGCGCGGAGTACTCCTGGGAACGGAAGCGACAGCCGTGGGGCACGGAAGGGCGGCAGCGTCGAGCTTTCCGTTCGCGGTGAGCGGCAGCCGTTCGAGGACCGCGTACGCCGCGGGAACCATGTGGCCGGGCAGACGCGCCGACAGAGCGTCGCGGAGGGGGCGCTGGTCGTCGCGCACCCGCAGACCCGCCGCGTCGGCGGTGGGCACGAGGTAGGCGGCCAGCGATTCCCCGCCCGGCCCGTCGGAGCGCACCGTGACCGCCGCCAGGGCGATCCCCGGCAGCGCGAGGAGCGCGGACTCGATCTCACCGGTCTCCACCCGGTGACCGCGGACCTTGACCTGGCTGTCGCTGCGGCCCACGAACTCCAGCGAACCCTTTGTGTTCCAGCGCACCAGATCGCCGGTGCGATACATCCGTTCGCCCGGCTCCCCGAACGGATCCGCCAGAAACCGGTCGGCGGTCAGCCCGGACTGCCCCGCGTAACCGCGGGCCACCCCTTCGCCGGCCAGGTACAGCTCGCCGGTGGCTCCGCACGGCAAGAGCCGCAGCGAGGCGTCCAGCACGTAGGCGCGGGCACCGCGCACCGGCCGTCCGATGACCGGCGACTCGCCGCCGACGCGGGCGGTGACGGCGTCCACCGTCGTCTCCGTCGGCCCGTAGAAGTTGTAGACCAGCACATCGCGGTCGCCGGACAGGCGCTGCCACAGCTCCTCGTGCACCGGCTCGCCGCCCAGCGCGATCACGGTGGGACGGTGCTCGTCGTCCGCGCTGGTGAGTCCGGCGGCCAGCAGCTGCTGGAGGAAGCTGGGCGTGGTTTCGATGACGTCGATCCGCTCGGCGCGCAGGAAGCCGACCAGCGCCTCGGGATCGCGACGCGTGGCGTCGTCGACGATGTACAGGTGATGGCCGCCCAGCATCCACAGCACCGGATCCCAGGAGGCGTCGAACGACGTGGCGGCGGTCAGCGCCACCCGCAGCCCGCGCCCTCGGACGGCCTTTCCGCTCGCGTGCGACTCCAGCCTGTGATGGGCCAGCAGGTTGCTGATCGAGCGGTGCTCGACCAGCACCCCCTTGGGCCGGCCCGTCGAGCCCGACGTGTAGACGAGGTAGGCGGCATCCTCGCCGCGCGGCCCCGCGAACGACGCGGAAGCAGAGGGGGCTTCGCCGCTGTTCCCCACGAGTCCGCGCACCTTCGTGTCCTCAGGGGCCAGGCGTGCCACCGGGCTGTCCGTGGCACAGATCAGGATCACGGGCGCGGCGTCAGCCAGCAAATACGCGATGCGCTCGGGCGGATAGGAGACGTCCACCGGAAGGTAGACGGCACCACTGCGCAGCACGGCGAGCGGGGCCACGACGGTGTCCACCGAGCGGGGCAGGGCGACCGCGACCGTGGTGCCGGGACCGGCGCCCGCCGCCCGCAGAGCGGAAGCCGCCGCGTCGACGGCCCGGTCCAACTCGGCGAAGCTCAGGCTGCGCGCCCCGTCGTCCACGGCCGGCGAGTCGGGTACCTCCCGCGCCAGCCGGGCCAGCGTCTCGGGCAGGGTGGGCTCCTCGGACCGGGCACGCAGGGCGCGGTCGCCCGAGCCGGGCAACGCGACAGGCGCTCCGGTGCCCATGGCCACTATTCGGTCCTGTTCCTGCGGGCCGAGGAGTTCCAGTGCGCTGAGCGGCCGGCCCGGATCGATGACCAACTGTTCGGTCACCAGCAGGACCCGATCGAGGTGCCCGGAGAGTGAATCCTCGTCGTAGAGCGCGGCGTTGGCGAGCAGGTCGACGCGGGCTCCCTGGCCGCCGGGGGTGGGGTGCACGGCCAGTGTGAGGTCCTCCACGGGGCCCAGGCTGAGGTTGTGCAGCGTGCCGGTCGCCGGACCGAACCGGAGCTTCTCGCCGAAGGCCAGCACGTTCACGGCCGGCCCGACCAGGGGCTCGCCTCGCGTCAGGCCACGCTCCCGGCGCAGCTCCTCCGCCGGGAAGCGCTGGTGCCGCAGTGCTCCGCGCATGGCGGTCGTCACCTGTCGCAACAGGTCCTGGACCGAGTCGGACGCGGACAGGCGCAGCCGCAGAGGAACGATCTGCGACATCATGCCCGGGGTCTGCCGCGCCGTCCGGCCGCGACGACCCGTCACCGGCATGCCGAGCACCAGATCCTCCACGCCCCGCATCCGGTGGGTGTAGGCAGCCATGCCGGCCACGAAGAGCGCGGGCCAGGCGACCCTGGCCTGTCGTGCCCCGTCGCGCAGCCGTCGCCACTGAGCGCCCTCCAGCACCACCGAACGCCGCAGCACCCGGGAATCCGGCGCCACCGCGCGGTCCGTGAGCCGTTCGGCACGGGGAGCGCCGGCCAGCTGTCCGCGCCAGTACGCGGCGTCCTCGGCGTAGTGGGCCGACTGCGTGTACTGCCGGGCCTCGGACACCAGGGGTCCGAGGGGCAGCGGACTGGGAGTCGGGGTGTCCCCGGCGACGAGCAGGCCGTAGGTCTCGGCGATTCGGCTCAGCGCCAGCGCGGCTCCGTAGCCGTCCAGCACCAGATGGTGCGTGCGCAGGTACAGCAGATGCCGGGACGACGAGAGCCGGTACAGCGTGAAGGCCGTCACCGGACCCTGTGCGACATCGACGGGCGTGGCCAAGTCCTGCCGCATGGCCCGGTGGGCGTCTGTTTCGGCGTTCGCACTCGCTGACAGGTCGACGGACGGGATCGTGACGGTCGGATCGGCATGGACGCACTGGATCGGCGTTCCGTCGAACGGCTCGTCGGGCACCGTCGTGCGCAGCGCTTCGATCTCCCGCGTCACCAGGGTGACGGACCTGCGCAGTGTGCCGAGATCCAAGTCCCCTTGAATGTCCACGTATTCGGCGATGGTGAAGGCGCTGTCCGCCGGACGCAGGTGATGCGCGAACCACAGGGATTCCTGTGCCGCGGTCAGCGGGAGCCGCACGGTGTTCTGCTCCTCAGACATGGGCCCACCACCGTGCCGAATTGATCAGCGTCGACACCGTCGACCACCCCTCTTGATGTTCCTGCAACCGGTGCGAACGCGAAGTTCGCGCTGCGCCGCCTTTCATGGGTGATCCGCGACGCGTGGGGCTACGGATTGGTGTGTGACTCAAGACACCTTTTGTTACCAGTGCGTACTCAGTCCGGTTCATGCGGAAAACGGCGGGAGTCCAGGCATGCGTCGGCACCCGGAAGAGGGAACCCATCCGGACCGCCGTGCGGCTACGGATCACTTCCGATGGCCTGATGCGCATCCGCGCCGTCAGAGGCGAACACAGAGGAGCATCTACAGATGTACGGTCCACGATGGGTCATATCGCTACGTGCCACGGCTGTTGCGGGCAGCGTGCTGGCTCTGAGCCTGGCCGGCGCCACCGCGGCGTCGGCTTCCGGCTCCCCGGCCACCGCGGAGAGCGCGTCGGCGCAGCAACCGGCAGGGGCTCGGACGGCCACTGACACGGGTTATCGCGGAACGCAGGGTTTCAACCTGTGCCTGCTCTCTCGCTGCTCCGTCGGTTCCGACGAGCCGAGCGAGGGGGGAATCGGGCTGGTGCAGGGCGGCAACCTCTGCCTGCTCTCCCTCTGCCAGGTGAGGGCGTGAGCCGAACGCTCAACGCTCCTCGACGGCGCTTGAAAAGCGACCTACTTCGCGGATGGGGCTGAGCCGGTCCCACCTGAAACGCCTCGGCCCTGTGCGGCGGTGAGTACTCCTCACCGCCGCACAGGGCCGCAGTACGCTGTCGCGAACTCCGCTCCGGGGCCGGCGCGTGGCCTAGCCCGAGGACTCGTTCAGCTCTTGGGCATGAGGACGGAGTCGATGATGTAGACGTTGGCGTTGGCGGTCTTGACGTTGCCGCAGACCACGTTCGCGCTGTCGTTGACCTTGTAGTTCTCGCCGGAGCCGGACGTCGTCAGCTTCGACTTCTCCAGCGTCTCGAAGGAGCCCTTCTCCAGGTCCTTGGGCGCCAGCTTCTGGCCCACGACGTGGTACGTGAGGATCTTGGTGAGCTGCGCCTTGTCGGCCAGGACCTTGTCGAGGTCGGCCTTCGGGATCTTCGCGAACGCGTCGTTGGTCGGCGCGAACACCGTGATGTCCTTGGCGTTGTTGAGCGTGTCGA
>NZ_JBEYYU010000020.1:0-131442 GCF_040645755.1 Streptomyces sp. NPDC046716
CCGGCCATCAGTGCGGCGCCGGAGTTGTCCTGGATCGTGCTGTGCTCGATCACCCAGCCGTCGGTGCTCATGTACTGAGCAGTCGCGACCGCGGCTTTCGTTGTGGCTGAGCGCGCAGTTCCCCGCGCCCCTGGCGGGGCGCTGCTAGCCGTCGAGGCCGATGGAGAAGGCGGCCTCCAGGTCGTGCTGGGAGTAGGTGCGGAACGCGACGTGGGTGTCCGTGCCCTCTACGCCCGGGATCTTGCTGATGCTGCCGGGGATGATGTCCGCGAGGTCGTCGTGGCGGGCGACGCGGACCATGGCGATCAGGTCGTACGTGCCGGTGACGGAGAAGACCTCGCTGACGCTGTCCAGGGCCGCGATCGACTCCGCGATCTCGGGGATCCGGTCCACGCTGGTCTTGATGAGCACGATCGCGGTGATCACGGCTGGCTGTCTCCCTCGGTGGCCGTGGCATGGGTCTGCTCAACCTTAGCCCGGCCCCTGTAGCGCACCCACGCGTAGAGGAACCCGAGCGAGAAGCCGACGAGGTGCGCCAGATACGCGACCGCGGGCCCCTGGGTGTCCTGGCCAGCGGCCGCCCACTGCAGCGCCACCCAGAACGGCAGCACCACCCAGGCCGGGAAGCGCAGGGGCAGGAACAGCAGGAACGGGAACAGGCTCGTCACGCGCGCGTCGGGGAAGAGATAGAGGAAGGCGCCGAGGACCGCCGAGATCGCTCCCGAGGCGCCGACCAGGCTCTGGTGGGAGTCCGGGTGCGCGAGCGCGTACGCGAACAGTGCCAGGTACCCGGTGATCAGGTAGAAGAGCGCGTACTGGATGCGCCCCATGCGCTCCTCGGCCATCGCGCCGAAGACATAGAGGAAGAGCATGTTGCCCAGCAGGTGCAGCCAGCTGCCGTGCACGAACAGCGCGGTGAGCGGAGTGAGGGCGGCGCGTGCGGATCCGGTGAGGAGTTCGGCGGGCACCACGCCCCAGCGGTCGAAATAGGCGGTCTGTTCCGTGAGCAGGCGGGCACCCGTGCCATAGGTGGGATTGAAGCCCGAGGCAGGGGAGAGCACGAAGACCACACAGCACAGCGCGATGATCCCGTACGTGACCGGGGCCGGATGCTCCCTGAGGAATGCGGTCACTTTTCCGAATTTTCCGGTCGCGTCGCGCCCGTCGCCGATCATGGGAAGAGCATGACGCAAGGCGGGGAGCGGGCGGTGTACGGCAGGCCGTAGGGTTACGGGCAATACAGCAAGCACCACGCACCACGCCGTGCACGCGAGGAAGAGATGCTCTGAGATGACGGTTCCCCTGCCGACCGCCACCACCCGCTGGCGCTGCACGCTGTGCGGCAACCTGACCCGGTTCGACGTGACGCGCTCCTCGAAGGTCGTCGAGTACGTCCATCTCGACCTGGCCGGTGAGCCGAAGGTCGAGGAACGCGACGTGGTCAGTGAGACCATCGAGTCGGTCCGCTGCCGCTGGTGCAACGCGGTGGACCAGGTGGAGCTCGTCGACAGGCCGGGCACCGACTCCTGACGGAGCCGGTGCACTCAAGACAATTGGGGTGACGGATGGTGCAGAGCACGGGCGGGGAGGCCAAAGACCCTGAGCCGGCCGCCGCCGAGGTGCTCGACCGGCCGCTGCCCGAAGGCGTACGGCGCCGGGTCGTGCAGATCGTCTCCGACGGCTTCGGCGGGCTGACCATCGGCGAACTTCCCGCGCAGCTGCGGCAGTACGCCCGCTTCACCCCCACGCGCCGGGCCAAGTTCGCGGGCAACGCGATGGCCGCGGCCGTGGAGAGCGACACGATCTTCCGGCAGCGGATCGCCGAGCGGTTCCGTGATGCGCAGCCCGAGCTGGCGGGCGCCCTGGAGTCCGGATCGCCGCCGCCCGCCGCCGACCCCCTCGACGTCGCCGCCGCCGCGTACGTGCTGCGGCCCACGGGCTGGGTCAAGCTGGTCGCCGCCGCCGGTGAGGAGGCGCAGCGCGCCGACGCCGAGCGCGCCGACGAGGAGACCCGCGCCGAGCTGGAGAGCCTGCGTGCCCAGCTCGCCGAGGCGCAGAACCAGACCAGGACCGAGACGGAACGGTTGCGCGCCGAGCTGGAGGCCTCCCGGCGCGAGGCCGACGCCGTGCACCGCAAGCTGCGCTCCGCGCAGAGCGACGTCAAGCGCGGTGAGGCCGCGGTGCGCAAGGCGCGCGGAGAGATCGACGCGGCGCGCGCCGAGGCGCAGGCGCAGGTGTCGGCCGCGGAGAGCGAGACGCGGCGGCTGAAGGGACGGCTCGGCGAGGTCGAGGCGGCCCTGGAGGCCTCCCGGCGCGCGGCCCGCGAGGGGCGCAGCGTCGAGGACATGCGCGTACGGCTGCTCCTGGACACCGTGCTCGACGCCGCCCAGGGGCTGCGCCGGGAGCTGGCGCTGCCGCCGGTGTCGGCCCGGCCCGCCGACTCCGTGGACGCCGTGGAGCCGGGGAAGATGACCCCGAAGGACATCGCGGCGCGCGCCCTGCACGAGCACGACCCGGCGATCCTCGACCAGTTGCTGGCGCTGCCGCAGGCGCACCTCGTGGTCGACGGCTACAACGTCACCAAGACCGGCTATCCGACGATGCCGCTGGAGAAGCAGCGGCTGCGGCTGCTCGGCTCGCTCTCGCAGCTGGCCGCGCAGACGGGTGCCGAGGTGACCTGTGTCTTCGACGGGGCGGAGCTGGCCGCGCCGGTGCTGCTCGCGCCGCCGCGCGGGGTCCGGGTGCTGTTCTCCAAGGCGGGTGTCACGGCCGACGAGTTGATCCGGCAGCTGGTGCGCGCCGAGCCGCCCGGCCGGCCGGTGATCGTCGTCTCGACCGACCGCGAGGTCGCGGACGGCGTGGCGAAGGCCGGTGCGCGTCCGGTTGCGTCCGTCATGCTGCTGAAGCGGCTGTCCCGGGGCTGATGTCCGCATTCGACGGAACGGCAACCTCCGTTCCGTTTGCCCGAATTGGCGAAACCTTCACGCAACGTAGCGTCAAAGCGACATCACTGCATGTGAGTTGAGTGCAAAGAATGCAGGGGGTGACCGAGATTTTTCTCGACAGGATTTGAACTGATCACAAGAAGGTCACTAGGGTCGGGCCTCGAACCTCCGCTCGGTTGATCACTCACATGAGGTGAGTGACGGTGGAGGGGCACCGCCCATCGGGTGTTCTTTGGGCGGCTGGAGGAAGAAGGAGCTCGCCTTCGTGGCGTCCCACCGTCGACCCAAGCAGCCGAGCCGCACCCGCGTGACCGTGCTCACCGCGACCGCCGCCGCTGCCGTGGCCCTTACGTCGCAGGCGGCCAGCGCCGCCCCCAAGCCCGACAAGAGCGAAGTCAAGGCCAAGGTCGACAAGCTCTACGAAGAGGCGGGCAAGGCCACCGACCTCTACAACGGGGCCAAGGAGAAGCAGAAGAAGCTCGAGAAGGAGATCGGCGACCTCCAGGACAAGGTCGCCCGCGAGCAGGACGAGCTCAACGAACTGCGCACCGGCATCGGCGCGATGGCCAGCGAGCAGTACCGCTCCGGCGGCATCGACTCCTCCGTCCAGCTCTTCCTCTCCGCCGACCCGGACGACTACCTCGACAAGGCGTCCACCCTCGACGCGCTCTCCGCCCAGCAGCTCGAGTCGCTCAAGAAGGTCCAGGCGAAGCAGCGCACGCTGGCCCAGGAGCGCGCCGAGGCCGCCGAGAAGCTCAAGGACCTCGCCGACACCCGCACCGAGCTCGGCAAGAAGAAGAAGGAAGTCCAGGGCAAGCTGGGCGAGGCGCAGAAGCTGCTCAACTCCCTGACCGCCGCCGAGCGTCAGCGGATGGCCGACGCCGAGACGCGCGCCAGCCGCTCCTCCGCGAGCCGTGTCGACCTCGGCAACGAGGCGGCCGCCTCCAAGTTCGGCGCCGCCGCCCTGAGCGCCGCGGCCACCCAGCTCGGCAAGCCGTACGTCTCCGGCGGCACCGGCCCCAACTCGTACGACTGCTCGGGCCTGACCCAGTACGCGTACAACGTGGCCGGCGTCGGCATCACCCGGACCACGTACACGCAGCAGAACGACGGCACCAAGATAGGCATGAGCCAGCTCAAGCCGGGTGACCTCGTCTTCTTCAACAACCTCGCGCACGTCGGTCTGTACGCCGGCAACGGCCAGGTGCTGCACGCTCCGCACCCCGGCGCCGTCGTCCGCTACGAGTCGATGAGCACGATCGGTTCGTTCCAGTTCGGCGTCCGCATCTGATCCTCGTACCAACGGCCTGAGGAGATCGAGAAACGCGCCCGTTCGGGCGAATCCCGACACCTTCCGCTGACCCCGCGCCCCGCCCATGACCTGCGTCAGAGGCGGGGCGCCGGTGTGTGCGCACCGTGAAGGGTCTTTGGTGAGGGGGTGGTCGCGCGGCTACTGTCGGCCCGCACTTCCCCCGAGCTGAAGCATGGGGGACCGTCAGCGGAAGGGGAGCTGTCGCCCGTGGGGTCCCATCGCCGTACAGCGCACTCTCGGCAGTCAGGGTTCGACCTCGGCTCGCGCGTCACCGTCCTGACCGTCGCCGCGGCGGGAGCCGCCGCATTGCTCGGTGCCGCACCCGCGGGCGCGGCACCGCAGGACAGGCCCGCCGACACCAAGGCGGAGGTGGACCACCTCTACGAGCAGGCGGAGCAGGCCACCGAGTCCTTCAACAAGGCGGACGAGCGCGCCGACCGGCTCCGCAAGGACCTGGCCAGGACCCAGGACGAGGTGGCGCGCGGGCAGGAGCGGATCAACAAGATGCGGCAGGCGCTCGGCATGGTGGCCGGCGCGCAGTACCGCACCGGCGGTATGGATCCCTCGCTCGTCCTGATGCTCTCGTCGGACCCGGAGGGCTATCTCGACCGGGCCGGCACGATGGACCGGATTAGCGCCCGGCAGGCCGACGACCTGGCGGAACTGCAGGGCGCCCAGCGGCAGCTGGCCCAGCAGCGGGCCGAGGCCCAGCAGCAGCTCGCCGAACTGACCCAGAGCCGCAAGGCCGTCGCCAAGCACAAGCACACCGTCGAGAAGAAGCTCGCGAAGGCGCGGCGGCTGCTCAATGCCATGACGGCCCCCGACCGGGCGGAGTTCGAGCGGGCCTCGCGCGGCGGCGCCCGTCCCGACCTGGCGGGCGCGGGTCCGGCCTCCTCGTCGCGGGCCGCCGCGGCCCTGGCCGCCGCGCAGTCGGCGCTCGGCAAGCCCTACGTCTGGGGCGCCAGCGGGCCGTCCGGTTTCGACTGTTCGGGCCTGACCCAGTGGTCGTACGCGCAGGCGGGCGTCGGCATCCCGCGCACCTCGCAGGCGCAGCGGAACGCGGGACAGCACGTGTCCTTGTCGCAGGCCCGCCCCGGCGATCTGGTCACCTACCGGGACGACGCCAGCCACGTCGGCATCTACGCGGGCAACGGGCAGGTGATCCACGCGCCCTACCCGGGCGCCGCGGTCCGCTACGACCCGGTCGGCATGATGCCCGTCTCATCCGTGACCCGGCCGTAGGCGCTCCTGCCCCGGTCCGCCGTACGATCGGCAAGATGGCTGGTCGTCGGCGTGCGATGAGCAGGGCGGGGTCCTTCGTGGCGCTCGGCGCCCTGCTCGCCGCCGTGTCCGCGTGCGGCGGCGGGGACGGGGCGCCCACGGACGCCCGCTCGACCGCCGTGCAGCACGTCCTCGACCGGCGGGCGGCGGCCGTCGTCGCCGGGGACACGACGGCGTACCGGGCCACCGGCGACGCGGACCCGACGCTCCTGTCCGACCTCGCGGAGGTCCCGCTGGACGGCTGGAGCTACCGGCTCACCGCGCTCGGCCGCACCGAGCACGCCCGCGCCACCGCCACGGCCGAACTGCGCTACCGCGTCGAGGGCTACGACAGGTCGCCCGTCGTCACCGAGCGCACGCTCACGCTCCGGCAGCGGGCCGGGCACTGGTACGTCATCGGCGACCGCCCCGCGAAGAAGTCCGCCCAGCAGCTGTGGGAGCAGGGCCGGGTGACGGTGGTGAAGGGCGCCCACAGCCTGGTCCTCGGCGTGGGCCAGCGCCGCTCGGAGCTTCGGTCCTACGCGGCCGACGCCGACGACGCGGTGCCCGCCGTGGACAGCGCGTGGGGCACCGACTGGGCGCGGCGCGTGGTCGTCGTCGTCCCCAAGTCGCTGGACGGCATGGGCGGGTTGCTGGGCGCGCCGGCCTCCGGCTATCAGGGGATCGCGGCCGTCACGACGGGCGAGGCGGGCGGCTCGCGCACGGCCCCCGCGGACCGGGTGATCATCAACCCCGAGGCGTACCGGGTTCTCGGGTACTTCGGCAAGCAGGTCGTCCTCACCCATGAGGCGACGCACGTGGCGACGCGCGCGGACACCTCGGCGGCGACGCCGCTGTGGCTGTCGGAGGGGTACGCGGACTGGGCCGGATACCGGGGCAGCGGCCGCACCCCGGCCCAGGCCGCGCCCGAGCTGCAGAGCGCGGTGCGCGGCGGCACGGCGCCCGGCACCCTCCCGGACGACGCCGACTTCGGCTTCAGCGGTGACTCCGCCGACCTCGCGCAGGCCTACGAGAGCGGCTGGCTGGCCTGCCGGATGATCGCCGACGACTGGGGCGAGGAGAAGCTCAACGCCCTCTACAAGGCGGTCGGCGAGCACCGGGAGCGGACCGGGGCCGTGGACGGCGCCCTCCAGAGCGTGCTCGGCATCGACGAGCGGGAGTTCGTGGCGCGCTGGCGGTCCTACGTCCGGGAGCAGCTGGGCTGAGCCGGGGCCCGGTCAGCCGCCGAGCGCGGTGAGGGCCTCCCGCAGCCAGGCCCGCTCGGCGCGGCCCGTCGCACGCGCCACCTGGAGCATGCCGCGCCGGAACAGATCGTCGGGCTCCTCCGCGCGCACCGGCCGCTTCTCCGCGTCGTAGAAGAAGCTCGCGGGGGTCTCCAGGAAGTCCAGGCGGCGACGGAGGACCGCGGCCTGCTCGGCGGGGTCGGGCAGGTGGCGCAGGAACGCCAGGAGCGTGTTGAAGCGGGTGTGGTCGCTGATCTCGATCTCTTTCGGCCGGCGCAGGCGGTCCAGGAGGTCCGCTCTGCCCGCGTCGGTGAGCGTGAGCACGCGCCGCTGGGCCGCCCGCGTGCCCGGCGCCGCGTGCTCGTCGAGCCTGCCCGCCTTCAGGAGCCGGGTGATCGCCGGGTAGAGCGCGCCGTCGCTGACCGGGCGGACATGGCCGCTGAGCGCCTCGATGCGCTCCTTCAACTCATAGCCGTGCAGCGGCCGTTCACAGAGGAAGCCGAGAATCGGCAGCTCCAGCACGCGGCCTCCGGGGGGAATTGTGAATGCGGGGAGGCCCATGCTACCTCTTTTCGAGGTAATCGATACCTCGAAAAGAGGCATGGGCTGTGATGGCAACAGGGGCGGGAATGACAGACGCCGAACACCGCGGAACGCTCATCGGGCTGGCACGGCCCGTCTACTTCTCGCTGCTCGCCTCCGTGGCGGCCGGGATCATCAACACCGTGTGGGTGGCCGGGCTCGGGGGCGACGCCGTCGCGGCCGTCGCCGTCGCCACGAACGTGGAGAACGTGCTGCTCGGCGTGGCCCTCGTCTTCGGCTCCGGCACGACCGTGCTGGTCGCCCACGCGCGGGGCGCCGGGGACCCGGGCGCGGTGCGGGCCGCCGTGCGGGGCGGGGCCGGGCTGTGCGCGCTGGTCGTGCCGGTGGTCGTGGCGGGCGGCTGGCTCTTCCGGGCGGACCTGGCGCGGCTCGTGCTGGGCGGCGGGGACGAGCACGGCGCGTTCCGGCTCGCCGTCTCGTACTTCGCGGTCTCCATGCCGGGCATGGCCGTCTTCTTCGCGCAGCAGCTCGTCGACGGGATCCTCAAGGGCGCGGGCGACACCCGCACCCCGATGCGGCTCGCCCTGCTCGCGAACGGGCTGATCCTCGCCGCCGACCCGCTGCTCATCCACGCGTACGGGGTCGTGGGCGCCGCCGTCTCCACGGTGGCGGCCCGGCTCGTCGCGCTGGCCGTGGGAGTGGTGGTGATGCGGCGCGACGCGGTGCTCCGGGCGGCCCGCACCGCGCAGGGCGGGGAGCGGCTGACCGTCTCCGTGCGGCGCACCCTGCGCACCGGTCTGCCGATGTCCGCCGACTTCACCGTGCGGCAGACCGGCGCGCTCGCCCTGGTCGCGGTCGTGGCGCGGCTCGGGGTGACGTCGGTGGCCGCGTACGCCGTCGCGTACAAGGTCCTCTACGTCGCGACGATGGCCGCCTACGCGGTGCGCCAGGCCGCGTCCATCCACACCGCGCACCGCCGGGGCGCGGGCCACGACGAGCGCGGGCCCATCGGGCGGCAGGCGGTCCTGGTGGCCGGGGCGGCGGGGCTCGTCGCCGCCGGGCTCTTCCTCGTCCTCGCGCCGTGGCTGCCGCGGGCGTTCGGGGCGCCGCACGAGGTCACCGCCGAGGCGGCCCTGTTCCTGCGCTGCGTGGGCCCGTACCTGGTGCTGATGGCCGCCTTCATCGCGCTGGGCGGTGTCTTCGAGGGCAGCGGGGGAGCGGGCCGGGTGCTGCGGGTGACGGCGCTCGGGACGGCCCTGCAACTCCCGTGCGCCCTGTGGCTGTCAGAGCTGTGGGGGCTGCCCGGGGTGTGCGCCGCGCTCGGCGCCACCATGGCCGTGCAGTGCGCGGCCCTGCTGTTCCTGGCCCGGCGGGCGGTGGCTCAGGAGCCGATCACCGAGTTCTCGCGGGCCGCCTGAGCGGGGAGCGGGCGCCGCTCGGCCAGCCGCGGTTCGGTCACCGTCGCCCGCCACAGGCGACGGCAGGCCGAGAGCGACGCCACGACCAGCAGGCCGTTGCGGACCAGCAGCAGCGTCAGCCCCAGCGCGTCGCTCGCGACCACGTGCGAGAACCAGATCGGGAACTCCAGGAAGGTGACGAACGTGGCCGCGAGCACCAGCCACACCGGCAGCGTCATCCGGCTCTCGCGGAACAGCAGACAGACGGCCGCGAGCCCGACCAGCCACAGCATGTACTGCGGGCTGATGACACGGCTGGTGGTGGTGAACAGCAGCACCGCCGTGAGCGCCGCGTCGGCGAGCGTGGCGGGACCCCAGGCGCGAGCCTTGAGCCGCCACAGCAGCAGCCAGCCGAAGGCGAGGGCGGTGAGCACCTGCGCGAGCATGCTCACCAGGTCCACGTACGGGCCGAGGAACTCCACCGAGCCGTAGTTCAGCTGTACCGTGCCCGACCAGCCGAACTGCCGCGCCACGTGGAAGACGAGCGAGCCCAGCGACTCGACCTCGGTGCCCCGGTCCCGCTGGAAGGTCAGGAAGGCCATGGCGCCCGGCATCGCGATGACGAACGCCAGGACGAGACCGCCCACCGTCAGCGCCGCGGAGCCCCACGCCTCCAGGGTGGCCCGGCCGCGCCGGGTGCCGAGCAGCAGCAGCGCCGGCCACACCTTCAGCATCGCGCCGATCGCGGCCAGCACCCCCGCGGCCTTCGGGTGCCGGGCCGCGGCGAGCACCGCCGCGACCGCGACGGCGGTGACCATCACGTCGTAGCGCGCGTACACCGTCTGTCCCAGCAGCGGCAGACCGGCGATCCACACCCACACACCGCGACGCGACGCGCCCCGCCGCTCGGACAGGTGGAGCAGCATCAGGAGGACGACCGCGTCCGCCAGGAAGGCGAGCAGGAAGAACGCGGAGGCGTACTCCAGGAACGGCAGCAGGGCGGGCGAGAGGATCGCGACCGCCGCGGCCGGCGGGTACTGCCACGTCACGTCGTCCAGAGGGAACGTTCCGGTACGCAGGATGTCGAACCAGCCGTGGTAGATCACCGAGACATCGCTGGTCACATCGGGTCCGGGAACGACGATGACCTTGAAGACGCAGAGCAGGAGCAGGGTCCTGGTCAGGACCCAGGTGAACAGCAGTGCGGTGGGATTTCGCGTCTTCATTCGACTCATCATGCCGGGGCGCACTGTGCCCTGGCCATGGAACCCGGCGGCGTGGCGCGATCCGACGGCCCGGTTCGGTACTGTCTGCGGCGATGCACCAGACACCCAAGACGCTGCTCGTGACGAACGACTTCCCGCCCCGCCCCGGCGGCATCCAGGCGTTCCTGCACAACATGGCGCTGCGGCTCGATCCCGAGCGGCTCGTCGTGTACGCCTCGACGTGGAAGCACGGCCGGGAGGGCGCCGAGGCGACGGCGGCGTTCGACGCCGAGCAGCCGTTCACCGTCGTACGCGACCGTACGACCATGCTCCTGCCGACGCCGCGCGTGACCAGGCGCGCGGTGGGCCTGCTGCGGGAGCACGGCTGTACGTCGGTGTGGTTCGGGGCGGCCGCGCCGCTCGGGCTCATGGGCTCCGCGCTGCGCAAGGCGGGCGCGCGGCGGCTGGTCGCGACGACGCACGGGCACGAGGCGGGGTGGGCGCAGCTGCCCGCATCGCGCCAACTGCTGCGCAGGATCGGCGAGTCGACGGACTGCGTCACGTATCTGGGCGAGTACACGCGCTCCCGGATCGCCGCCGCGCTCACGCCCGAGGCGGCGGCGCGGATGGTCCAACTGCCGCCCGGGGTCGACGAGAAGACCTTCCACCCCGGGTCGGGCGGAGACGCCGTCCGGGCCCGGCTCGGCCTCGCCGACCGGCCCGTCGTCGTGTGCGTCTCGCGGCTCGTGCCGCGCAAGGGGCAGGACACGCTGATCCTGGCCATGCCGCGGATCCTGGCCGCTGTGCCGGACGCCGTGCTGCTGGTCGTCGGGGGCGGGCCGTACGAGAAGGAGCTGCGGCGGCTCGTCGCGGAGACCGGGGTGGCGGACTCCGTGCGGTTCACCGGGTCCGTGCCGTGGGAGGAGCTGCCCGCGCACTACGGCGCCGGTGACGTGTTCGCCATGCCGTGCCGCACGCGGCGCGGGGGGCTGGACGTCGAGGGGCTCGGCATCGTGTACCTGGAGGCCTCCGCGACCGGGCTGCCCGTGGTCGCCGGGGACTCCGGCGGGGCGCCGGACGCCGTGCTCGACGGGGAGACGGGGTGGGTCGTCCGGGGCGGTTCCGCCGAGGAGGTGGCGGATCGGGTGGTGCCGTTGCTGCTCGATGCCGAGTTGCGGGCGCGGATGGGGGAGCGGGGGCGCGCCTGGGTCGAGGAGAAGTGGCGCTGGGATCTGCTCGCCGAACGCTTGCGGGAGTTGCTGTAACGGGGCCGTTGTCGGGCGCGGGCCCGGTGGGGGCGGTCGCGCAGTTCCCCGCGCCCCTGTTGGGTTGTCGTTCGGCTGCGGCCGGTGGCCGCTTCTCGCGCAGTTCCCCGCGCCCCTGAGGGCGAGCTTCGCTCGCTTCAGGGACGCACGACGAGAGCCGCAGTGGGCCACCGGCGCTACAACCTCAGCCCCGGTACAGCGCCTCGATCTCGTCGGCGTAGTCCTTCGCCACAACGTTTCGCTTCAGCTTCAGCGAGGGCGTCAAGTACCCCGACTCCTCGGTGAACTGCGTACCCAGGACGCGGAACTTACGGACCGACTCCGCCTTGGACACGGCGGCGTTCCCGTCATCCACGGCCGACTGGATCGCGGCCAGCAGATCGGCGTCCCCGCGCAGTGAGGCCACCGTCGACCCGGAGGGCTTGCCGTGGTCGGAGACCCACTTGCCGAGGAACTCCTCGTCGATCGTGACGAGCGCGCCGACGAACGGCCGCCCGTCCCCGACGACCATGCACTCGGCGACCAGCGCGTGCGCGCGGATGCGGTCCTCGATGACGGCGGGCGCGACGTTCTTGCCGCCGGCCGTCACGATGATCTCCTTCTTGCGGCCGGTGATCCGCAGGTACCCGTCCTCGTCGAGGGTGCCGATGTCCCCGGTGTGGAACCAGCCGTCGGCGAGGGCCTCCTCCGTCGCGCCCTCGTTGTTCCAGTAGCCCGTGAACAGGTGCTCGCCGTGCAGCAGCACCTCGCCGTCGTCGGCGATCCGGACCACCGAGCCGGGCAGCGGCTGGCCGACCGTGCCGATCTTCTGCCGGTCCCACGGGTTGAATGCGGTGGCCGCGCAGGACTCGGTGAGGCCGTAGCCCTCCAGGACCGTGAAGCCGATACCGCGGAAGAAGTGGCCGAGCCGCTCACCGAGCGGCGCGCCGCCGGAGATCGCGTACTCGCCGCGCCCGCCGAGCACGGCCCGCAGCTTGCTGTAGACCAGCTTGTCGAAGGTCTTGTACTTGAGCTTCAGGGCCAGCGACGGGCCCTTGGGGGTGTCGAGCGCGCGGCTGTACTCGATCGCCGTGTCGGCGGCCTTGTCGAAGATCTTGCCCTTGCCGTCGGCCTGCGCCTTGGCCCGCGCCGAGTTGTAGACCTTCTCGAAGACGCGCGGCACGCCCAGGATCAACGTAGGACGGAACGCGGCGAGTTCGTCCGTGAGGTTCTTGATGTCCGGGGCGTGGCCCAGCTTGATCGGGGCCATCAGCGAGGCCACCTGGACCAGCCGGCCGAAGACGTGCGCCACCGGCAGGAAGAGCAGGACCGAACACTCGCCCGTGCGGAACAGCGGCTTCAGGCGCTCGACCACATTGCCGCACTCCGCGAAGAAGCTGCGGTGGGTCAGCACGCAGCCCTTGGGGCGGCCGGTGGTGCCCGAGGTGTAGACGATGGTCGCCGGGTCGTCGGCCTTGGCGACGGCGCTGCGCTCGTCGACCGTGGCGTCCGGCACCTCGGCGCCGGCCCGGTTCAGCTCCTCGACCCCGCCCGCGTCGATCTGCCAGACGTGCGCGAGCTGCGGCAGCGCGCCGCGCACGGAGTCGACGGCGGCGCTGTGACCGGCCGACTCGACGACGATCCCGACGGCGCCGGAGTCGCCGAGGATCCACTGGATCTGCTCCGGCGAGCTGGTCTCGTAGACCGGGACGGTGACCGCGCCCGCGCTCCAGATCGCGAAGTCGAGCAGCGTCCACTCGTAGCGCGTACGGGACATGAGGCCGACGCGGTCGCCCGGCTGCACGCCGGAGGCGATCAGACCCTTGGCCGCGGCGCGGACTTCGGCGAGGAAGACGGTCGCGGTGACGTCCTGCCAGGTGCCGTCGATCTTGCGGCCGATGACGGCGACGTCCGGATGCTGCGCGGCGTTTCTGCGGACGATGTCGGTCAGATTGCCGTCGGCAGGGACCTCGTACAAAGCCGGAAGGCTGAACTCGCGCAAGACTGCTGCTCCTCATAGGGCGCCGGCGCCACGACTCTGTGTGCTGCGTCGGTGCGGTCCAAGATCGGGCAGGTGCTCAGTCCCTGAACTGGTCGATCTGGTTGAACTGAGCACGACTGGACTGCCCGGACGTTACCCACCAGTACTGCTTTTTCGGTAGGGGGTCCAGGCCAGATGTTCGCTGCGTCACACGTCACGGCGGTGCTCTGCGCACAGTAGTCCAGCCGATTCCCGACTCGGAAGTAACCGCAGGTCCGGCGGGCTCTACCCACCATAGGCCGGTCGTCCTAGGGTGATCGCATGCGCGTTCATGTGGTCAGCGATGTGCACGGAAACTCCACCGACCTCGCACGGGCCGGCGACGGGGCGGACGCTCTCGTCTGCCTCGGTGACCTGGTGCTCTTTCTCGACTACGCGGATCACTCGCGCGGCATTTTCCCCGACTTGTTCGGAAAGGAGAACGCCTCGCGGCTGGTGGAGCTGCGCACCGCCCGCCGTTTCGACGAGGCGCGGGAGTTCGGGGCGCGCCTGTGGGCGGGTGTCGACCGTAGGCCCGCCATCGAAAAAGCCGTGCGCAAGCAGTACACGGAGCTGTTCGCCGCCTTCCCCACTCCGACGTACGCCACGTACGGCAACGTCGACGTGCCCGACCTGTGGAGCGAGTACGCGGGGCCGGGCACGACCGTGCTCGACGGACAGCGGGTCGAGATCGGCGGCCGCGTCTTCGGCTTCGTCGGCGGCGGCCTGCGCACCCCGATGCGGACCCCGTACGAGATCGACGACGAGGAGTACGCCGCCAAGATCGAGGCCGTGGGCGAGGTCGACGTGCTGTGCACCCACATCCCGCCCGAGGTTCCCGACCTGGTCTACGACACCGTGGCGCGGCGGTTCGAGCGCGGCAGCCGGGCGCTGCTCGACGCCATCCGCCGGACCCGTCCCCGCTACTCCCTGTTCGGCCACGTCCACCAGCCGCTGGTCCGGCGGATGCGGATCGGCGCCACGGAATGCGTCAACGTCGGCCATTTCGCGGGTTCGGGCAGGCCCTGGGCCCTGGAGTGGTGACGGCGCGGTCACTCGCGCGCGATAGCCTGCACGCGACGCGCACCCACGGACGCACCCCAGCGCGGCGCACCCACCCCTGACCGGTATCCGGAGGAGCCACGGCGATGGCGGAACACACCAGTTCGAGCATCACGATCGAGGCGGCACCGGCCGACGTCATGGGGGTGATCGCCGACTTCGCCCGCTATCCGGACTGGACCGGCGAGGTGAAGGAGGCCGAGGTCCTCAGCTCCGACGACGCCGGCCGCGCCGAACAGGTCCGGCTCGTCATGGACGCCGGCGCGATCAAGGACGACCAGGTCCTGAAGTACACCTGGGCCGGTCCGAACGAGGTGTCCTGGTCCCTCGTGAAGTCGCAGATGCTGCGCTCCCTCGACGGGTCCTACGTCCTCACGCCCTCCGGCACGGGCACCGAGGTCACCTACTCCCTGACCGTCGACGTGAAGATCCCGCTGCTCGGCATGATCAAGCGCAAGGCCGAGAAGGTCATCACGGACCGCGCGCTGGCCGGACTGAAGAAGTGGGTGGAGTCGGGCGCCGCGAAGTAGCGCCCCCGGCCCCGGCATGGCCGTGCTGCCCTGAAGGTAGCCTCAAGGCCCATGCGCACCCTCTTCGTCACCGGCCCCGGCGGTTCCGGCAAGACGGCCGTCGCCTCCGCCACCGCTCTCCGGGCCGCCCGCGACGGCGCGCGCGTCCAGCTGATCGGCGCGGACTTCCCGGGCACCGCCGGCGCCGTGGACGGGCTCCCCGGCGTCACCGTCACCCGGCTCACCCCGGCCGACGACTTCCGCGCCGATCTGCTCGCGCTCCAGGAGCGGGCCGGCTCCGGACTCGATCTGCTGGGCGCCTCCCGGCTCGACGGCGACGAACTCACCCCGCTGCCCGGAGCCGAGGAGCTGGCCCTGCTGCGCGCCCTGCGGGACAGCGCCGACGGACCGTACGACCTGGTCGTCGTCGACCTCCCGGCCGCCCCGCGCGCCGTCGCCCTGCTCGCCCTGCCCGAGCAGCTGCGCCGCTATCTGCGCCGGCTGCTGCCCGCCGAACGGCAGGCGGCCCGCGCCCTGCGGCCCGTCCTCGGCCGGCTGGCCGGAGTGCCGATGCCCGCGGAGTGGCTGTACGAGGCCGCCACCCGCTGGGACGGCGAACTCGCCGCCGCACAGGCGGTGATCGACGACGCCGACACCTCCGTACGCCTCGTCGTCGAGCCCACCGAGGCCGCCGCCGAGACCCTGCGCACCACCCTCGCCGGACTCGCACTGCACGGACTGCGCCTCGACGTGCTGCTCGCCAACCGCCTCCTGCCCGACGGCTCCACCGACCCGTGGCTCGCCGACGCCGCCGCCCGGCAGCGCAAGGTGATCGCCGAGTGGCAGCACGAGACGCACCCGATCGCGCACCTGGGCCGGGACCCGCGCCCCGCCGACCTGGACGTACCGGCACCGCCCACCGGTCCCGTACCCCCCGTGACCTGGCCCGTCGAGGACCGGCTCGCGGAGGACGGGGTGCTGGTCTGGCGGATCCCGCTGCCCGGCGCCGTGCGCGAGGAGCTGAGCCTGGTGCGCCGCGGCGACGAGCTGGTCGTCGGGGCCGGCCCCTTCCGCCGGATCGTCCCGCTGCCCTCAGCCCCGCGCCGCTGCACCGTCGCCGGAGCCGGTCTGGTCGACGGGGAGCTGTGCGTACGGTTCGCCCCCGACCCGGATCTGTGGCCGCAAGCACGGTGAACCCCCTGCACCCGTTCGGGTAACGTCGAAGATGCAACCGGTTCAGGAAACCCTCAGCTCTTCGCAGGAGTCAGCGCCATGAGCGACGCCACCGAGAAGCCCGTAGACGCCGACGCGTGGGAGAAGGCGTGCGCCGAGGACCTCGCCGAGGAGAAGGCCCGCCGCCGTGCCGAACACGGGGCGCCGCCCGGCTCGGCCGCCGAGGAGCTGAAGAAGCTCGTCGACGCGGTCGCCGAGAAGCTCTCCGGGTTCTCGGGTGCCCAGGCCCCCTTCCTCGGCTCCGTCGCACAGGGCACCGCGGAGCAGGTCGCCAAGCAGGCGGTCCGGCAGGTCCGCAATGTCGTCGAGCCGGTCATCGAGCGCAACTCCGACGTCTTCGACCACCTCGCCGCCGCCGGTTCCGAGCTGCTCGCCGCCTACCGCTCCGCGGTCGAGGGCCAGGAGCGGCGCTGGACCCAGGGCGCCCCCGAGGGCCGGCCGCCCGAGCCCCGCGGGCCCGAGGACGAAGGCCCCGGCGGGGAGCACATCGACCTGGACTGAACGCCGCTCAGGTACGGTGGGCCGTAGCGGGGCTCGACCGAACTGAGGGATTCATGGGACTCACCATCGGCGTCGATATCGGCGGCACGAAGATCGCGGCCGGCGTGGTCGACGAGGAGGGGAACATCCTCTCCACGTTCAAGGTGCCGACGCCTTCCACGCCTGACGGGATCGTGGACGCGATCGCCTCGGCCGTGGAAGGTGCCAGGGCCGGTCACGAGATCGTCGGCGTCGGCATCGGGGCCGCCGGATACGTCAACCGGCAGCGCTCCACCGTGTACTTCGCGCCGAACATCGACTGGCGCCAGGAGCCGCTCAAGGAGAAGGTCGAGGGACGCGTCGGCCTGCCCGTCGTCGTGGAGAACGACGCGAACGCGGCGGCCTGGGGCGAGTACAAGTTCGGCGCGGGCAAGGGCCACCGCAACGTCATCTGCATCACGCTCGGCACCGGCCTCGGCGGCGGCATCATCATCGGCAACAAGCTGCGCCGCGGTCACTTCGGCGTCGCCGCCGAGTTCGGCCACATCCGCATGGTGCCGGACGGGCTGCTGTGCGGCTGCGGTTCGCAGGGCTGCTGGGAGCAGTACGCGTCGGGGCGCGCCCTGGTGCGCTACGCCCGCCAGCGGGCCAACGCGACGCCGGAGAGCGCCGAGTACCTGCTGTCGCTCGGCGACGGCACCCCCGAGGGCATCGAGGGCAAGCACATCTCCATGGCCGCCCGGCAGGGCGACCTGGTGGCCGTCGACTCCTACCGCGAGCTGGCCCGCTGGGCCGGCGCGGGCCTGGCCGACCTGGCCTCGCTCTTCGACCCGTCGGCGTTCATCGTCGGCGGCGGCCTGTCGGACGAGGGCGAGCTGGTCCTCGACCCGATCCGCAAGTCGTACAAGCGCTGGCTGGTCGGCGGCAACTGGCGGCCGGTGGCCGACGTGATCGCGGCCCAGCTCGGCAACAAGGCGGGCCTGGTCGGCGCCGCCGACCTGGCGCGGGAGCCCGACCCCGTCATGTGACATCCGCACGGCCCGGTGCCCGTCGTTCCCCCCGGGGGCGGCGGGCACCGGCGTATCTTGATCGTCATGGACTCCGGCTCCCTCAGCGACCTTCCCGAACTGCCCAACTCCGTTACGGAACCCGACGGTTCGGCCGTCATCCGCGTCCTCAGCTACAACATCCGCTCGATGCGCGACAGCCCCGTGGCCCTTGCCCGGGTGATCAAGGCCTGCGCCCCCGACCTGGTGCTGATCCAGGAGGCGCCCCGGTTCTTCCGCTGGCGCAAGCAGCTCGCCCGGCTCGCCCGCGCCGCGAACCTCGTGTACCTCTCCGGCGGCGGCAGCGCCGCCGGGCCCGCGCTGCTCTGCTCCCTGCGCGCCACCGTCGAGCGCACCGACGACGTCCTGCTCCCGCTCAACCCCGGCCTGCACCGGCGCGGCTTCGCGACCGCCGTCGTCCGGTTCGGCGGCGCACAGGGTCCACGTGTGGGTGTGGTCAGCTGCCACCTCAGCCTGCAGAAGGACGAGCGGTACGCGCAGGGCGGGCTCCTCCTCGACCGGATCGCGGAGCTGGGCGTCGAGCACGTCGTCGCGGGCGGCGATCTCAACGAGCGGCCGGACGGACGGACCTTCCGGCGGCTGAGCGCGACGCTCCAGGACTGCTGGGCGAAGGCGCCCTGGGGCGGCGAGTACACCTCGACGCCGGACGACCCCCATCAGCGCATCGACGCGATCCTGGCCACCAAGGGCGTGGAGGTGCTGGGGTGCGGGGTGCCGGCCTTCCTGGACACGGACGAGCTGAGGGCGGCCACGGACCATCTGCCGGTCCTGGCCGCCCTCAGAATCCCCGCCGCGTGAGCTACGGGCGCTGCTTCACCTTGTCGGTGATCGCCCAGCTGTCCAGGGAGGAGAGCTGGGTGTAGGTCTTCTTCTTCGCACCGTCACCCGAGGTGCGGACGTCCCGGAAGCCCAGGAACGCGTAGGTCTTCGGGTCGAAGAGGAACGCCAGGTGGCCGTCGACCTGGCGGCCGCTCGGGTCCAGGGTGCAGACGACCGCCACACCGGTGCGGCCCTTCGCGTCCCGCTCGCCGGGCACCACCTTCACGCCCGGCACCATGCCGAGCGCCTCGTACGAGGCCGCGCGCAGACCGTCGGGCATCACGGGGATCAGCTTGAGCAGACCGGTCAGGGAGAACTGGACCTCCCACCAGTCCTGGGTCGTGAGCCGGTCCAGGGACTTGCTCCCGCCGCCCGCCTTGCGCTGCAACGCGAGGATCAGCTTCTCCGGGTCGGTCGGCAGCTTCTTCAGCGTGTCCCACTCCTGCGTCGGCCACATGCTCTCGTTCTTGCCGAGCGGCTCCGACCACCAGCCCCTGCCGATCTCCATCACCCAGGAACGCCTGGAGCCGTCCACCGACTTCCAGTTCTCGTCGACGTACGACTTCGTCTCGCCCGTCTTCTGGTTCGTCTCCTTGATGATCTCCTTCGTGTAGACGAACTGGTCGTCGCGCGGCGGCGTCGTGACCGGCAGCCCGTGCTCGCGGTCGTAGGCGGCGGCCCCGGCCAGCACGACCCGGGCGTTCACCGAGCGCACCTGCTGCTTCTGGGCGGTGGCCGGAGCGCCGTCGTCAGCGCGCACCGCCACCAGGACGGTCGCGGCGATCGCTGCCGTGGCCAGGCCCGACACGGCGATCCGCAGGCCGGGCCGCTGCCACAGCGGACGCCGGCGGTTCTCCGTCGCGGACAGCAGGCGGGTACGGGCTCGGTGGCGGGCGGCGGGGTCGAGGGGCCCGGCGTCCCCCTCCCAGGTGCTCAATTCGTCGAGGATCGGGTCGAGTTCGCGGTCAGTCATGGGCGTGTGCCTCCCGGAGGGCGGTCGGAGCGGTCGGATCGGTACCGCCCAGTGCTTCACGCAACGCGCTGCGAGCCCTGCTCAGACGGGACCTGATCGTGCCCACCGGCACCCCCAGGGCCTCGGCCGCCTCCTCATAGCTGAGGTCGGTCCAGGCCACGAGCAGCACCACGTCCCGCTGCCGCGCCGGAAGGGCGGCGAGGGCGGCCGCCAGCTCCCGGCGCAGACCGTGCGCACCGGCCCGGGACACCGCGCGATCGGCCACCGGCTCCTCGTGCTGGACCGGCTCCGGCAGGCGGGACAGCGCCTTGAAGCGGCGCGCCTCCGCCCTGCGGTGCCGGCCGACGAGGTTGGTGGCGATCCCGAAGAGCCAGGGGCGGGCGTCGCCGGATCTGTCCGGGTCGTAGCGGTGGCGCTGCTTGAAGGCGGTGGTGAAGGTCTCCGCCGTCAGATCTTCCGCCGCTTCGGGGCCGAGCCGCCGCGCCGCGTAGTGGTGCACGGCGTCGGCGTACCGGTCGAAGAGGGCGGCGAACTGCTCGGGCTCCTCCCGCGACCGTTCGATCGCCCGGGCGTCGCTCTCGCCGTGCTGATGCAGGCGGTGCTCCCGGGGTCTGACGGCCATCGGGGCTCCTTTCGTCCGTGTGAACGCCTTGAAGGCTTGGGCTGGTTCACCGGTACTTCGCCGCAACGCCCGATCGGGTTCCATCCGGTACGGCGAAGGCCCGGCCGGAAGCTTCCGGCCGGGCCTTCATCCGCTTACTCGTACAGGTCAGACGACCGCGCCGCGCCCCGGGTCGTCGTCCTCCTCGTCGCCCGGCTGCATCCGGGCGACCAGCGTCGCGAAGCCGCCCAGGAAGCCGCCGATGCAGACCGTCGCCAGCCACCACGTCATGTCCCAGCCGAGCAGCACCGCGAGGAGCAGCAGCAGCGGGCCGCCGACCACGGCCAGCCAGGCGAACTTCGCCGTGACGTCGGCCTCCGGGAGCGAGGGGTCCGGCGGCACGAAGTGGCCCTCGTCGTCGTCCCCGAGGTCGTCGTCCGCGGGCTCGGGCGCCGTGTAGTCGCGCGGGCCCCGGGGTGTGGCGACACCCGGGGCGAAGGAGACCGAGGAGCCGAGCGGGCCCGGGGTGTCCTTGCGCGGTCCGGCGTCGGGGGAGTCATTGGTCTCCGGGTCCAGGAGCGCCAGGTCCTCCACCGACTTGAACGGCTTGGCGCCCGGCGGGTCCGGCGGCTCGTCGCCGTATCCGGCGACGATCTCGGCCCAGGCCGCGTCCTCGTCGGCCGGCAGCAGCGGGTCGGGCTGCTGTCCGTCCGCCGACTGCTCCGGCTCGTGCGGTTCGGGCTTCTCGGGCTCCCGCCGCTCCTCCTGCTCAGCCACCGCTGGCCGTCCCTTCCGCGCTCTCGCCGGGGCTGGTCCCGCCCTCGCCGGAGGTCTGGCCGGCGCGGGGGGCGATCCGGTCGATGAACGCAAGGCTCTCGTCGAAGATCCGGTCCGCGTCATGGTCCAACGTCGCGACGTGGTAGCTCTGTTCCAGCAGGATCTCGGTGACGTCCGTCGACGAGACACGGCTGAGCACGCGCGCGGAGTCGGCGGGCGGCACCACGTGGTCCCGCACGCTGTGCAGCACCACCAGCGGCTGGGTCACCTGCGGCAGCTCACGGTCGACGAGCCGGAAGAACTGGCGGAGCTGGTGCGCCGAGTGCAGCGGCACCCGGTCGTAGCCCACCTCCTCCGAGCCCTCCTTGGCGATGTCGCTGGCGATGCCCTTGACCGTGGGGACCAGGTGCCGGGCGACGGGGAGCGCGTGCGCGGCCAGGCCGTGCACCTTGTTCCCCGGGTTCACCAGAACGAGACCCGCCACCTCGTCCCCATGGCGGGCCGCGAGCCGCAGCGCGAGCGCGCCGCCCATCGACAGACCGAAGACGAAGACCTGGGCGCAGCGCTCCCTGAGGTCGCGCAGCGCGCGGTCCACCTCCGCGTACCAGTCCTGCCAGGCGGTGACCGAAAGGTCCTCCCAGCGGGTGCCGTGTCCGGGCAGCAGTGGGAGCGAGACGGTCAGACCGCGCTCGGCCAGAAACTCCGCCCAGGGGCGCAGGGACTGGGGCGAACCGGTGAAGCCGTGACAGAGGAGGACGCCGATCTCGCCGCCGTCGTGGCGGTACGGCTCGGCTCCAGGAAGGACCGGCACCTTCGGTCTCCTGTTCGTGGGTGTGTCGGGGGCGGCGGGGCATCGGGAGTGAGGTCTTCACCGTACGCGACCGGACTGACACCGACCAGGGTCGTCGGGCCCTGTACCGGCCCTGCGGGTTAAGGTCTGATCCTCGGACCGATCCGCGTACGAGTCCGTGTACGGGGTCCGAGAACGAGGGAAGGCAGAGGGTTGATCTACGGCGCAATGAAGGTGGCCATCGGGGGGCCGCTCAAGCTCGGCTTCCGGCCTTGGGTGGAGGGTCTGGAGAACATTCCGGCCACCGGCCCGGCGATCCTGGCGAGCAACCACCTCTCCTTCTCCGACTCCTTCTTCCTGCCGACGATGCTCGACCGCAAGGTCACCTTCATCGCGAAGGCCGAGTACTTCACCACTCCGGGGGTGAAGGGCAAGCTGACGGCCGCCTTCTTCAAGGGCGTCGGGCAGCTCCCCGTGGACCGCTCCGGTTCGCGCGGCGCGGGCGAGGCCGCCATCAAGAGCGGCATCGAGGTCCTGGAGCGCGGCGAGCTGTTCGGCATCTACCCGGAGGGCACGCGCTCGCCCGACGGCCGTCTCTACCGCGGCAAGCCGGGCGGCCTCGCGCGCGTGGCGCTGGCCACCGGCGCGCCCGTCATCCCGGTCGCGATGATCGACACGGAGAAGATCCAGCCGCCCGGCAAGGTGATGCCCAAGCTGATGCGCCCGGGCATCCGCATCGGCAAGCCGCTCGACTTCAGCCGCTACCAGGGCATGGAGGGCGACCGGTTCGTGCTGCGGGCGGTGACCGACGAGGTCATGTACGAGATCATGAAGCTCTCCGGCCAGGAGTACGTCGACATGTACGCGACCGCCGCCAAGCGGCAGATCGCGGACGCGGCGAAGGCCGAGAAGGAAGCACAGAAGGAAGCCCAAAAAGAAGCCCAGAAGGAAGCGCAGAAGTCTGCGGAGAAGTCCGCGGACAAGGGTGGAGAGCGGGGCGGCAGCTAGCCGCACCGTCTTCGGCGGGGGTGGGGGACATGGGGAGCGCGACCCGGCGGGAACGCGTGGTGCGGATGTCGGTGGAGCAGCCGCTGTGGCGTGCCCTGATGGGCTACCGCGTGCTGACGATGGTGTACGCGATCGGGCTCTTCGCCAGCGCGTACGAGGTGTACGAGCGGCCCTGGGTCGGCATCGCCTACTACGCCGTGCTCGCGGTGTGGACCCTGGCGACGCTGCCCCAGGTGTCGGGCGCCCGGCGCTGCACCAAGCGGTTCCTCACCATCGACCTGGCCGTCGCGGTCGGCGGCATCCTGCTCTCCCCGGTCGCGGGGCACGAGCGGGCGGTCACCGGCGGGTCCACGCTGCCCTCGATCTGGACGGCGGGCGCGGTCCTCGCCTGGGCGCTCAAGGGCGGCTGGCGCTGGGCGGCCTTCGCGTCGGTGCTGATCGGCGCGGCCAACGTGGTGCAGCGCGGCGACGTCAGCCGCAGCACCGTCCACAACGTCCTGCTGGTGTGCATCGCGGGCATAGCGATCGGCTACGTGGTCGAGGTGGCCCGCGCCTCCGAGCGGACCCTCGCCCGCGCCCTGGAGATCGAGGCCACCACCCGGGAGCGGGAGCGCCTGGCCCGCGACATCCACGACAGCGTGCTCCAGGTCCTCGCCATGGTGCAGCGGCGCGGCACCGCCCTGGGCGGCGAGGCCGCCGAGCTCGGCCGGATGGCGGGCGAGCAGGAGATCGCGCTGCGCACCCTGGTCGCCGAGGGCCTGCGCCAGCCGTCCCGCGCCTCGGAGGACCTGTCCCAGGGGGCGGTCGTCCGGGCCGTCACCACCTATGCCGAGTCCGACGCGCCGCGCGGCACCGAGGGCCCGCGGGACCTGCGCCCGCTGCTGGCCCCGCACGCCGACGCCCGGACCACCTTCTCCGCGCCCGGCACCGCCGTCCTGATGCCGCCCGCCGCCGCCGGTGAGCTGGCCGCCGCCGTCGGTGCCGCCCTGGACAATGTGCGACAGCACGCGGGCGATGGCGCGCGGGCCTGGATCCTGGTGGAGGACGAGCCGGAGGCGGTGATCGTGACCGTGCGGGACGACGGACCCGGCATCCCGGAGGGCCGCCTCGCCCAGGCCGAGGGCGAGGGCCGGCTCGGCGTGGCCCAGTCCATCCGGGGCAGACTGCGCGACATCGGCGGCACCGCCGAGCTGATCTCCGTACCCGGCCAGGGCACCGAGGTCGAACTGCACGTACCGAAGAAGAAGTGACACGGCCCGAAGGGGCCGCACGGGGGAAGGCGGGACACGAACGATGAGCGAACAGCGGGCCGAGCAGGGGCCGGCCGGACAGCCGGCGATCAGAGTGATGGTGGTCGACGACCACCCGATGTGGCGCGACGCCGTCGCCCGCGACCTGGCCGCCGCCGGCTTCGACGTCGTCGCCACGGCGGGCGACGGCGAGCAGGCGGTGCGCCGCGCGCAGGCCGTGGCGCCCGGCGTCCTCGTCCTGGACCTGAACCTGCCGGCCAAGCCCGGCGTCCAGGTCTGCAAGGAACTCGTCGCCGCCTTCCCCGCGCTGCGCGTCCTGGTGCTGTCCGCGAGCGGTGAGCACGCGGATGTCCTGGAGGCGGTGAAGTCCGGCGCGACCGGCTATCTCCTGAAGTCCGCCTCGACGGACGAGCTGATCGACGCGGTGCGCCGCACGGCGGTCGGCGACCCGGTCTTCACCCCCGGCCTCGCGGGCCTCGTGCTCGGCGAGTACCGCCGCCTCGCCTCGGAGCCCGCGCCCACCGCGGGCGCCGACGAGCCGAAGGCGCCCGAACTGACCGACCGGGAGACCGAGGTGCTGCGCCTGGTCGCCAAGGGTCTGAGCTACAAGCAGATCGCCGAGCGGCTGGTCATCTCCCACCGCACGGTGCAGAACCACGTGCAGAACACCCTCGGCAAGCTCCAGCTGCACAACCGCGTCGAGCTCGTCCGGTACGCGATCGAGCGGGGTCTGGACGACGAGTGACCCCGCGCGGGACAGTTTCCTGAACTGCTCACCGTGACAAGGGAGTTACGCGATGAGGGTCGGAGTACTGACCGGCGGCGGCGACTGCCCCGGGCTCAACGCCGTCCTCCGGGGCATCGTCCGCAAGGGCGTCCAGGAGTACGGCTATGACTTCGTCGGCTACCGGGACGGCTGGCGCGGTCCCCTGGAGAACGACACCGTCCGTCTCGACATCCCAGCGGTCCGCGGCATCCTGCCCCGCGGCGGCACCATTCTCGGCTCCTCCCGCACCAACCCCTTTCAGGCGGAGGACGGGGTCCGCCGGGTCAAGGAGAACCTGGCCGCGCAGGAGGTCGACGCGCTCATCGTGATCGGCGGCGAGGACACCCTGGGCGTCGCCGCACGCCTCACCGACGAGTACGGCGTGCGGGCCGTCGGCGTCCCGAAGACCATCGACAACGACCTCTCCGCCACCGACTACACCTTCGGATTCGACACGGCCGTCGGGATCGCGACCGAGGCGATCGACCGGCTGCACACCACGGCCGAATCGCACATGCGCGTTCTCGTCGTCGAGGTCATGGGCCGCCACGCCGGCTGGATAGCCCTCCACTCCGGCCTCGCCGGCGGTGCCAACGTCATCCTCATCCCGGAACAGCGCTTCGACATCGAGCAGGTCTGCACCTGGGTCACCTCCCGCTTCCGGGCCTCGTACGCCCCGATCGTGGTCGTCGCCGAGGGCGCGATGCCGCGCGACGGCGACGTGGTCCTCAAGGACGAGTCCCTCGACTCCTTCGGGCACGTCCGGCTGTCCGGCGTCGGCGAATGGCTGGCGAAACAGATCGAGAAGCGCACCGGCAAGGAGGCCCGCACCACCGTCCTCGGCCATGTGCAGCGCGGGGGGACTCCGTCGGCGTTCGATCGCTGGCTGGCCACGCGGTTCGGGCTGCACGCGATCGACGCCGTGCGGGACGGGGACTGGGGGGCCATGGTCGCGTTGCGGGGGACCGAGATCGTGCGGGTGCCGATCGCGGAGGCCACGGCTCGGCTGAAGACGGTCGATCCCTCCCTGTACGAGGAGGTGGGGGTCTTCTTCGGCTGAGGTCCCGGGGCTCCGCCCCGGACCCCGCTCCTCAATCGCCGGAGGGGCTTGATCGGGAATCGCCGGAGGGGCTTGATCGGCCTAGACTCTGGTCATGGAGATCCTCGCTTTTGGTGTGCAATCAGACGAAAAGCCCCTGATCGAGAAGGCCTTCGCGGGGCACCACGACGTCCGGTGCCTCGATGTCTTCCTCACCGAGGACACGGCACCCATCGCGGCGGGCTACGAGATCATCTCCACCAGCGTCAACGCCACCCTCAACAATCGCGTGCTGCAGACCCTCGCGGCCGGCGGCACGCAGATGATCGCCCAGCGCTCCACCGGCTTCAACAACATCGACCTGGAGGTCGCCGAGCGCCTGGGACTGACCGTGTCCCGGGTCTCGTACTACTCGCCGTACTCGGTCGCGGAGTTCGCCTGGGCCCTGGTGATGGCCGTCAACCGGCGCATCGTCCGGGCGAGCACCCGCACCCGCGACTTCGACTTCCGCCTCGACGGCCTGATGGGCCGCGACATGCGCGGCCGCACCGTCGGCGTCCTCGGCACCGGCAAGATCGGCGAGGCGTTCACCCGGATCGCGCACGGCTTCGGCATGAACCTGCTCGGCTGGGACGTCGCCGAGAACCCGGAGTGCACCGCCCTCGGCATGAAGTACGTCGACAAGGACCAGCTGTTCGCCGAGGCCGACCTGATCAGCCTGCACGTGCCGCTGCTCCCCGCCACCGAGCACATCGTCGACGCCGCCGCGCTGCGCACGATGAAGGACGACGCGATCCTGATCAACTCCAGCCGCGGCGGCCTCGTCGACACCAAGGCGCTGGTCTCCGAGCTCCGCGAGGGCCGCTTCACGGGCGTGGGCCTCGACGTCTACGAGGCCGAGGCGGGCCTGTTCTTCCTCGACAAGTCCCTCGACGTCGTCGAGGACGACACCCTGGCCCGCCTCGTCACCTTCCCGAACGTGCTGGTCACGTCCCACCAGGCGTACTACACCGTGGACGCGATCGGGCAGATCATCGAGGCCACGGTGAAGAACGTCCTGGACTATCAGGCGGGACGCCGCTCCGAGAACGTCCTGGTGCCGGCCGTCAGCTGAGCGAGCAGCTCCCGCACGATCCCGGCGCCGCGCAGCGACAGCACCGACTCCGGGTGGAACTGGATCGAGGCGAACCCGGGGCCGCGCAGCGCGTGCACCTCACCGCTGGCCGCGTCCCGGGCGACCTCCACCTCGTGGGCGGCCAGCTCGCGCGCGGCCTCGTCGTCGCAGGCCGCGACGAAG
Source organism: Streptomyces sp. NPDC046716 (assembly GCF_040645755.1). Lineage (NCBI taxonomy): Bacteria > Bacillati > Actinomycetota > Actinomycetes > Kitasatosporales > Streptomycetaceae > Streptomyces > Streptomyces sp. NPDC046716. Next base: position 26,842 of record NZ_JBEYYU010000020.1, read on the forward strand.
CTGTTGTAGAACCCGACGGTCTCGGTGCGGCCGAACAGCTCGATGCCGGTCTGCGCGCCCTGGTACGGCACCTCCTTGCGGACGATGTCCAGGCCCAGCTCGGCCGCGATCAGCTCGTGCCCCAGGCAGACACCGAGGACCCCGTCGCCGTGCGTGCGCAGCACCTCGGCGGTCAGGGAGCGCAGGAAACGCATCTTCGGATCGGCCAGGTCGGACGGGTCGCCGGGGCCCGGGCCGAGCACGACCGGCCCCTCGTGCGCGAGCACCCGCTCCCGCAGCCCCTCCTCGTCGTAGCGCCGCACGCTCACGTCGAGCCCGGAGGAGCGCAGCACGTGCGCGAGCATCGCGGTGAACGTGTCCTCGCCGTCCACGACCAGCGCATGCCCGGTCAGCTCGTCGGCCCGCTCCTGCATCCGCAGCCAGAACGGGGCCAGGGCGGCCCGGCGTCCGTCGAGCGCCGCCCGCACCCGCGGGTCGTCGGCCAGCGCCGGGCGCGCGCTCTCCTCGCGCGGCCGGGCGGGCCGCACCCCGAGGGCGGCCAGCACCCCGGCGGCCTTCGCGTGTGTCTCGGCGACCTCGCCCACCGGGTCCGAGCCCCGCACGAGCGTCGCGCCGACCGGCACCCGGAGGCGTCCGGCCGCGTCGATGTCGGCGGTGCGGATGAGGATGGGGGAGTCCAGGGTCTGCGCGCCGCCCGCGTCCCGGCCGACCAGGGCGAGGGCGCCCGCGTAGTAGCCGCGCCCCCCGACCTCGTGCCGCTCGATGACCCGGCAGGCGTTCTGCACCGGAGAGCCGGTGACGGTCGCCGCGAACATCGTCTCCTTCAGCACGTCCCGCACATCGAGGCTCGACTTCCCGCGCAGCTCGTACTCGGTGTGCGCCAGGTGCGCCATCTCCTTCAGGCGCGGGCCGATCACGACCCCGCCCCGGTCGCCGACGGTGCACATCATCTTCAGTTCCTCGTCGACGACCATCGACAGCTCCTCGATCTCCTTGCCGTCGGCGAGGAAGTCCAGCAGATCGTCGGGGGTGGGGCCGGCGGCCGGATACCGGTAGGTGCCGCTGATGGGGTTCATGACGACGGTGCCGCCCGACATCCGCACGTGCACCTCCGGGCTCGCGCCCACCAGCGTGCGCTCACCGGTGTGCACGACGAACGTCCAGTACGCACCCCGCTCACCGTCGAGCAGCCGCCGGAACAGGGCGAGGGCGTCGGACCGTGAGAACCCCGGGATCTCACCCTCGTACGTCCTGCGGATCACGAAGTTCGCGCCCTCGCCGCGCCCGATCTCCTCGCGCAGGACCCGGCCGACGATGTCGGCGTAACGGTCGTCGTCGACGTCGAAGCCGCCGTCCCGGACGTCGACGGAGTGCCTGGGCAGCTGTGCGAGGGCCTCGGCGAGGGGGATCTCGTACGACTCCTCGGGGCGCAGGACGGCCAGCGGGGTCCCGTCGTCACGGACGTCGAAGCCGCGCTCGCGGATCTGCCGGAAGGGGACGAGGGCCAGGCCCTCCGGGATGTCCGCGAGCCGGTCGTACGTGCCGACCGGACCGATCATGACCTCGACCGTGTCGTGGTCGCGCCCCGGGGTGCGGCGGCGCAGCAGGGCGAAGGGGCGGTCGTCGGCGAGGAGCTGGTCGAGCATGGGGATGTTCCTTCCAGTGACTGTCGGGAGTGAGAGTCGATCGGGAGGAACGGCCGCCGCTGGTGTCGGAAAACACTGAAGGCCGCCCCTCGGGCGGCCTTCGCGGAATGTGGATACGCGCAGTCAGTGGGCCGCCGGATGTGCGGTCCACCACCAGGTGCGGGTCAGAAACTGCGCGAACATGGGCGCAACCGTACCCGAAGAGCGGCTCATGCGTGGGCCGCGTGTCTCAAAAGATGAGCGGTGGAATGGACGCGGGACACGAACCCGTAATGTTGGCCAGGTGACCGTGAACGCTAAGACCAGCGCGAGCGCTGGCAACACCTGGCGAGACCTGCCCGCGGCGCAGCAGCCCGAGTACCCCGATGCCGAGGCTCTGCGCGATGTGATCGCGGACCTCGAGTCGTATCCGCCGCTCGTCTTCGCAGGCGAGTGCGACCAGCTGCGTACCCGCCTGGCGGCCGTCGCCAAGGGAGAGGCGTTCCTCCTCCAGGGCGGCGACTGCGCCGAGGCCTTCGACGCCGTCTCCGCAGATCACATCCGGAACAAGCTGAAGACCCTGCTCCAGATGGGCGCCGTACTGACGTACGCCGCCTCGGTGCCGGTCGTGAAGGTCGGCCGGATCGCCGGCCAGTACTCGAAGCCGCGCTCCAAGGGGACCGAGACCCGCGACGGCGTGACGCTGCCGACCTACCGGGGCGACTCCGTCAACGGCTTCGAGTTCAACGAGGCCGCCCGCATCCCGGACCCCGAGCGCCTGAAGCGGATGTACCACGCGTCCGCCTCGACGCTGAACCTGGTGCGCGCCTTCACCACCGGCGGCTACGCCGACCTGCGCCAGGTGCACGCCTGGAACCAGGACTTCGTGAAGTCGTCCCCGTCGGGCCAGCGCTACGAGCAGCTGGCGCGCGAGATCGACAGCGCGCTGAACTTCATGCGCGCCTGCGGCACCGACCCGGCCGAGTTCCAGACGGTCGAGTTCTACGCCTCCCACGAGGCGCTGCTGCTCGACTACGAGTCGGCGCTGACCCGCGTCGACTCGCGCACGAACAACCTGTACGACGTCTCGGGCCACATGGTCTGGATCGGTGAGCGCACCCGTCAGCTCGACGGCGCCCACATCGAGTTCGCCTCGAAGATCCGCAACCCGATCGGCATCAAGCTGGGCCCGACGACGACGGCCGAGGAGGCGCTGCAGTACATCGAGCGCCTCGACCCCGACCGCGAGCCCGGCCGGCTGACCTTCATCGTCCGCATGGGCGCCGACAAGGTCCGCGACAAGCTGCCCGAGCTGGTCGAGAAGGTCACCGCCTCCGGCGCGACCGTCGCCTGGATCACCGACCCGATGCACGGCAACACGTACGAGGCGGCCTCGGGCCACAAGACCCGCCGCTTCGACGACGTGCTCGACGAGGTCAAGGGCTTCTTCGAGGTCCACAAGGAGCTCGGCACGCACCCGGGCGGCATCCACGTCGAGCTCACCGGTGACGACGTCACCGAGTGCGTGGGCGGCGGCGACGAGATCTTCGTCGACGACCTGCACCAGCGCTACGAGACGGCCTGCGACCCGCGCCTGAACCGCAGCCAGTCGCTCGACCTCGCGTTCCTGGTGGCGGAGATGTACCGCGACCAGTGACGGTCGTGCGCACTGAGTAAACGCCGTGGGGCGCGGATCACAGGGATCCGCGCCCCACGGCACTTTTGTGCTTCCGGCCCGGCGGGTAAGGTTAGGTTAGCCTCACCGAAAGATCGGGACGGCGCCACCGATGAGTCTCGACCTCGTCCCGACCGGGAGGTGAACCCGCGTGTACGTCTGCAACTGCTTCGGCGTCACCGAGGCGCAGGTCAAGAAGCACGCGGACGACGGTGCCTCCACCCCGCGCCAGATAGCCTCCGCCTGCAAGGCCGGCACCGACTGCGGTTCGTGCGTCCGCCGGATACAGGCGCTGCTCGGCCGGGGCACGTGCCCCCGCAGGGAACTCGTCGAACAGGGTGAGGCCGCCGTGGCCCTGTCGCCGCAGGCCGAGCTGCCGGACGCCGCCTAGCCTTCCCCGGGGCCGGATCTCAGCTGTCGGGCTGCTCGATGAGCTGCGCGATGTACAGCGGCTCGCCCAGCTTCTCCACCAGCTCGAGCTGCGTGTCGAGATAGTCGATGTGGTGCTCCTCGTCCTCGAGGATCGACTCGAAGATGTTTGCGGACGTGATGTCGCCCTTGGCGCGCATCACCTCGATGCCCCGCTTCAGCCGGTCGATCGCCGCGACCTCGATCTGCCGGTCGGCCTGGAACATCTCGGTGACCGTCTGGCCGACCTGGACGTGGAAGAGCCGCTGGTAGTTGGGCAGCCCGTCCAGGAAGAGGATCCGGTCGGTCAGCACCTCCGCGTGCTTCATCTCGTCGAACGACTCGGACCGGGTGTACTTCGCGAGCTTCGTCCAGCCGAAGTTCTCCTGCATCTTGGCGTGCAGGAAGTACTGGTTGATCGCGGTGAGCTCGGCGGTCAGCTGCTCGTTGAGAAATTCGATGACCTCGGGGTCGCCCTGCATCGCAGAGGCTCCTTCCAAGCGGGTGGACTGGGCAGGTTTCGCGCGCATCCTCGCACCGGCACAGAAACGCGTCCAGTAAGTGCACGCTTAGTAGGAGTTGCCCGAATCGATGATCGACTGTCGCCCGCCGGCGCCCGCGTGGTCACGTCCACTGCCCGGGGTCTGTCAGGATGGAGGCATGGGTCATCCGGTGGGTCGCGAGTCTGGGGGAGCGGTGCAGCAGGAGCTTCCACCGGGACAGCGTCTGCAGCGCGGCTGGCCCGTCACGCACTATGGCCCGGTGCCCAAGTTCCGCCCCGAGCGCTGGGAGTTCAGGGTCTTCGGGGCCACCGCCGACGGCGACAAGCACACCTGGAACCACGAGGAGTTCTCGGCGCTGCCGTACGGCACCGTGGTCGGTGATCTGCACTGCGTCACCAAGTTCAGCATGCTCGGCGCCGAGTGGGGCGGGGTGCGCGCGTCGACCGTGCTGGAGCTGGCCCCGCCCGCGCCCGGCGTCACCCATGTCATGGTCTGGGCCGAGTACGGCTTCAGCTCCAACCTCCGCCTCTCGGACTTCGCGTCCGAGAGCACGATCTTCGCCACCCACAAGGGCGGCGAGCTGCTCACCGCCGAGCACGGCTTCCCGCTGCGCCTCGTGGTGCCGCACCTGTACGCGTGGAAGGGCCCCAAGTGGGTCCGCGGCGTGGAGTACATGACCGCGGACCGGCGGGGTTTCTGGGAGGAGCGGGGGTACCACAACGTGGGGGACCCGTGGCGTGAGCAGCGCTATTCGTACCAGGAAGGGCCCGGGGAAGGGCCCGAGCTCTGAGCCCGATCCCTCCCCGGGGGTCCCGCCTCAGTGGTGGTACCGGTGCACCACCGCGTGGCCCTTGCCGCGGCCGATCATCCAGCGGTTGACCGGCGTCGTCACCACGAAGGCGAGTGCGAGGGACGCGGCCAGGGCGCCCCAGAACAGCGCGTCGTCGAGGTGCGTGTCCATGGCGCTCGGCCACAGCGCGATGACCCCGTTGTCGATCAGCTCCATGACGGCGATCGACAGGGTGTCGGCGGCGAGCGCGACCCGGAACGCGGTCCGGAAGCCGACGCCCGCCCGCAGCACTCCGCGCAGCGTGAGCGAGTAGCCGAAGACGAAGGCCAGCGCGATCGCCAGCACCATCGTCGGCACGTTGCCCCAGCCGAGCGCGGTGCCGATCACCATGCCGAGGACCTCGCCGATGGCGCAGCCGGTGAGGCAGTGCAGGGTGGCCTGGGCCGCCGTCGACCAGCTGACCCCGCCGGTCCCGTGCTGGTGGCCGTGGTCGTGGCCGTGGTGTGTGTCGTGCGTGTGCCGCTGTGCGGTGTGCTCGTCGTGCCGCATGGGTCCCCCAGCGTCCGTCGCGGTTCCTGTCACCGACAAGAACCGTATACCCCCTGGGGGTATTCCTTCGCGGGGAGGAGATTTCTACGGACGCAGCTTCTTGAGGTGGGCCACGTCCGCGGCGTGCCCCTCCTTGCCGCCCGGCGTCTCGATGACCAGGGGAACGTTCTCGGTCGCCGGGTGCGCCATCAGCTCGCGGAACGGGTCGGCGCCGATGTGGCCGGAGCCGATGTTCTCGTGCCGGTCCTTGTGGGCGCCCGCGACGTCCTTGGAGTCGTTGGCGTGGATCAGCTTGAGGCGGCCCTCGCCGACCGTCTCCACGAGCAGATCGAGGGTCTGCTTCATGCCGGCCGGGCCGGTCAGGTCGTGACCCGCCGCGAAGATGTGGCAGGTGTCGAGACAGACGCCCAGCCTGGGGTGGCGGTCGAGCGCGTCGAAGTAGGGGCCGAAGTCCCAGGTCCGCGAGCACAGCGACGCTCCCTGCCCGGCGGTCGACTCCAGGAGCAGGAACGGATCGTCGTCGTGCGTCAGCTCGTCGAGCAGCGGCAGCATGTGCTCCCTGACCTGCGCCAGCGCGACCTCGCGCGGACGCCCGCCGGTCGCGGAGCCGGTGTGCACGACCACGCCCAGGGCGCCGATCTCGCGGCCGCGCCGCAGGGAGTGGCGCAGCGACTCCACGGACTTCTCGGCCGTGGCCTCGGTGTGCGACCCGAAGTTGATCAGGTAGGGCGCGTGGACGTACGCGGGAATGTTCTCGGCGGCGCACGCGGCGCGGAAGTCCTCGTCCTGGCGGGGATTGCCGGTGGGGGTGGCCCAGCCGCGCGGGTTGGCGACGAAGACCTGGACGGCCTCGGCCTCGAGGTCGCGCGCGTAGGACAGTCCTACGGAGGCGAGGCCGCCGGCCACGGGGACGTGACCGCCGATCGGGTTGCGGATGCTGCTGTTCACCCGGCCCAGGGTGTCATGGCGAGGACGGGCACCCTGGGGCCGGGCCGTCGTGCACTACCTGATCGTGATCTTGATGGTCGATCCCTTGGGGGCCTCGTCGCCGCCCTCCACGGACTGCTTGTCCACGTGGTCGCCGAACAGGCCGAGCAGCCCCCGGTCCTCGTCGACCTGGAACCCGGCGTCCTCCAGCGTCGACGTCGCCTTGTCGACCTTCATGCCCGTGACGTCCGGGACCTCGACCATGACGGGGCCCTTGGAGATCGTCAGGGTCACGGTGTCGCCCTCGGCGAGCTGCTTGCCCTCGCCGGGCGACTGCTCGGCCACGTCGCCCTTGTCCTCGTCCGAGTTGACCCGCGCCGGGGCGATCTTCGCCTTCAGGCCCGCGTCCGCCAGATCGGCGACCGCGTCCTCCTGGGACTCACCGGTGACGTCGGGGACGTCGACGGGGGCGCCCTTGGAGACGACGAGGGCGACCGCCGTGCCGGAGTTGCGCGTCGAGCCCGCCTTCGGGTCCGAGCTGATCACGGAGCCCTTGGGGATGTCCTCGCTGAACGCCCTGGTGATCATGCCCGGTGTCAGGCCCGCGTCCTTGAGCCCGCTCCTGGCCTTGGCCAGCGGGGTGCCCTCGAGGTCGGGGACCTTCACGGTTCTGGGGCCCTTGGACACCGTCAGGTTCACCGTGCCGTTGTCCCTGATGCGGCTGCCCGGCGCCGGGTCGCTGCCCATGATCGAGCCCCGGTCGTAGGTGTCGCTGAACTTCTCGCCGACCGTGCCGACCTTCAGGCCCGCCGCCTCGACCCGGCGCTCGCCCTCGGCCCGGCTCTGGTTCAGGATCGTGGGGACCTTGGTGAACTGGCCCGAGTTGATGTACCAGACGCCCGTGCCGATCCCCAGGGCCAGCAGCACCGCCGCGATGATCACGAAGAGCCCGCGGCGGGGCCTGCCGCCCGCGCCGCGCGGCGGGGCCGGCGGCATGGGGGGCGGGCTCTGCAGCACGCTCGTGCGGTGGTACTGGTCCTCGTCCCGCGTCGGCAGCGGCAGCTGCACCGAGGTGGCGCCCACCGCGCGCGGGATCACGCTCGTCCGGTCGTCGGCCCCCACGTGCTCCGCGTCGTGGGCCTGCGGCGGCACCGCGTCCAGCTGGGCGTCGGACAGCGTCGCCCGGGCCGTGCGGACCTGGGCGAGGAACGCCACCGCGTCGTAGGGACGGACGCCGGGGGTGCGGGCCGTCGCCGAGGCGACCAGCTCGTCCAGCTCGTAGGACAGACCGGGGACGGAGGCCGACGGCGGCGGCACGTCCTCGTTCAGGTGCTTGTACAGGATCTGTGCCGGGGAGTCCCCCAGGTGCGGCTTGCCGCCGGTGAGCATCTCGTACAGGACGACCCCGCACGCGTACACGTCCACCGAGGGCGTCGCCGTGCCGTGCTCGATCTGCTCGGGCGCCAGATAGGACACCGTGCCGAGGACCGATCCCGTGGTGTTGGTGACCGTGTCCACCGCGCGGACGAGACCGAAGTCCGCGACCTTCACCCGGCCGTCGTCGCCTATCAGCACGTTCTCCGGCTTCATGTCGCGGTGCACGAAACCCGCGCGGTGCGCGGCTCCGAGCGCGGCGAGGACCGGCTCCAGGATGTCGAGGGCCGCGCGCGGCCGCAGCGCCCCGCGGTCCCGCAGGACGTCGCGGAGCGTGCAGCCCGCGATGTACTCCATCGCCAGATAGACGTACTGGCCGTCGGTGCCCTGGTCGTAGACGCCCACCACATTGGGGTGCGAGAGCCGGGCCACCGACTTCGCCTCGCGGATGAACCGCTCGACGAACGTGACGTCGGCCGCCAGCGACGGATGCATCACCTTGATCGCGAGCACGCGGTCGAGGCGGGTGTCCACGGCCCGGTAGACCGTGGCCATCCCGCCGACCGCGATGCGTGCGTCGATGCGGTACCGGGCGTCGAGCACATGCCCGAGCAACGGGTCCTGAAGGGTCGTGTCCACGCAGGGAGTCTACGAGGAGTGACTGACAGGCCGGACCTGTGCGGCAGGACCGGACCCGTACTGCAGCAGAGCTGTGACCGGCGCGGGCGTCAGAAGGCGGGGCGCTCGGGATCGAGGTGCGCGCGCCCCTCCTGGGGCGAGGACGCCTCGGCGAAATGGCGCCGGGGGATCCGCCCCGCGCGGTACGCCAGCCGTCCCGCCTCCACCGCGTGCCGCATCCCGTCGGCCATGAGGACCGGCTCCTGGGCGCGGGTCACCGCGGAGGCGAGCATCACACCGGCGCAGCCCAGTTCCATGGCGAACGCCACATCGGACGCCGTGCCCGCGCCCGCGTCCAGGATCACCGGCACGCGCGCGTGCTCGACGATCAGCTGGAAGTTGTGCGGATTGCGGATGCCGAGCCCGGACCCGATGGGGGAGCCCAGCGGCATGACCGCCGCACAGCCCACGTCCTCCAGCTTGCGGGCCAGCACCGGGTCGTCGTTGGTGTACGGCAGGACCGTGAAACCGTCGTCGACCAGGGTCTCGGCGGCGTCCAGCAGCTCGATGGGATCCGGCAGGAGGGTGCGCTCGTCCGCGATGACCTCCAGCTTGACCAGGTCCGTGCCCAGAGCCTCGCGCGCGAGGCGGGCCGTGAGCACCGCCTCGCCCGCCGTGAAGCAGCCCGCGGTGTTCGGCAGCACCCGGATGCCCAGCTTCTCCAGGACCGACAGGACCGAGCCGTGGACGTCGGCGCTGACGCGCCGCATCGCCACCGTGGTCAGCTCGGTGCCGGAGGCGACCAGGGAGCGTTCGAGGACGTCGAGGCTCGGCGCCCCGCCCGTGCCCATGATCAGGCGCGAGGAGTAGGTGGTGCCGCCGAGGACGAAAGCGTCGTCAGCCATGAATGAGTCAGCCTCCTTGGACGGCGGTGAGGACTTCGACGCGGTCTCCCTCGGAGAGCGCGGTGAGGGGCCAGCGGGTGCGCGGCACGACGGTCTCGTTGAGCGCGGCGGCCACACCGGAGTGCGCCGTGGTGAGCGTGGCCACCAGGGCGCCGAGCGTGACCCCGGCGGCCACGGCGCGCGGCTCGCCGTTCACAGTGACGTTCATGCGGGCTGCTCCAGGGTGGCGGCACTGAACCGCCTCGGGGTGAACGGGCGCGCCTCTTCGGGGAGTTCACCGGTGACCAGGACATGCGCGAGGGCGTCCCCGGTGACCGGCGTGAGCAGCACGCCGTTGCGGTGGTGACCGGTGGCGAGGTGCAGGCCCGGCAGCGCGGTCGGGCCCAGCAGCGGGGCGTTGTCGGGGGAGCCGGGGCGCAGGCCCGCGCGGGTCTCCGTCAGCGGCAGTTCCGTGATGCCGGGGACGAGTTCGTGGGCGTCGCGCAGCAACTCGTAGACGCCGCCCGCGGTGACCGTGGTGTCCCAGCCCAGCTCCTCGGTGGTCGCGCCGACGACCAGTTCGCCGTTGACGCGCGGGACCAGGTAGACGTGGCTGCCGCGGACCACCGCGCGCACGGTGCGGCTCAGGAACGGCGCGTACCGCCGCGGCACCGTCAGGCGCAGCACCTGGCCCTTGACCGGCCGGACGGGCGGCAGCACCTCGTCGGGAACGCCGGCCAGCTGTCCGCTGCGGCTCCCGCCCGCCAGCACGACCTGGCCTGCGTCGAGCTCGGTGCGGTCGGTGAGCGTGACGCCGCACGCCCGGTCCCGGGCGACACGGAGCCGGTCGGCCCACGCACGGTGCAGGATCACGCCGGAGCGCTCGCAGGCCGTCAGCAGGGCGCTCGCGAGCCTTCTCGGGTCGATCTGGTGGTCACCGTCGACCCGCAGGCCCCCGCGCACGCCCGGCGCGAGCATCGGTTCGAGGCGACGGCAGTCGCGGCCCGACAGCCACTCCGAGTCGAGGCCCGACTTCGTTTGCAGCGCGTGCAGTTCACGCAAGTGGGCCCGGTCGTCGGCGTCCAGCGCGACGGCGAGCGTGCCGCACGCGCGGTAGCCGAGATCCTGGCCGGTGGCCTCGGACAGCTCGGCGGCGAACTCCGGATAGCGGGCGGCCGACGCGACGTTCAGGCCGAGCAGCGTCTGCTCGCCGTAGTGCAGTTCGGTGACGGCGGCCAGCATCCCGGCCGCCACCTGGGCGGCCCCGCCGCCCGGTTCGGGGTCCACGACCGCGACGGACAGACCGCGCTGGGCGGCCCGCCACGCGGTGACGAGACCGATGATGCCGCCGCCGACGACCAGGACGTCGGTGGCGGGGGCCTTCTTCGGCGCGCCGGCCCTCGATGGCTGCGCGCTGGAGTCCGGTGCTCCGGACGGCGTACGCGACATGGGCGTCCAGCCCCTCCCTTCGCCGGCATGACCCGGATCAGGTTCGTACGGTCGGAGGCCGCTCCAGCCTCCCTCTCAGCCCACTGCGTACGGGCTCCCGCGAGTGCTTTACGGTGGCCACCCTAGCTCTTCGGCCAGCCCTCCAGTAAGGGAGCCCTCGCCCGTGGCACGCTCGCTCGACGGTCTCTACCTCGCCCCTGTCGCCGATCAGGCCCCGGGCCAGGTCGGGACCCGGACCCGCTTCGCCTACCACGAGGAGGACGGCCGGATCTGGGCCGGCTACGAGGGCGGCGACGTCGTCCGCGGACACCTCGTGGGCACCCGCTCCGGCGACCGGCTCGACTTCCGCTACGTCCAGCTGAAGACCGACGGGTCCACCTCATCGGGGCACTGCCTCTCCGTCGTGTCCGAGCTGCCGGACGGACGGGTGCGGCTCGACGAGAGCTGGCGGTGGGAGTCGCAGGAGGGCCACGGCACCAGCGTCGTCGAGGAGATCGGGCCGGTCGCCCACCGCCCCGCGAACCCTGATGATCACTAAACCCGGTGACACGTGTGCAGGACGTCACGGAGCTCGAGTGGCCCGCTCCGCTGACTGACACAAGATCAGGTGCCTAAGGTGATCCCGTGAGCGAGCAGCGGAACGGGAACACGGTTTCGGCAGGGCGGCGCGTCGTCGTCGTGGGCGCGGGCATGGCCGGAGTGCAGACGGCGGTGGCCCTGCGCGAACAGGGCTTCCCCGGCACGGTCACGCTGATCGGCGCCGAGCCCCACCAGCCCTACGACCGGCCGCCGCTGTCCAAGGCGGTCCTCCTGGGCAAGGCCGAGGGCTCCGCCTTCGACGTCGACTTCGAGGCGCTCGGCGTCACCCTGGAGCTGGGCCGTGAGGTCACCGGCCTGCGCCCCGGCGACCACGAGCTGGACACCGCGCAGGGCCCCGTCCCGTACGACGTGCTGGTCGTCGCCACCGGTGCCGAACCGGTGCGGCTGCCGGGCACCGAGGACGTCCCCGGAGTCCATCTGCTGCGCACCCTCGACGACGCCGAGCGGCTGCGGCCCGTCCTCGCCGAGCAGCACGACGTGGTGGTCGTGGGCGCGGGGTGGATCGGCGCGGAGTTCGCCACCGCCGCGCGCGAGGCCGGCTGCCGGGTCACCGTCGTCGAGGCGGCCGAGCGGCCGCTGGCCGGGGCGCTGCCCGCCGAGATCGCGGCCCCCATGGCCGCCTGGTACGCGGACTCGGGCGCCGAACTGCGCACCCGCGCGCGCGTGGAGCACATCGAACCCGGGGCCGTGGTCCTGGACGACGGCACGCGCCTGCCCGCCGGAGCCGTCGTCATCGGCATCGGCGCCCGCCCCGCCACCCGCTGGCTGGCCGGCTCCGGCATCGCCCTCGGCGACCACCGCGAGGTGCTGGCCGACGAGGGACTGCGCACCTCCGTACCCGACGTGTACGCGGTGGGGGACTGCTCGTCGTTCCCCTCGAGGCGCTACGGAGAGCGACTCCTGGTCCACCACTGGGACAACGCCCTGCAGGGCCCGCGCACCGTGGCGGCGAACATCATCGGGGAGACGCCCGCCGTCTACGACCCGGTGCCGTACTTCTGGTCCGAGCAGTTCGGCCGCTTCGTGCAGTACGCGGGCCACCACGAGAGCGCCGACACGGCCGTGTGGCGCGGCGACCCGGCCGGTGCCGCCTGGTCGGTGTGCTGGCTGCGCGAGGGCGCCCTGGTGGCCGTCCTCGCGGTCGGCAAGCCCCGCGACCTGGCCCAGGGCCGCAAACTCATCGAGGCCGGAACGGTCCTGGACCCCGAGCGGCTGGCCGACCCGGCCCGCCCGCTGAAGTCCGCCGTGGCGTGACCGGCGCCTCCAGCCGTTCCTGAAACACCTGGTCAGACGGTCCCGGCTTCCGACTGTCAGTCCGGGATGGCAGGCTTGTCCCGTGACCGAGATTGACGCAAAGATCGATGCTCTCGTCCCCGAGTGGCTGACCCTCCCCGACATCGCCGAGCAGATGGACCTCGAGGTGACGCGTGTCCGCCAGCTGGTGAAGGAAGGCCAGGTGATCGCCGTACGCCGCGGGGAGAACCGTGCGCTGCACGTGCCGGCCGCCTTCATCGACGGTGACAAGATCGTCAAGGGGCTGGTCGGCCTCCTGACGGTTCTGCGGGACGACGGCTTCTCCGACGAAGAGATGCTGGAGTGGCTCTTCACCGCCGACCCGACCCTGCCGGGCACGCCCGCGCAGGCGCTGAGCGAGAATCGCGGCACGGAGGTGAAGCGCCGCGCCCAGGCGCTCGCCGTCTGACCTGACGACCGTCCGGCGTGCGCGTCCCCCTCGCGGGGGACGCGCACGCCACGACACCGCACCACCCACGGGGGGATCTCCATGACCGACGTCAAGCGCGCCCGGCTCGCCGACGCACGGGTGTACCTGTGCACCGACGCGCGCAAGCGCCAGGGAGACCTCCCGGAATTCCTCGACACCGTGCTGGCGAACGGGGTGGACATCGTCCAGCTGCGCGACAAGGGCATGGAGGCCGGCGAGGAGCTGGAGCACCTCGCCGTGTTCGCCGACGCGGCCCGCCGTCACGGCAGGCTGTTCGCGGTGAACGACCGGGCGGACGTCGCCCACGCGACCCGCTCGGACGTGCTCCACCTGGGCCAGGGCGACCTGCCCGTGCCCGCCGCCCGCGCCGTCCTCGGCGCCGACGTGCTCATCGGCCGCTCCACCCACGCCGACGCGGAGGCCGAGGCGGCCGCCGTCCAGGACGGCGTCGACTACTTCTGCACCGGCCCCTGCTGGCCGACCCCCACCAAGCCGGGCCGCCACGCACCGGGTCTCGACCTCGTGCGCCACACCGCGGGCCTCGGCACCGACCGCCCCTGGTTCGCCATCGGCGGGATCGACCTGGGGAATCTGGACGAGGTGCTGGCGGCCGGCGCCCGCCGCGTCGTGGTCGTGCGGGCCATCACCGAGGCCGACGATCCGGGCGCCGCCGCGGCCGAGTTCGCCAAGCGCCTGCGCTCCGTCTGACCCCTCGCGAGCGGGCCACCGCGGCCGGCTGTCCGCTGGGTGGACGGGGATTAGGGGCTACCGGATTCCCTCAGTAACCTGCCCGTATGGCCCTAGGTACCCCTTCCACCAGGACTGACCGCGCCCGCACCGTGCGCGACATGCTCGCGACCGGCAAGGCGACGTACTCCTTCGAGTTCTCCGCGCCGAAGACCGCAAAAGGCGAGCGCAACCTGTGGAACGCGCTGCGCAGGGTCGAGGCCGTCGCCCCGGACTTCGTCTCCGTGACGTACGGCGCGGGCGGCTCCACGCGCGCGGGCACTGTCAAGGAGACCGAGCAGATCGTCGCGGACACGACGCTCACGCCGGTCGCCCACATCACGGCCGTCGAGCACTCCGTCGCCGAACTGCGCAACATCATCGGGCAGTACGCCGATGCCGGGATCCGGAACATGCTCGCCGTGCGCGGCGACCCGCCCGGCGACCCGATGGGCGACTGGATCTCGCACCCCGAAGGGCTGACGTACGCGGCCGAACTCGTCGAGCTGATCAAGGAGTCCGGCGACTTCTGCGTGGGCGTCGCGGCCTTCCCCGCGATGCACCCGCGCTCCGCCGACTGGGACTCCGACGTGCGGCATTTCGTCGACAAGTGCCGGGCGGGCGCCGACTACGCGATCACCCAGATGTTCTTCTACCCGGAGGAGTATCTGCGGCTGCGCGACAAGGTCGCCGCCGCCGGCTGCGACACCCCGATCATCCCCGAGTGCATGCCCGTGACGAGCGTGCGGATGCTCGAACGCCTGCCGAAGCTGAGCAACGCGGACTTCCCTCCGGCGCTGAAAGAGCGGATCCTCACAGCCAAAGACGATCCGGCCGCTGTACGCTCCATTGGCATCGAGTTCGCTACGGAGTTTTGCGCCAGGCTGCTTGACGAGGGAGTGCCGGGTCTGCACTTCATTACGCTCAACAACTCGACTGCGACGCTGGAAATCTACGAAAACCTGGGCCTGCACGATCCGCGGGCCTGATGGGCCGTACCCACCCGGGGCTGCGGCCGTACGAGAGGGGCGTACATGGGCTGGGCGGTCCTCTATATCGCGTTCGGACTGGTGGCGCTGTGGCTGCTCGGTGAGGTGCTGCTGCAGTACAAGGCGCGGCTGCGCTGGCGGTTGCTGGCCTTCGGCGGCTTCCTCGGGGTGGTCCTCGGCGTCCTGATGCCCTCGGTGATCGTCATCGGGCTCGGCGCCATCGCCTTCGCGATCGGGCAGACCTACGTCACGCTGTCGTTCCGCCGCGGGTTCGCGTCCGGCTGGGCCCTGAAGAAGGGCGACCAGCAGGCCGAGGCCACGGGCGGACGGCGCGGCAGGAGGGAAACGGTCCGGCAGGACCCGACCCTCGAAGTCTCCGATCTGGAGTACGAGCAGGGCGCGCGGGACACGGCGGACGACTTCCCGCCGATGCCGGCGGAGAGCGCGGCCGAGTCGACCTCCGTGTACGCCCCGGAGCCGATGCCCGAGGACACCGGCCAGTACGGCGTCTACAGCGACGCGGCGTACGCCCAGGCGAACCACGGCGCGCAGCAGGACTACGGCTACGACACCGGGTCCTACGGCTACGACCAGCACACCTACGGGTACGACACCGGGCAGCAGCCTTACGCGGCCCCGTACTCCGACCCGTACATCGGGGCGCAGAGCTACCCCGAGCAGCCCCAGTACGGCGACCCGTACGCCACCGGCCAGCAGCAGTACGGCGACCCGTACGCGACGGGCGGCGGCTACGGCGGGGAGACCCCGCCCGGCGGTGTCTGGGTGCCGCAGCAGCGTGGGGGCGACGAGTACGGCGGCGAACTGCCGCCCGAGCAGCCCTATCCCACGTACCCGCAGCACGACCCGAACACCGGGTACGACACCGGGTACCAGCAGGAGCAGCAGCAGTACCGCTACTGAGCGGGCCTGCGACGGCGATCCGCGGCCCGGCTCACTGCGAGCCGCGGAACTCCGGCCCCTCCACGACCAGTCCGGCCACCAGGGCCCCGGACATGCCCGCGTGCGGCAGCCCGCCGCCCGGGTGCGACCAGCCCCCGACGGCGAGGAGCCCCGGCAGCGGGGTGCTGTTGGCCGGGTGGAGCAGCCCGCCCCGCGCCGCCGCCAGCGCCGGCGCGGGCACGGCGCCGCCGTCCGCGCCGGTCGCCTCCGCGATGTCGCGCGGCGTGCGGATCTCGTGCCACAGCAGGCGCTCGCGCAGCCCGGGCACCGCGCGCCCGGCCGCGTCGAGGACCGACTCGACCTCGGCGTCCGACACCTCCGCGCCGGACGGCACCGTCACGGTGAGGGTCACCGCCTCGTGCTCCTCGTCCGGCACCTGGGCGGCGTCGCCCGGGCGCAGCACCGTGACCGTGGGCCTGTCCGGCCGCGCGGCGGCGTCGAACAGCCAGGCCGTCTCGGCGGCCCGGTCCGTCCCGTGCACCACCGTGCGGTGCGGGGTGCCCTCGGGACGCGGCCCGCGCAGCGCCAGATGAGCCGTCAGCCTGCTGGGCACGGCGGCCTCGGCCCGGGCCGGGACCGCGCCGCGCACGGACCGCCCCGGCACGAGCACGTCCAGGACGCCGGGCGCGACTCCGGCCACGACGAACCCGGCGTCCTCCACCGAGCCGTCGGCCAGCTCCACGCCCGCCGCGCGTCCGTCCTTCACCACGACCCGGGCGACGGCCGCACCGAATCTGAACTGGACCTTCCGCTTCAGGCAGCGCGCGTACACCGCGTCGGCGAGGGCCCGCATGCCGCCGGTCACCGCCCAGGTGCCGAAGGTCTGCTCCATGTACGGCAGCACGGCCGCGCTCGCCGGTGCCGTACGGGGATCGAGGCCGTACCCGAGCGCGTAGCTCTCCAGGAGCGCCGTGAGCCGCGGGTCGCCGCCGAGCTCCAGGTCGCCGATGTCGGCGAGGGTGACCGCCGTGCGCGCCTTGCGCAGCAGCCGCTTCTGCGGAACGGCGGGGTAGGGCTCGCGCTCGGCCAGCACCTCCCAGTTCGGCCACAGGGGCTCCTCCAGCAGGGGGCGGCGCGAGCGGTCCCAGGCCTCCCGGGCCCGGTCCATGAAAGCCGACCAGTACGCGCCCGCGCCCGCCCCGATCGTCGCGTCCAGGGCCTCGGCGACGCCCGCCCGCCGTGCGTTCGGCAGGTCCGCCGTCGTGCCGTCCGCGAAGACGTGCCGCACGGCGGGCTCCACCTGCGTGAGACCGACCAGGTCCTCCAGGGACTCCTTGCCGGTCTTGATGAACAGGTCGCGATAGACGGCAGGCAGCGGGAGCAGGCCCGGTCCCGTGTCGAACGCGAAGCCGTCGCGCTCGATGCGGCCCACCGCTCCGCCGTACGTCGACGCGCGCTCGAAGACCACCGGTCGGTGGCCCGCCACGGCCAGCCGAGCGGCGGCCGCCATGGCGCCCATCCCCGCGCCGATCACCGCAATTCGTGCCATGCCAGGGACTGTATCGGCCACCTCTGACAACGCCGCCGCCAGGTCAGGGCGGGGGCCGCGGCTCCTCGCGGGCGATCCGCCGTTCCTCGCGCCGCTGGGCCCGCCGGCGCAGGAATCTTCGGATGCGGCTGATCAGGAAGACCAGCACCACCAGGCCGGCGACGAGCAGCACCGCCGCGATCACCGCCGCCGCCACCGGGTGGAACATCGCGAACGTCACGACACCGGCGACCCCCAGGTCCTCGGCGGTGCTCAGCACGAAGTTCGAGGCCGGTTCGGGCGAGGTGTTGACCGCCATCCGGGTGCCGGCCTTCACCGCATGGCTGGCCAGCGCCGTCGAACCGCCGATCGCGCCCGCCGCCAGATCGGACAGCGACCCGCTCTGCCCGGCGAGCAGCGCCCCCACGACCGCGCCCGCCACCGGCCGGATCACGGTGTGCACCGAGTCCCACACCGAGTCCACGTACGGGATCTTGTCGGCGACGGCCTCGCACAGGAAGAGCACTCCGGCCGCGATCAGCACGTCGGGGCGCTGCAGCGACTCGGGGACCTCGTCGGTCAACCCGGTCGCGCCGAAGACGCCGAGCAGCAGGACCACCGCGTACGCGTTGATGCCGCTCGCCCAGCCGCTGGTGAAGACCAGGGGGAGTACGGACACGGAGGTGATCGTAACCAGTGGGGAACTCTCCGTGCCTGGGGATGAGCACGCAGGTCTGAGTATCCGTACCTAGGGAGGGAGATGAGTAGGTGCGCGGATGGGGTTCTACCTGCGTAGACGGAAGAGTGGAGGCCACGGGGAAGAGCGCGGCACCCGGCACCGCCGACACGGGGCGGCGGAACGGAACGCAGCGCTCTTGGCCGCTCCTCTCGCCCGACAGGGCGGGAGCGAGGCACGGGGGACCGAGGGAGACCCGACGGGGGAACGACGGGGATCCCACGGGGGAACAACGGGGGATGCGCCGGTCCGGTGAAGCCTGAGAGCAGTCACAGGCCTTGCCGGACCGGCGCTCTACGTAGCGGCGCCTTTCGCGGACGCCCCCCGGGAGGTCAGGCCTTTCCGGTCAGCGGCTGTCCGCCGCCCACCCGTCCCTGGAGCAGCAGCGACAGCGCGGCGTGCACATCGTCCAGCGAGCGCTCCGGCTGGAACGCCTGCCAGTCCAGGGCCGCCACCAGGACCATGCCCACCAGCGCCGCCGCCGTGAGCGGCACATCGATCTCCTCGCTCAGCTCGCCGCTGCCCACGGCGTCGCGCAGCACGCCCTCCACGACGGCCACCGCCTCCTGGCGGACCACGGCGAGCGTGGACTGCCAGGCGCGGTTGGTGCGCCACAGCTCGGCCACGTACAGCTGGGTGAAGGCCGGGTACTCGTCGATGAAGACCAGACCCGCGCGGATCATCGCGTCCAGGGCGTCGATCTTGCTGCCGCCCCGGTCGGCCGCTTTCTGCGCCGCGTCCCGCAGGGAGGCGGTCAGCAGCCCGACGCCGTGCCGCAGCAACTCCTCGAAGAGGACCGACTTGCTGGCGAAGTTGTAGTAGACGGTGCCCTTCGCCACCCCGGCGCGCTCGGCGATCTCGTCGACCGTCGTGGCGGAGAAACCCTGCTCCGCGATGAGCGTGACAGCGGCCTCGTAGAGCTTCTGCCGGGTGGCCTGGCGCCGTGTGCTGCTTTCCATGCCCCTGATTCTCACAGGCCCGCCGGCGAGCGCGCTCACAGGCTCAGCTCCGGGTGCAGCCGGTCCAGGGTCCACACCTGCTTGCGCCGGGCGGTCAGCGCGGTGAGCGCGAGGGCGCCCGCCGTGAAGGCCGCCAGCACCGCGCACGCCTGCCACACGGGCCCGAGACCGCCGCCGGAGATCAGCCTGCGCAGCGCCTCCACGACGTAGCTCATCGGCAGGTACGGGTGGATCGCGTTGAAGAAGCCCGGGCTGGTCTGCACGGGATACGTGCCGCCGGCCGACGTCAGCTGCAACATCAGGAAGGCGAGGACGAGGATGCGGCCCGCCGCCCCGAAGCGCGCGTTCAGCCACTGCACGATGGCCGCGAAGCAGGCCGTGACCAGGCACAGGAAGCCGACGGTGCCCGCGGCGTGCAGCATCTGGAGGCCGAGCGCCCAGTGCAGGACGGACATCAGGGCCGCCACCTGGAGCAGGCCGAGCGCGGCCACCGGCAGCCAGCCCGCGAGCGTCACCCGCCAGGAGGAGGCGCCCACGGCGAGCGCCCGCCGGTTCAGGGGCGCGATCAGCATGTAGGCGACCATCGCGCCCACCCAGAGGGACAGCGGAATGAAGTACGGGGCGAAGCCGGTCCCGTAGTTGGGTGCCTTGTGCAGCGACTGGGAGGCCAGCTGTACGGGGTCGGCCATCACTCCGGTGCGCTGGTCACGGTCCTTCTTGTCGTAGTCGGGGATCTTCCCGACGCCGTCGTGCAGCCCGCTCGCCAGCTTCCCCGAACCGCCGGCCAGTCGGTACATGCCGCCGTCGAGGTCCTGCGCGCCGGTCTCCAGCCTGCCGACCCCGGAGTCGAGGTCGGCGGCGCCCGCCGAGGCCGTGCCCAGCCCCGCGTGCAGCGTCCTGGCGCCCGCCGCGACCTGCCCGGCCCCGTCGTCGAGGCGGTTGATCTGCGCGACCGCCTTCTCGACGTCCTGGTCGAGCGTCGGGGCGTGCCGGGCGAGGGCCGCGGACTGCTCCTGGAGCGTCGCCAGGTTCCGGTCCATGACCGCCAGGTCGCCGTGCTGGTCCTGGACGAGGGTGTTCAGGTCGTCCGAGACGGTGGCGACGTCCGCGGCCGCCGTCATCGCCTTCTTCAGGTCGGGGCAGGCCGGGTCGTCGAGCACCGCCTGCGCGCAGCGGCGCTCGTAGACCGCGGCGAGGATGTCCGATCCCGCGTGAGCGCCCTGGCGCGCTGTGGGGGCCAGGCGCACCAGGTCATCCAGGTGGCGCCGGACGCCCGCGGCCGAGTCGGACACCAGCCGCGCGGTGTCGCCGATCGCCTTCTTGTTGTCCCTCAGGAAGGGCAGTACCTGGTCGGCCGCGCCGTTGACCCGGCTCGCGAGCAGCCGGGTGCCGTCGGCGACCTGCCGGGACCCGGACTCCAGGTCACCGGCCCCCTTGTCGAGCCTGGTCAGACCGCCGGCCAGGTCACCGCTGCCCTTCTTGGCGTCCTTCAGGCCGTCGGCGAGTTCCTTCGAGCCCTCCTTCGCCTTCCCGATGCCGCCCCTGAGGTCGTCCGCGCCGTCGGCCGCCTTCTCGGTCGCGTCGTGGATGTCCGAGAAGGAGATGAAGATCTTGTCGAGGAACGAACGCGACGCGTTGGTGGACGCGGCCGATCGCACCTCCGAGAACACCGTCCGGGAGATCTGCCCGACGATGTAATTGTTCGCGTCGTTCGTCCGCACGCGGAGGGCGCCGGTCTCGGGCGCGTCCCCGGAGCTGGACGCGATGCGCGCGCTGAAGTCCTTCGGCATGGTGAGCGACAGGTAGTACGTGCCGTCCTCCACGCCCTTCGCGGCCTGCGCGGAATCGACCTCGTGCCACTGGAAGGTGTCGCTGTCGTACAGCCCCGCGGTGATGTCGTCGCCCGCGGTGATCTTCTTGCCGCCCGCCTTCGCCCCCCGGTCGTCGTTGACGAGCGCCACGGGGATCTTGTCGAGCCGCCCGTAGGGATCCCAGAAAGACCACAGGTACAGCGCCCCGTAGAGCAGGGGCAGCAGCAGAAGGGCGACGAGCGCGGCGCGCGGCAGTTTCCCTCTGCCGAAGCGCCTCAGCTCAAGCGCGGCCAGCTTCGGCGAACGCATCGGCCGTCTCCTTGTCGGTCGTGGATGCGGGGACGGTCGACACGGTGAGCGCGCCCTCGGGGGCCTCGCTGCACACGGCGAGCACCGTGGTGCCGGCGGCGGTGACGGTCCGCAACCGGTCCCAGACCTCGGCGCGTTCACGGTCCGAGAGCTTCAGGTCGGTGTCGTCGACGCCGATCAGCAGGGGCCGGCCGATGAGCGCGAGCGCCAGGGAGAGGCGCAGCGCCTCCACGCGCTCCAGGTCGCGCACGGCCGTACGGGCCTTCTTGGGCAGCGTGTCGAGGTCGAGCCCGGCACCGGCCAGCGCGTCGTCGATCCGCTGCCGCGCCAGGGCCGCCCGCTCCCGGCGCGGGCGCAGCAGAGCGCGCCACGAGCCGTCGAACCGGCGCTGCAGCAGCGCCCGCTCCCGCAGGTGCTCGGCGACGGTCAGCGCCGGATCGAGATCGGTCACCCCGGGCACGTGCGCGAGCGCGCTCAGCCGCCGTACGGCCGCCATCTGCTTCGGCAGCCCGAGGCCGGCGACGCGGGCCTCGCCCTCGGCCGGGCGCATCCGCCCCGTCAGCGCGAGCAGCAGACAGGTGCGGCCGCTGCCGGACGGCCCCTCGATCGCGACGAGCGTTCCCGGCCCCGCGTCGATGTCGACGTCCCGGAACGCCCAGCCGCGCGGCCCCTTCACCCCGAACCCGGTGGCGGCGACGGCGGCCCCGCCCTGCGGCCCGTC
Source organism: Streptomyces sp. NPDC046716 (assembly GCF_040645755.1). Taxonomy (NCBI): domain Bacteria; kingdom Bacillati; phylum Actinomycetota; class Actinomycetes; order Kitasatosporales; family Streptomycetaceae; genus Streptomyces; species Streptomyces sp. NPDC046716. Next base: position 48,646 of record NZ_JBEYYU010000020.1, read on the forward strand.
CATGACCCTCCCCTTTTGAACTGACTGGTCAGTGCAAAAAGCTAACCCGAACCTTCGATCGAGGCAAAGGTGCAGGTCAGAGCCGATTGTCAGTGGCGTCCTCCACTATCGACACATACGGCCACTGCGCCGTCACACAGACGACAGGAGGTTCGTCATGGCTGGACATCGCGCATCCACCGCGGCCGCCGCCGCACGACGCCGCGCCGCCATCGGCCCTGCCCCCTCACCGACCGGCCCGGCGAGCGACGTCCACCCGGTGCTGCGCCGGGCCGGCGCGCCACCCGCCGCCCTCGACCTGCTCGCCCAGGCCCGCGCGGGGCTCGACGAGGCGGAGATCCTCGACGCGCCGAACGAGCGGTACGCGACGGCCCACCTGGCCGCCCTGCGCACCGCCGCCGCCGTGCTCGCCGCCCGCGGCCGCCCCGAGCCCACCCCGCGGCGCCGCGCCAAAATCCGCAGCGCCTGGGAAGTGCTCCCCGAGATAGCGCCCGAACTGGCCGAGTGGAGCGCCCTCTTCGCCTCCGGCGCCACCCGGCGCGCTCGCGCCGAGGCGGGCATCCAGGGTGCGGCCAGCGCCCGCGACGCCGACGATCTGCTGCGCGACGTCGCGATGTTCCTGCGCCTCGTCGAGCGGATGCTCGTGCTCCAGCCGGTGCTGCCGGGACCCCGGCGGAAGGACGGTGAGCGGGACGTGTCCGACGCCGGGTGAGCACTGGCGATGCCCCACGTCCGGGCCCATTAGGGTGGAGGCGCCCGCACCAGTTCACGCTCCGCCCGTCGGCCGGAGCCGCGCCGAGGAGTCACCAGCAGTGTCGGACCCGACTCGCCCGCCCGCCTCCCCTCGCCGGTCGCAGCCGACGCCGCAGCGCTCCGACCCCTTCGGCCCCCGCGCCTCGCTCCGCACCGCCGTGGTCTGGGAAGTCCTCAAGGACGCCCTCGACCGGCGCGTCAAGGCCGCGGGAAGCCAGGCGCACCGAGCTCTCGACGTTCTCGACACCGGCGGCGGCAGCGGCAACTTCGCGGTGCCGGTCGCCCGCCTGGGCCACCGCGTCACCGTCGTCGACCCGAGTCCGAACGCGCTGTTCGCGCTGGAGCGCCGCGCCGCCGAGGCCGAGGTCGCCGACCGGGTGCGCGGCGTCCAGGGCGACGTCTCCGGACTGTTCGACGTCGTCGAGCGCGGCGGGTACGACGCGGTGCTGTGCCACGGCGTCCTGGAGTACGTCGAGGAGCCGGAGGAAGGCGTGCGCAACGCCGTGGGCGCGCTGCGCCCCGGCGGCGTGCTGAGCCTGCTCGCCGCGGGTCTCGGCGGCGCCGTGCTCGCGCGGGCCCTCGCCGGCCACTTCAAGGAGGCCCGGCAGGCGCTCGACGACCCGGCGGGCCGCTGGGGCGACGCCGACCCGGTGCCCCGGCGCTTCACCGCCGACCAGCTCACCCGGTTGGTCGCCGACGCCGGAGTGGATGTCGGCGCGGTGCACGGCGTGCGGGTCTTCGCCGACCTGGTCCCCGGCGTCCTCGTGGACACCGAGCCCGGAGCCCTTCAGGAGCTGCTCAGGCTGGAGGCGGCCGCCGCCGAGCAGCCCGCCTTCCACGCCGTGGCGACCCAATTGCACGTGCTCGGTGAGAAGCAGGCGCAGGACGGGGCCTGAGCGCCCCTCGTGTCGCACCGCTGATCAGCGGCGCAGCGGCAGATGGAGTACGCCACAGGCCCCCCGATCCGGCGCCCGGCGCCGTATGATCGGGGGAGACCGCCCGGCATGACGGGACGGCCACCGGGGAATGACGCCTCAGGAGGCCGGAGCGGCGTGATGCGGTCCGGAATGGTGAAGTTGGCGTAGAGGGGCGGGTTTCACGGGGGCGATTCCCTGCCTATCCTGAAGGGGACCCCCGGTCGCCCCGGCGACTGCACGATGAGGAGGACTCCGTGCCGCTCTCGGAGCACGAGCAGCGAATGCTCGAGCAAATGGAGCGAGCGCTGTACGCCGAAGATCCCAAGTTCGCGACAGCGCTTGAGGGAAGCGGGCTGCGTACATACACCCGACGTCGGGTCTACCAGGCCGTGGCCGGTTTCCTGGTGGGTATCGCGCTCCTCATGGCTGGAATGGTCGCGAAGCAGATCTGGATCAGCGTGGTGGGATTCCTCGTCATGCTGGGGTGCGCGGTGCTCGCCGTCACCGGCTGGCGCAAAGCGCCCAAGCCGGGTGAACAGCCGGCGGGAGCCGTCCCGGGCGGCACCACCGCCCGGCGCCAGAGCAAACCGAAGCGGTCGATGATGGACCGCATCGAGGAGCGCTGGCAGCGCCGCCGCGACGAGCAGGGCGGTAGTCGCTGAGCCCCTCCGGTTCCTACGGAGACCGCTCGACGAGCGTACGTGTGTGAAGGGTGACCGCGGGATGCGGTCACCCTTTGTGCGTCCCGGTGCGGGTCGGACGCGTGGACCACGGACGAAGGCGCCGGCCCCCGAGGGGCCGGCGCCTTCGTCACTCTCGGTGCGTCAGCTCTCCTGACCGGACGGCCGGGAGCGGGCCGCGGTCCAGCGGGCCCGCAGCCCCGCCGTGAACCGTGCCCGGCGCTCCGCCAGCGCCCACACCACCCGGACGGCCGAGCGCGGCGCGAGCGTCGCCCGCAGCCGCGCCGTGCGGCTCACCTTGGCGTGCATGCCGGCGTGCACCCGCCGCACGTCGTCGCCGAGCCCCGAAACGGGCTGCGGCCGTGGCGCGTACAGCACCTGCTCCACCGCCGCCGCCACCCGCCGCACCGCGTCGGCCGCCGGCTCGTCCAACTGCCCGAGGCGCACGATCCGGGCCGCCGCCGTGCGCGGGGTCTGCGAATCGTCCGGTGCGATGCCGTGGTCCCACGCCGTGTCCGTGACCTCGTGCCAGGCCGCCAGGGTGCGCCCGGCGACATCGGCGTCGGTACGGCCACCCGAACCGAGGCGCAGCGCCCGCACCCGCAGCCGCCACAGCATCGGCAGCAGCGGCACCAGCAGGACCAGCAGCACCGCGAGCGTCACCAGCAGGATTGTGCCGATCGGCGGTCCGTCGTCCGGGGAACCCGCGTCCGGCGTGGGGAGGAGTGCGGCGCACTGGCCCTCCTTGCGCTGCTGCGCCGAGCAGCTCTCCATCAGCTCCGGCTGATCCGAGGACGTCGCGTCCGAGGCGGAATCGCTGGGCTTCGCCGTGTTCGACGAGACGTCGGTCGGCGTGTCGTCCTGCGTGTACTCCGGCGTGTAGCCACGGGTCGGCGTCGGCTCGAAGCGGGTCCAGCCGACCCCCTCGAAATACAGTTCGGGCCAGGCGTGCGCGTCCCGCAGCCCCACCGTGTACGTACCGTCCCCCGAAGCCGAGCCCGGGGTGAAGCCGACCGCGACCCGGGCCGGAATCCCCAGCGTCCTGGCCATCGCCGCCATCGAGAAGGCGAAGTGGACGCAGAAGCCCTCCTTCTGCTTCAGGAAGCGGACGATCGCGGCGGAACCACTGCCCGCCCGCACCTCCGTGTTGTACGTGAACCCGCCGTCGACCGCGAAGTAGTCCTGCAGCTTCACCGCGCGCTCGTAGTTGTTCGCCGCGCCCCGGGTGACCTGGAGCGCCGTCCGGCTCACCACGTCCGGCAGCGACGCGGGCACCTTCGTGAACTCCTTCAGGAGGTTGCCCGGCGGCCGCCCGGCGTTGGCCAGCTGCTGCGCCGTCGGCTGCACGACCAGGCTCTTGACGCTGTACTGCTTGCCGCGCGTCGTCTGCCCGTGGTCGCCCACCAGGGTCCGGCCGACCTCCTCGAACCGCCAGCGCCCGTCGATCGACACCTGTGAGGCGGGATACGGCATCGGCAGCCAGTCCTGGGTGTACCAGTCGGCCGCCTTGATGTTCGTCTGCACCTCGGTCCTGCGGATGTCCGAATCGAGGCCCGGTGGGTTCGGCAGGTTCGAGGGGACGTCGGTGATGCTGCGCACCGACGGGCGCCAGGTGGTGCCGTCGAACTCGTCGAGCGAGACGATCCGCAGATACAGCTCCTGGGTCTGCTCGGCGTTCGTCCGGTACGTCATCACCGTCCGGTCCTCCGGCTGGTTCAGACTGTTCTGCAGCGAGACCAGCGGATTGACCGCGGAGATCGTGCCGCCGCCGCCCGAACCGGCGCCCGTGCCCGAACCGGACGGGCCGAGCACACCGCCGTCCAGGGCGGGCAGGGCCAGCGGCACCACCAGCGCGATGCCCAGGGCCACGGCCCCGATACGCCGCCCGGTGCGGACCGGTGCGGTCGCGCCGCTCGGACCGTCGGCCACCGAAGCGCCGCCGGAACCGTGCCCCGTGCCGCCGAAGACCCGCCCCCACTGCGAGAGCCGGTCACGCCCCTCCGCGAGCAGCAGCACCAGATAGCCGCCGGCCGCGAGCACGAACCACAGCCAGTCGGCGCCGCCCTCGGAGAGCCCGGCGGCCACCGAGTACAGCGCGAGCAGCGGCAGCCCGGCCGGGGCCGCGCTGCGGAACGTCACCGCCAGCGCGTCCACCGCGAGCCCGATCACCAGCGCGCCGCCCACCAGCATCAGCCGGATGCCGTCGGACACCGGCGCCGGTATGGCGTACCGGCCGACGTCGTCGCCGCCCATCTCCAGCAGCAGCCCGAAGTGCCGGAAGGCCTCCGGGCCGGGAACGACCGCGCCGATCGCCTGCTCCCGGGCGAAGGACACGGTGAGCAGCAGCAGCGACACCAGCGCCTGCGCGGCGATCGTCAGCGGCCGGGCCAGCGGCACTCTGCGGGCCGCGGCGCCCACCGCCGCCTGGACCGTCAGCAGGATCGCCGCCTCGAGCAGCCAGGCCGACGTGTCGACCAGGGGCAGCAGCGAGCACGACGCCAGGAAAGTGGCCAGCGTCGCGCAGATCGACAGTCGGGCACCACCGCTCATGACCAGCCCCCAGCCGTGCTCGTACCTGTCGTGACCGCGCCGCCGCGGTCCCGGTCCGCCTGCCGCCACACCTCCACCAGGGATGCGCCGGCCGGTACGGCCACCGCCGTCCAGCCCGCCTCCTGGAGCGTGCGCAGCCGCTCGGCGCAGCGCGCGGCCGGGGCGGCGCCGGAGCCCTGCGCCCAGGTCTCGCTGTCCAGCAGGAAGGCGATCGCGCCGCCGCTGCGCCGGCGCATCTTGGCGGCCACGGCCGCCTGCTCCTCGTCCAGATCGCCGAAGAAGGCGATCAGCAGTCCCTCGTTCCCACTGCGCAGCACGTCGTACGCGGACGACAGCGACGCCATGTCCGAGTGGTCGACGACGGCGAGCGTGTCCATCATCAGGCCGGCGGCGTCCGCCGACTCCTGGCTGGCGCCCGCGAACCCGTCGCTGCCCTCGCCCGGCACGGAGGTGCCGGTGTCGGTCAGCAGCCGGACGGAGAAGCCCCGCTCGAGCATGTGGACCAGGGCGGAGGCCGCGCCGGACACCGCCCACTCGAAGGCCGAGTCGGGGCCGGCGCCCTGGAAGGCGCGGTCGCGCGTGTCGAGCAGCACCGTGCAGCGGGCCCGCTGCGGCTGCTCCTCACGGCGCACCATCAGCTCGCCGTAGCGCGCGGTCGAGCGCCAGTGGACGCGGCGCAGGTCGTCGCCGTGGCGGTACCCGCGCGGGATCACGTCGTCCTCGCCGGCCAGCGCGAGCGAGCGCTGCCGCCCGTCCCCGTACCCCTTGGCCTCCCCGGTCAGCCGCACCGGAGGCAGTGCCTCCACGCGCGGGATCACCGTCAGGGTGTCGTACGCGGAGAAGGACCGGGTCAGCTCGCACATGCCGAACGGGTCGGTCAGGCGCAGTTGGAGCGGGCCCAGCGGATAGCGGCCGCGCAGGTCGGAGCGGACCCGGTAGGACACCTCGCGGCGGCCGCTCGCCTCGACCCGGTCCAGCACGAAGCGGGGCCGCGGCCCGAGCACGTACGGCACCCGGTCCTGGAGCATCAGCAGACCGGTGGGCAGCCGGGAGATGTTGTCGATCCGCAGGTGCACCCGCGCCTCGGCGCTCGCGGGCACGCGCGCGGGGGAGAGGCGGCGGCTGCCCGCGACCCGGTAGCGGGTGCGGTACAGCACGCCCGCGCAGACCAGCGGCAGCACCGCGAGCAGCAGGCCGACCCGGAGCAGATCGCTCTGCCCCAGGACGTACGCGCAGATGGCCGCGGCGATGCCGGCCGCCAGGAACGAACGGCCGCGGGTGGTCAGTCCGGACAGCGCCGTGCGCAGCCCGCTCTTGTCACCCTTGTCGCTCGTCGTGCCGCCGTCGGTGGCCCCGCCCCCGGGGTCGGCCGCGGGATACCCCCCGGCCGTCATCACGCCCTCCGCGTGCCGGGCGACTGCTGGCCGTACATCGGGGGCGTCGCGGAGTCGAAGCCCTGCTGGGGGGCGCGGGTGTCCGCGGCCGGGACCGGGATGCGCTGCAGGATGTCCAGCACGACCTGCTCCGCCGTACGCCGGTTCAACTGCGCCTGCGCGGTGGGCAGCAGACGGTGGGCCAGGACCGCCACGGCCAGCGCCTGCACATCGTCCGGCAGCGCGTACTCGCGCCCGCTGAGGGCCGCCGACGCCTTGGCCGCGCGCAGCAGGTGCAGCGTCGCGCGCGGGGAGGCGCCGAGTCTGAGATCCGGGTGGGCGCGCGTCGCGGCGACCAGGTCCACCGCGTAGCGCCGCACCGAGTCCGCGACGTGGACCGTGCGCACGGCGTCCACCAGCTTCACGATGTCGTGCGCGTGCGCCACCGGCTGGAGGTCGTCGAGCGGCGACACCCCGCCGTGCACGTCCAGCATCTGCAACTCGGCCTCCGGGCTGGGATAGCCGATGGAGACCCGCGCCATGAAGCGGTCGCGCTGGGCCTCGGGCAGCGGATAGGTGCCCTCCATCTCGACCGGGTTCTGCGTCGCCACCACCATGAAGGGGCTGGGCAGTTCGTAGGTCTTGCCGTCGATGGTGACCTGGCGCTCCTCCATGGACTCCAGGAGCGCGGACTGGGTCTTCGGCGACGCGCGGTTGATCTCGTCGCCGATCACGATCTGGGCGAAGATCGCGCCCGGCTTGAACTCGAAGTCCCGCCGCTGCTGGTCGAAGATCGACACACCGGTGATGTCCGACGGCAGCAGGTCGGGAGTGAACTGGATGCGGCGCACCGAGCAGTCGATGGACCGCGCGAGCGCCTTGGCGAGCATCGTCTTGCCGACGCCCGGTACATCCTCGATGAGCAGGTGCCCCTCGGCGAGGAGCACCGTCAGCGAAAGCCGTACGACCTCCGGCTTGCCCTCGATCACACCCTCCACCGACCTGCGGACCCGCTCCGCAGTGGTGGTCAGATCAGTGAGGCTCGCTCGATCGTCATAGGTCGTCACCCGGCCCTCCTCGGCCCGTACTTTCCGGGCCGACGCTCTGTGACGCGGACCGGCCCACCCCGAAACACGGACACCACGCGCGAAGAGTTCCGGCCCTCGCGCGAGGTGTCACCCCCGCATTCTTGTTGCCGTTACCGGTTCGTGTCACTCGCCTGTGGATAACTGGCCGCGATATGTCGGGGCTTACGACCTTTTGAGCGGACGGCCGACCGGCCGTCCGCTCCTTCGCCCGCTCAGGCCGGGGTGATTTCCCGCAGCCGCCCGGTCTTCACGTCGAACACGAAACCGCGAATGTCGTCGGTGTGCAGAAGGAAGGGCGAGGTGCGCACCTTCTCTATCGACTGCCGCACGTCCTGGTCGACATCGCGGAAGCCCTCGACGGCCCAGCTCGGGCGCTGGCCGACCTCCAGCTCCAGCTCGTGGCGGAACTCCTCGGTCAGCGACTCGAGGCCGCACGTCGTGTGGTGGATGAGGACCACGCTGCGGGTGCCGAGGGCGCGCTGGCTGATGGTGAGCGAGCGGATCACGTCGTCGGTCACCACGCCGCCCGCGTTGCGGATCGTGTGGCAGTCGCCCAGCTGGAGGCCGAGGGCCTTGTGCAGGTCGAGGCGCGCGTCCATGCACGCCACCACCGCGACGCGCAACACGGGGCGCGCGTCCATGCCGGGGTCGGTGAACGCCTCGGCGTACTGCCCGTTCGCCTCGACCAGGCGGTCCGTCACGGTGCCGTCGGCCGATATGGCGCCTTCGGAGGGGAGGGATGCGGAAGTCGTCATGGAGTCGACGTTACTGGGCGCCCTGGTGCGTGGCCTGCTGTGAGAGGGGACAAAGAACATCATCGAGCCTTGTTGTGAGCTAACCCACAGGGCGTGCGCGCCTCCTCCGAACAGGTGAATTCGACGGAGTTACGGCTTCCTCGGGAAGCGGTCCGCGACGCGCAGGCCGGTTGATTGACCGAGGGTCACCGTGGACTAAAGTGACGCCGAACCCCATTAACGAAGCAACACGGAGATCCCGGCGCTGCCGGACGCTCCCCGCGTGCGCGGCGCGCACGTACGGCTCGGCCTCCTCCCGCTCCGGTCGGCCGGCGTCACTTCCCCGGCGCCGACGGACCACCATCCCCTTCACGAGCGGGCGGGGACCCGGCAGTGCGTCCGCGCCGGCCCGCCGGACCTGAGAGGGCCTCTTGAGTCAGCGACACGTCCCGGTCATGCTCCAGCGCTGCCTGGACATGTTGGCCCCCGCGCTGGCGCAGCCGGGCGCGGTCGTCGTCGACTGCACGCTCGGCCTCGGCGGCCACAGCGAGGCCCTGCTCTCCACGTTCCCCGCCTGCCGTCTCGTCGCGCTGGACCGGGACAAGGAGGCGCTGCGCCTGTCGGGTGAGCGGCTGGCCCCCTTCGGGGACCGGGCCACGCTGGTGCACGCCGTCTACGACGAACTGCCCGAGGTCCTGGACCGTTTGGACATCCCGCGCGTCCAGGGCGTCCTGTTCGACCTCGGGGTCTCCTCCATGCAGCTCGACGAGGCCGACCGCGGCTTCGCCTACGCGCAGGACGCGCCGCTCGACATGCGCATGGACCAGACGACGGGGATGAGCGCCGCGGAGGTCCTCAACACCTACCCGGCGGGCGAACTGGTGCGCATCCTGCGCCAGTACGGCGAGGAGAAGCAGGCCAAGCGGATCGTCTCGGCCGTCGTGCGCGAGCGCGAGAAGGAGCCGTTCAGCAACAGCGCGCGGCTCGTCGAGCTGATCAGGGACGCGCTGCCGCAGGCCGCCAAGCGCACCGGCGGCAACCCGGCCAAGCGCACCTTCCAGGCCCTGCGCATCGAGGTCAACGGCGAGCTGAGCGTCCTGGAGCGGGCGATCCCGGCCGCGGTGAAGGCCCTGGCCGTCGGCGGACGGATCGCCGTGCTGTCCTACCAGTCGCTCGAGGACCGCCTGGTCAAGCAGGTCCTCTCGGCCGGCGCGGCCACCACGGCGCCGCCCGGACTGCCCGTCGTCCCCGAGCAGTACCAGCCCCGCCTGCAACTGCTCACGCGCGGCGCCGAACTCCCCACGGAGGAAGAGGTCGCCGAGAACCGCCGGGCCGCCCCGGCACGGCTGCGGGGTGCGCAGCGGATCCGCGAGGACGTGAACGGATGACGGTCGAGTGAGACACGCGCGCGTGGAGGGGTGGTCATGAGCGCCAGAAATGACGCGCAAGGAACCAAGAACTCCAAAGGAGCCAAGGGCTCCCGGAGTTCCGGCGGCCCCTCCGGGGGACCACGCGGACGAGCGGCGCGGCTTGCGCGCTTCCTCCCCGTCGCGCCCTCCGGCGGCTCGCAGGCCGCCCGCACCCCGTTCGTCCTCCTCGTCGTGCTGCTGCTCGGCGGCGGGCTCATCACGCTGCTGATGCTGAACTCCTCGCTCAACGAAGGATCGTTCAAGCTCACCAAGCTCAGGAAGCAGACCACCGAGCTGACCGACGACGAGCAGGAGCTCCAGCGCGAGGTCGACTCCTACTCCGCGCCCGACGCCCTCCAGCGCCGCGCCCGTGAACTCGGCATGGTCCCCGGCGGCGACCCCGCGTTCCTGAACCCCGACGGCACCGTCCGCGGCCTGCCGAGCCCGGCCTCGCTGCCCGAGCCGGTCCGGCAGCAGCCGCCCCGCCCGCCCGAGGCCGAGCCCACGTCCCCCGCCGCGAGCGCCACCCCGTCCGGCAGCCCGACTCCCAGTGCCTCCGCCGCGGCCCAGCAGTCCGGGCAGCCGGCACCGGGCACCTCGTCCGTGCCGCCTCCCACGCCCACCGCCCCCGCCCCTTCCAGCTCCGGCAGGTGACGTCATGACCGACAGGCAGCCTCCGCGCCGTCGCGTCCCGGGACCCGCGCGCCCGGTCAGGACCGCCAGGCCCGGAGCCCAGCGGCGCTCCGCCCCCGGCGCGCGCCCCGCCGCACGGCGCCCGCGCCCCGGCGGGCCCAAGGGCTCCACCCCACTGCGCCTGGGCAGCCCACGGCCCCGCCTGCGGATGGTGAGCCTGGGCCTCACGCTCGTCCTCATGGTCTTCACCGTGCGGCTCCTCCAGGTGCAGGGCGTCGACGCGAGCGCGTACGCGGCCAAGGCCGAGCTGAACCGCTACGTCAGCCACACGATCGCCGCCGAGCGCGGGCAGATCACCGACCGCGGCGGTGTCGCGCTGGCCACGAGCGTGGACGCGTACGACATCACGGCCGACCCGACGATGTTCACCAAGAAGGTCACGAAGGTGGCCGACGCCCCCGAGCAGGCGGCCGCGCTCCTCTCGCCGATCGTCGGGGTCGACACCGCCACCCTGACCAAGCGGCTGAAGACCGAGAAGACCCGCTACGTGCGGCTGGCCGCGCGCCAGACGCCGCAGGTCTGGAAGCAGATCAAGGACCTCAGGTCCACCCTGAACGACAAGGCCAACGCCGAGGGCCGGGAGGCGAGCGTGCTCTCCGGCGTCCTCGCCGACCCCAGCAGCAAGCGCGTGTATCCGAACGGCGACCTCGCCGCCGGGATACTGGGCTGGGTCAACGCCGACGGCAAGGGCGGCGGCGGGGTCGAACAGCAGCTCAACAAGCAGCTGTCGGGCAAGGACGGCAAGATCCGGTACGCGCAGTCCGGCGGCCGCCAGGTGCCGACGGCCGGCAGCACCGAGCAGCCCGCGGTCTCCGGGTCCAACGTCGAGCTGACCATCGACCGGGACATCCAGTGGGCCGCGCAGGACGCGATCACCGAGCAGGTCAAGAAGTCCGGGGCCGACCGCGGCTACGTGATAGTGCAGGACACGCAGACCGGCGAGGTCCTGGCCATGGCCAACGCGCCCGGCTTCGACCCCAACGACCTCTCGAAGGCGAACTCGGCGGCGCTCGGCAACGCCGCGCTCCAGGACGCCTACGAGCCCGGCTCCACCGCCAAGGTGATGTCGATGGCGGCGGTGCTCGAGGAGAACGCGGCGACGCCGCTGACCCATGTCACAGTGCCCAACCGGCTGCACCGCGGCGACCGCCTCTTCCAGGACGACGTCGACCACGAGACCTGGCACCTCACGCTCAACGGCGTGCTCGCCAAGTCCAGCAACATCGGCACCATCCTCGCCACCGGCCAGCTCGGCAAGACGCAGCCCGAGGCCAACCGGACGCTCTCCTCGTACCTGCGCAAGTTCGGCATCGGCTCGGCGAGCGGGCTCGGTTTCCCCGGCGAGACGCCCGGCATCCTCGCGCCCGCGGACAAGTGGTCGACGTCGCAGCAGTACACGATCCCGTTCGGCCAGGGCTTCTCCATCAACGCGATGCAGGCGGCCTCCGTCTACTCGACGATCGCCAACGGCGGCGTACGGGTCGAGCCCACCCTGGTGCGCGGCTCCACCGGCGCCGACGGCAAGTTCGTCGCCGCGCCCAAGCCGAAGCAGACCCGCGTCGTCAGCGCGAAGACGGCACGGACGGTCGCGCAGATGCTGGAGTCCGTCGTCGACGACGTCGAGGGCACCGGCACCGCGGCCCGGATCCCCGGCTACCGCGTCGCGGGCAAGACGGGCACGGCCAACCGTGTGGATCCGGCCACCGGCCGCTACAAGGGCTACACGTCGTCGTTCGCCGGGTTCGCGCCCGCCGACAAGCCGCGCGTCACCGTCTACTGCGCCATCCAGAACGCCACGAAGGGCAGCTACTTCGGCGGCCAGATCTGCGGTCCCATCTACAAGAAGGTCATGGAGTTCGCCCTCAAGACCCTCCAAGTCCCGCCCACGGGCGCCAAGTCCGCGAAGCTGCCCGTCTCTTTCAAGCCATGACGATCGGAACCGGCCGGACCTGCCGTGACCATGATCACTCCACCCAGTGAAGACAGCCTGAAGACCCCGTGACAACCATCACCCCCGATCCGGGGAACCAGCCCGCGCCACGCCCCTCGCTTCGCTCAGGGCGGGCCGGGCCCGGTACGCTCACCGCCGTGCCACACGCTGATCAGTCCCAAACCACCCAGAAGGGCGCACCCGTGACATATCCCGGGCCGCCGCGACCGGCCGCCGTCACCGCCGCACCCCTCGCGGAACTGGCCGGTCAGCTGGGCGTCGCCGCACCCCAGGCCACGGTCGAGGTCACCGGCATCACCCATGACTCCCGTGCCGTTCGCCCCGGCGATCTGTACGCGGCCCTGCCCGGAGCCCGCGCCCACGGCGCCGACTTCGCCGCGCAGGCCGCGACGCTCGGCGCCGTCGCCGCGCTCACCGACCCGGCGGGCGCCGAGCGCGTCACCGCCGCCGGGCTCGCCGCGCTGGTCGTCGAGAATCCGCGCGGACGCATGGGCGAGCTGGCCGCCACCATCTACGGCCACCCCGGCCGCGACCTGCTGCAGATCGGCATCACCGGCACGTCCGGGAAGACCACGACCGCGTACCTGGTCGAGGGCGGACTGAAGAAGGTCCGCTCCACCGGGCTCATCGGCACGGTCGAGATGCGCATCGGCGACGAGCGGATCAAGTCCGAGCGGACCACCCCCGAAGCCACCGATCTCCAGGCGCTGTTCGCCGTCATGCGCGAGCGCGGCGTCGACGCCGTCGCCATGGAGGTCTCCAGCCACGCCCTCGTGCTCGGCCGGGTCGACGGCTGCGTCTTCGACGTCGCCGTCTTCAACAACCTCAGCCCGGAGCACATGGAGTTCCACCGGGACATGGAGGACTACTTCCAGGCGAAGGCGCAGCTGTTCACGCGTGCGCGCAGCAAACAGGGCGTCGTGAACTACGACGACGAGTACGGCCGTCGCCTCATCGACGAGTCCGCGTCCTCGGGGTATCCGGTCGTCTCCTTCTCCGCCGAGGGTCACCCCGACGCCGACTGGCGCGCCGAGGACGTCGAGGTCGGCCAGCTCGGCTCGACGCTGACCGTCGTCGGCCCCAAGGGCGAGCGGATCACCGCCGAGGCGCCGCTGCCCGGCCCCTTCAACGTCGCGAACACCCTCGCCGCGATCGTCACCCTCGCCGTCGCCGGGATCGACCCGCAGACCGCGGCCGACGGCGTCGCCGCCGTGCCGGGCGTCCCCGGCCGCCTGGAGCGCGTGGACGCCGGTCAGGACTACCTCGCCGTCGTCGACTACGCGCACAAGACCGACGCCGTCGAGTCCGTCCTCAAGGCGCTGCGCAAGGTCACCGAGAACAAGCTGCACATCGTGCTCGGCTGCGGCGGCGACCGGGACAGGACCAAGCGGATGCCGATGGGCGCCGCCGCCGCGCGGTTCGCCGACACGGCCATCCTCACCTCCGACAACCCCCGCTCCGAGGACCCCCTCGCGATCCTCGCGACGATGCTCGCCGGCGCCGCCGACGTGCCGGCCCACGAGCGCGGGGACGTCGCCGTCTTCGAGGACCGGGCGGCCGCCATCCGTGCCGCCGTCGCGCGTGCCGAGCCCGGCGACACGGTGCTCGTCGCCGGCAAGGGCCACGAGCAGGGACAGGACATCGCCGGGGTGGTGCGTCCCTTCGACGACCGCCTGGTGCTTCGCGAAGCCATCGAGCAAACCCAGGGATGAAGTTGTGATCGCCCTCTCCCTCGCCGAGATCGCCACAGTCGTCGGCGGGCAGACGTACGACATACCGGATCCGCAGGTCCGGGTCACCGGACCGGTGGTCAGGGACTCCCGTGAGGTGGAGTCCGGCAGCCTGTTCGCCGCCTTCGCCGGTGAACGCGTGGACGGCCACGACTACGCCGCCGACGTGGTCGCCAAAGGCGCCGTCGCGGTCCTGGCCACCCGGCCGGTCGGAGTGCCCGCCATCGTCGTCGACGACGTCACGGCGGCGCTCGGCGCTCTCGCCCGGCACGTCGTCGCCCGGCTCGGCGCCACGCTCGTCGCGCTGACCGGCTCGGCCGGCAAGACCAGCACCAAGGACCTGATCGCCCAGGTGTTGCGGAGCAAGGCCCCCACGGTCTTCACGCCCGGCTCGCTCAACAACGAGATCGGGCTGCCGCTCACCGCCCTCTCCGCCACCGACGAGACGCAGTTCCTCGTCCTGGAGATGGGCGCCCGCGGCATCGGCCACATCCGCTACCTGACGGACCTGACGCCCCCGAAGGTCGGCCTCGTCCTCAATGTCGGGACCGCGCACATCGGCGAGTTCGGCGGCCGCGAGCAGATCGCGCAGGCAAAGGGTGAACTGGTCGAGGCCCTGCCCGCCGACGGCACCGCCATCCTGAACGCCGACGATCCGCTCGTGAGGGCGATGGCCTCGCGCACGAAGGCGAAGGTGCTCTTCTTCGGAGAGGCCGCCGAAGCCGACATTCGTGCCGAGAATGTCCGTCTCACGGAGAACGGCCGCCCCTCCTTCAGCCTTCACACACCCTCCGGGTGCAGCGAAGTGACCTTGCGGCTGTACGGTGAGCACCACGTGTCGAACGCGCTCGCTGCGGCCGCCGTCGCCCACGACCTTGGCATGTCCGTCGAGGAGATCGCCCTCGCGCTCTCCGAGGCGGGCACCCTGTCCCGCTGGCGGATGGAGGTCACCGAGCGCCCGGACGGCGTCACGATCGTCAACGACGCCTACAACGCGAACCCCGAGTCCATGCGCGCGGCTCTCCGCGCCTTGGTGGCCATGGGCAAGGGGGGCCGTACGTGGGCGGTGCTCGGGCAGATGGCCGAGCTCGGGGACGACGCGCTGGCCGAGCACGACGCGGTCGGACGGCTCGCCGTCCGGCTCAACGTCAGCAAGCTCGTGGCAGTCGGGGGCAGGGAAGCGTCCTGGCTGCGACTGGGCGCCTATAACGAGGGTTCGTGGGGTGAGGAGTCGGTGCACGTGTCCGACGCACAGGCGGCGATCGACCTGTTGCGCAGCGAGCTGCGCCCGGGAGACGTCGTGCTCGTGAAGGCGTCCAGGTCGGTGGGCCTGGAGACCGTCGCACAGGCGCTGCTGGACGACGTACAGGGCGGGGCTGATGCCCGATGATGAAGCAGATTCTCTTCTCGGGTGTCATCGGTCTCTTCCTGACCCTGGCCGGGACGCCGTTGCTCATCAAGCTCCTTGCGCGCAAGGGCTACGGCCAGTACATCCGTGACGACGGCCCGCGCGAGCACGCCAGCAAGCGCGGTACGCCGACCATGGGTGGTATCGCCTTCATCCTGGCGACCCTCATCGCGTACTTCGTCAGCAAGCTGATCACCGGCGCCGCCCCGACCCTGTCGGGCCTGCTCGTCCTCGGCCTGATGGCGGGCATGGGCCTGGTCGGCTTCCTGGACGACTACATCAAGATCGTCAAGCGGCGTTCGCTCGGTCTGCGGGCCAAGGCGAAGATGGCCGGACAGCTGATCGTCGGCATCGCCTTCGCGCTGCTCGCCATCAACTTCGCGGACGTCCGCGGCAACACCCCGGCCTCCACCAAGCTCTCCTTCGTCGAGGACTTCGGCTGGACGATCGGCCCGGTGCTCTTCGTGGTCTGGGCGCTGTTCATGATCCTCGCGATGTCGAACGGCGTGAACCTGACCGACGGCCTCGACGGACTCGCCACCGGCGCCTCCGTGATGGTCTTCGGCGCCTACACCTTCATCGGTGTCTGGCAGTTCCAGGAGTCCTGCGCCAACGCGCAGACCCTCACCAACCCGGGCGCCTGTTTCGAAGTGAGAGACCCACTCGACCTGGCGGTCGTCGCATCGGCCCTCATGGGTTCTTGCTTCGGCTTCCTGTGGTGGAACACCTCACCGGCCAAGATCTTCATGGGTGACACCGGTTCGCTCGCCCTCGGCGGCGCCCTCGCGGGTCTCGCGATCTGCTCGCGCACCGAGCTGCTGATCGCCCTGCTGGGCGGCCTGTTCGTGATGATCACCATGTCCGTGGTCATCCAGGTCGGCTCCTTCAAGATGACCGGCAAGCGGGTCTTCCGCATGGCGCCACTGCAACACCACTTCGAACTCAAGGGGTGGTCCGAAGTCCTTGTCGTGGTCCGGTTCTGGATCATCCAGGGCATGTGCGTGATCGTCGGACTCGGCCTCTTCTACGCGGGATGGGCAGCCAAGAAGTGACCACGCCCCAGGACACATGGGACGGCAAGAACATCACCGTCGCCGGTCTCGGCGTGAGCGGCGTCAGCGCTGCCCGCGCCCTGGCCGGCCTCGGCGCGTCGGTGACCGTGGTGGACGGCGGCGACAGCCCCGCCCACCACGAGAAGGCCGCTCTCCTCCGGGAGGCGGGTATCGCCGTACAGCTCGGCGATTCGACCACGCTGCCCGAGGGCACCGACCTCGTCGTCACCTCGCCCGGCTGGAAGCCCTCGTCGCCCCTGTTCGCGGAGGCCGCGGCGGCCGGCGTCGACGTCGTCGGCGACGTCGAGATCGCCTGGCGGCTGCGCGGCCCGGACGCCGCGCCCTGGCTGGCCATCACCGGCACCAACGGCAAGACGACGACCACGCAGATGCTCGCGTCGATCCTGGAGGCCGCGGGCCTGCGCACGGCCGCCGTCGGCAACATCGGCACGCCGATCATCGACGTCGTCCTCCAGGGCGACGACGCCTACGACGTGTTCGCCGTGGAGCTGTCCTCCTACCAGCTGCACTGGGCGCCCTCGCTGCGCGCCCACTCCGGCGCCGTCCTGAACCTGGCGCCCGACCACCTCGACTGGCACGGCTCCATGGAGGCGTACGCCGCCGACAAGGGCCGTATCTACGAGGGCAATCAGGTCGCCTGCGTCTACAACGTCGCGGACAGGACCACCGAGAACCTGGTCCGCGAGGCCGACGTCGAAGAGGGCTGCCGCGCCATCGGGTTCACCCTCGGTACGCCCGGCCCCTCCGAACTCGGCGTCGTGGACGGCATCCTGGTCGACCGCGCCTTCGTCGACGACCGGCAGAAGAACGCGCAGGAGCTCGCCGAGATCTCCGACGTGAACCCGCCGGCCCCGCACAACATCGCCAACGCCCTCGCGGCGGCCGCCCTCGCCCGCGCGTTCGGCGTCGAGCCCGCCGCCGTACGCGACGGGCTGCGCAACTTCACCCCGGACGCGCACCGCATCGCGCACGTCGCCGATGTGGACGAGGTCGCCTACATCGACGACTCCAAGGCCACCAACACCCATGCCGCTCAGGCATCGTTGGCGTCGTACGAGTCCATCGTGTGGATCGCGGGCGGGCTCGCCAAGGGAGCCACCTTCGACGAGCTGGTCGCGGGCGCCGCGAAGCGGCTGCGGGGCGCCGTCCTGATCGGTGCCGACCGTGGCCTGATCCGTGAAGCCCTGGAGCGACACGCGCCGGAAGTACCCGTCGTCGACCTCGACCGGACCGACACTGGGGCGATGTCGGCGGCGGTCCAGGAGGCAGCACGGCTCGCCCGCCCGGGGGACACCGTGCTGATGGCTCCGGCCTGTGCGTCGATGGACATGTTCACCAACTACAACAAGCGTGGCGAGGCGTTCGCGGAAGCAGTCCGCGAACTCGGCGCCACCAGCGTCTGAGGGGACCCGCGGGTGCCCGGTGACGCCGGGCACCCTTCGGGAGGGGACGTGGCAGCGCAGACCGATTGCGGAACGGGGGTCCGTGATGGCCGGTAGCGCCACCAAGCGCCCCGCCGCTCCGCCGCGCAGGACGAGCAAGGTCTACCGGGCCCGCGCCAATCCGCTGCGCCGCCTGTACGCCCAGGCGCGCCGCGCCTGGGACCGGCCGCTCACCGCCTACTACCTGATCCTCGGCTCCGCGCTGCTCATCACGGGCCTCGGCCTGGTGATGGTGTACTCGGCGTCGATGATCACGGCCCTGCAGATGGGCCTGACCGGTTCCTACTTCTTCCGCAAGCAGTTCATCGCCGCCGTCCTCGGCTCGATCCTGCTGGTGCTCGCGATGCGGATGCCGGTGAAGCTGCACCGCGCGCTCGCCTATCCCATCCTCGCCGTCAGCGTCTTCCTGATGGCCCTCGTGCAGGTGCCGGGGATAGGGGTGTCGATCAACGGCAACCAGAACTGGATCTCGCTCGGCGGCCCCTTCATGCTCCAGCCCAGCGAGTTCGGCAAGCTGGCGCTGATCCTCTGGGGCGCCGACCTGCTGGCCCGCAAGCACGACAAGCGGCTGCTGAACCAGTGGAAGCACATGCTGGTGCCGCTGGTCCCGGTCGCCTTCCTGCTGCTCGGCCTCATCATGCTCGGCGGCGACATGGGCACCGCGATCCTCCTCACAGCCATCCTTTTCGGCCTTCTCTGGATGGCCGGAGCGCCCACCCGGCTCTTCGTCGGGGTGCTCACCGTCGCGGGCGCCATCGGCGTCATGCTCATCAAGACCAGCCCGAACCGGATGGCGCGCCTCGCCTGTCTGGGCCGGGCCGACGCGGGCCCCGACGACATGTGCTGGCAGGGCCTGCACGGGATCTACGCCCTGGCCTCCGGCGGATTCTTCGGTTCCGGCCTGGGCGCCAGTGTGGAAAAATGGGGTCAACTTCCCGAAGCGCACACCGACTTCATCTTTGCCATCACCGGTGAGGAACTGGGCCTGGCAGGGACGCTGTCGGTGCTCGCCCTCTTCGCGGCTCTAGGCTATGCGGGTATCCGCGTGGCCGGACGCACGGAGGACCCCTTCGTTCGATACGCCGCGGGTGGCGTGACGACCTGGATCACGGCGCAGGCCGTGGTCAACATCGGTGCGGTGCTCGGCCTGCTGCCGATCGCCGGTGTCCCGCTCCCGCTGTTCTCGTACGGAGGTTCCGCACTGCTGCCGACCATGTTCGCCGTGGGACTTCTGATCGCGTTCGCGCGGGACGAGCCGGCGGCGCGGGCGGCCCTCGCCATGCGGCGAACCTCGGGGGAGCGTGGGATGAGATGGAACACGATGCGACGGCGCGCCTCGGCGCGTACGTCCGGAGAGCGGTGAATTTCGGTGCATGTCGTACTCGCCGGTGGGGGGACCGCCGGCCACATCGAGCCGGCGCTCGCCCTCGCGGACGCCCTGCGCAGGCAGGACCCGACCGTGGGCATCACGGCCCTCGGCACGGAGAGGGGCCTCGAGACGCGGCTCGTACCCGAGCGTGGCTACGAACTGGCGCTGATCCCCGCCGTACCGCTGCCCCGCAAGCCCACCCCTGAGCTGATCACCGTCCCCGGGCGGCTGCGCGGCACCATCAAGGCCGCCGAGCAGATCATGGAGCGGACCAAGGCGGACGCGGTGGTCGGCTTCGGCGGCTATGTGGCGCTGCCCGGCTACCTGGCCGCCAAGCGGCTCGGCGTGCCGATCATCGTGCACGAGGCCAACGCCCGGCCGGGTCTGGCCAACAAGATCGGTTCGCGGTACGCGGCCCAGGTCGCCGTCTCCAGCCCGGACAGCAAGCTGCGCAACTCCCGCTACATCGGCATCCCGCTGCGCCGCACCATCGCCATGCTGGACCGGGCCGCCGTGCGCCCCGAGGCCCGCGCCGCGTTCGGCCTCGACCCGAACCTGCCGACGCTGCTGGTCTCCGGCGGCTCGCAGGGCGCACGCAGGCTGAACGAGGTCGTCCAGCGCGTCGCCCCGCTGCTCCAGCAGTCCGGCATCCAGATCCTGCACGTGGTCGGTCCGAAGAACGAACTGCCGCAGGTTCAGCAGATGCCGGGTATGCCCCCCTATATCCCGGTACCGTACGTGGACCGGATGGACCTCGCGTACGCCGCGGCCGACATGATGCTCTGCCGCGCGGGCGCGATGACCGTCGCCGAACTCTCCGCCGTCGGGCTCCCGGCCGCCTACGTCCCGCTGCCCATCGGCAACGGCGAACAGCGGCTCAACGCCCAGCCGGTGGTCAAGGCCGGCGGCGGCGTGCTGGTCGACGACGCGGAGCTGACCCCGGAGTGGATCCAGGGCAACGTGCTGCCCGTGCTCGCCGATCCGCACCGGCTGTTCGAGATGTCCCGCGCCGCATCGGAGTTCGGCCGCAGGGATGCCGACGATCTGCTCGTCGGAATGGTGTACGAGGCGATCAACTCGCGTCACCAGTGACGTAGAAGGAGCGAGCGTGGCCGGATCGGCTGTGACGGACCGAGAGGACGCCGAGGCGCACGAGGCCGGCCCGCCTCCGCCCCGCTTCCGCCGTCCGAGCGTCCGCACGCTCATCGTGGCCGGAGTGCTGCTCGTCCTGATCGGGGCGGGCGGCACCTGGTCGCTCTACGGCTCGCAATGGCTGCGCGTGGAGCGCGTCACGATCTCCGGAACCGGGGTCCTGACACCCGCCCAGGTGCGCGACGCGGCCGCCGTTCCTGTCGGGGCCCCGCTGATTTCCGTCGACACGGATGTCATTGCGGACCGGCTGCGGCAGAAATTGCCCCGAATTGACGCGGTTGATGTGGTGCGTTCCTGGCCGCACGGAATCGGGCTGAAAGTGACGGAACGTAAGCCGGTTCTGATTGCCGCCGAGGAGCGAAATTCGGGCAAGTTCGTCGAAGTCGACCATGAAGGCGTGCGTTTCGCGACGGTCGACAAGGCCCCGAAGGGCGTTCCCCGACTGGAATTGACGCCCGATCAGAAGGGCGCGGCGGCCAGCCTGCGCCGCTTCGGCCCCGAGCGGCTGACCCGGGAAGCGGTCCGGGTCGCGGGCCGGTTGCCCGCCGCGGTGGCGCGCGACACCCGGACCGTCAAGGTCCGTTCCTACGACGACATCTCGCTGGAACTCACCGGCGGGCGGATCGTTGTCTGGGGAAGCGGCGAGAAGAGTGCGCAGAAGGTACACGCTCTCACCGCTCTCATGAAAGCCGCTCCGAAGGCACGGCACTTCGACGTGAGTGTTCCCACCGCCCCTGCGTCAGTGGGGAGTTGACGCACATCTGCGCAGGCCAGCACCCTGGTTGGGCAGCGCTACGGCTGATCACATAGGGTGAAAAGAAAAACGGGAGGTTCGGCGTGTTCGTTGAACGGGCGCCACTTGTCGACTTAGTGTCAGGTTCGGAAGAGTCCAGGGAACAGACACACTGGTAACCCTAAACTTCAGCGTTAGGGTTCGGGTCGGCAGCCGACTAGTAGTCAACTAGTAGTCCGGACCGCCCCAATTCGGCATCAGTCGTCGCAGCGCAGAAGGCGAGCGACGACACGTAACTCGAGGCGAGAGGCCTTCGACGTGGCAGCACCGCAGAACTACCTCGCAGTCATCAAAGTCATCGGTGTCGGCGGCGGTGGTGTCAATGCCATCAACCGGATGATCGAGGTCGGTCTCAAGGGCGTCGAGTTCATCGCCATCAACACCGACGCGCAAGCCCTGTTGATGAGCGACGCGGACGTCAAGCTCGACGTCGGCCGTGAACTCACCCGCGGACTCGGCGCCGGAGCCAATCCGGCCGTCGGCCGCAAGGCGGCCGAGGACCACCGCGAGGAGATCGAGGAGGTCCTCAAGGGGGCCGACATGGTCTTCGTCACCGCCGGTGAAGGTGGCGGCACGGGCACCGGCGGCGCACCCGTCGTGGCCAACATCGCACGCTCGCTGGGCGCCCTCACGATCGGCGTGGTCACCCGCCCGTTCACCTTCGAGGGACGGCGCCGGGCGAACCAGGCGGAGGACGGCATCGCCGAGCTCCGCGAAGAGGTCGACACCCTCATCGTCATTCCGAACGACCGGCTCCTGTCCATCTCGGACCGGCAGGTCTCCGTCCTCGACGCGTTCAAGTCGGCGGACCAGGTCCTGCTCTCCGGTGTCCAGGGCATCACCGACCTGATCACCACCCCGGGTCTGATCAACCTCGACTTCGCCGACGTCAAGTCCGTGATGTCCGAAGCCGGTTCCGCCCTCATGGGCATCGGCTCGGCCCGCGGCGACGACCGTGCGGTGGCGGCGGCCGAGATGGCGATCTCCTCGCCGCTCCTGGAGGCGTCCATCGACGGCGCCCGCGGTGTGCTGCTCTCCATCTCCGGCGGCTCGGACCTCGGTCTCTTCGAGATCAACGAGGCCGCGCAGCTGGTCAGCGAGGCCGCGCACCCCGAGGCGAACATCATCTTCGGTGCCGTCATCGACGACGCCCTCGGCGACGAGGTGCGGGTCACGGTGATCGCCGCCGGCTTCGACGGCGGACAGCCGCCGGCCAAGCGGGAGAACGTCATCAGCTCGTCGTCGGTCAAGCGCGAGGATCCGGCCGCGGCGGCCCGTGCCGCGTCGGCCCCCGAGCCCTCGCGTCCGACCTTCGGCAGCCTCGGCAGCGTCACGCCGCGCGAGGAGCTCAAGCCGGAGCCGGCCGAGACGCCCGCCCCGGTGAACGAGGCCCCGTCGACGCCGGTCGCCCCGCCCCACGTGCCCCGGCCGTCCTACCCGGACAGCCAGGCCGAGGAGCTGGACGTCCCGGACTTCCTGAAGTGATCTCGGGAAGCTCGGACCACTGAAGTGATAGGACAGCTCGACGCCGTTCCCTCGGCGTCCTCGGCAAGCGGCGCGCACTTCGCCTTCACCGACCGGTGGGGCGGGGTGAGCGCCGCTCCGTACGAGGAGCTCAATCTCGGCGGGGCGGTCGGCGACGACCGCGACGCCGTGCTCCGCAACCGGGAGCTGGCCGCCCGGGAGCTCGGCCTCGAACCGGCCCGGGTCGTCTGGATGAACCAGGTGCACGGGCCCGACGTCGCGGTGGTGGACGGGCCCTGGGCCACGGACGCCGACGTGCCGAGCGTCGACGCCCTGGTCACCGCGCGGTCCGGCCTCGCCCTGGCCGTGCTCACCGCGGACTGCACCCCGGTGCTGCTCGCCGATCCGGTCGCCGGAGTCGTTGCCGCCGCACACGCGGGACGTCCCGGGATGGTCGCGGGGGTCGTGCCCGCCGCGGTCGGGGCGATGGTGAAGCTCGGCGCGGAGCCGGGCCGGATCGTCGCCCGCACCGGGCCCGCGGTCTGCGGACGCTGCTACGAGGTCCCGGACGGGATACGCGCGGAGGTCGCCGAGATCGAACCGGCGGCGTACGCCGAGACCAGTTGGGGCACTCCGGCCGTCGACGTGACCGCCGGTGTGCACGCGCAACTCGAAAGACTCGGGGTGAGCGACCGGCGCGCGTCGACGGTGTGCACGCTGGAGTCGCACGACCACTTCTCGTACCGCCGCGAGCGCACCACCGGGCGCCTCGCGAGCTATGTCTGGCTGGACTGAAACGACATGACGGACCTTCAGGGACGTAAGGACGAACTCGCCGCGAACCTGGCCCGGGTGGAGGAACGTATCGCCGCCGCCTGCGCCGCCGCCGGGCGCAAGCGCGACGACGTCACTCTCATCGTGGTCACCAAGACCTACCCCGCGAGCGACGTCCGGATCCTGTCCGGACTCGGTGTGCGGCACGTGGCCGAGAACCGCGACCAGGACGCCGCCCCCAAGGCGGCCGAGTGCGCGGACCTCCCTCTCACCTGGCACTTCGTCGGTCAGTTGCAGACCAACAAGGTGCGGTCCGTGGTGGGTTACGCCGGTCTGGTGCAGTCCGTCGACCGGGCGAAGCTGGTCACGGCGCTGTCCAAGGAGGCGGTGCGCGTCGAGCGGGAGCTGGGCTGCCTGATCCAGGTCGCCCTCGACGCCGACGAGGACGGCCGGGGGGAGCGCGGTGGCGTGGGAGTGGGCGGAGTGCAGGAGTTGGCGGCGCGTGTGGCCGAGGCGCCGGGGCTGCGGCTCGACGGACTGATGACCGTCGCGCCGCTCACCGGGGACTACGCGGGCCGGCAACAGGCGGCGTTCGAGCGCCTCATGGATTTGTCGACTGCCCTGCGCGCGGCCCATCCGGCTGCGAACATGGTCTCGGCAGGGATGAGTTCGGATCTCGAGCAGGCCGTGGCGGCCGGAGCGACACATGTGCGCGTCGGTACGGCGGTCCTCGGTGTCCGGCCGAGGCTCGGGTAACGTCGCCAAGAAGTCGTACCACAGCAGAAAATATGGTCATTCTCGCTGATGGGCGGGGAGGCCACGTGGATCGCGGGCACTTGGTTGACGTCAGTCGATCCACCACAGAGCGGAGGACTCAGAGCATGGCCGGCGCGATGCGCAAGATGGCGGTCTACCTCGGCCTCGTGGAGGACGATGGCTACGACGGCCGGGGGTTCGACCCCGACGACGACTTCGAACCCGAACTCGATCCGGAGCCCGAGCGTGACCGCCGGCGGCACGAGCCGCCGCATCAGTCACACAGCGCGCGTTCAGTGATCGAAGAGGACGAACCGGTACGAGTGGTACAGCCGCCCGCGCAGCGGGAGCCGGTCCGTCCTTCGGCTTCGCTCGGCGCTGAATCGGGACGTCCGGCACGAATCGCCCCCGTGGCATCCATCACACCTGAACGTCAGAGCCTGGAGAAGAACGCACCGGTGATCATGCCCAAGGTCGTGTCCGAGCGGGAGCCCTACCGCATCACCACGTTGCACCCCCGGACCTACAACGAGGCCCGTACCATCGGGGAACACTTCCGCGAGGGCACTCCGGTGATCATGAATCTGACGGAGATGGACGACACCGACGCGAAGCGACTTGTCGACTTTGCCGCCGGTCTCGTCTTCGGTCTTCACGGAAGCATCGAGCGGGTGACGCAGAAGGTGTTCCTGTTGTCGCCTGCTAACGTCGATGTCACGGCGGAGGACAAGGCCCGCATCGCAGAGGGCGGGTTCTTCAACCAGAGCTGAGACGCAGCACTAGTTCAACGACTAGCTAGGTACTAGTCATGAGGCACGAGATACAGGGGAGAGGGAACCACCGACATGGGCGTGGTTTTGGATGTGGTCTACATCGCGCTGATGTGTTTCCTCATCGTGCTGATCTTCCGGCTGGTCATGGACTATGTCTTCCAGTTCGCCCGCTCGTGGCAACCCGGCAAGGCGATGGTGGTCGTTCTGGAGGCCACCTACACTGTCACTGATCCACCGCTCAAGCTTCTGCGGCGGGTCATCCCGCCGCTGCGTCTCGGGGGCGTGGCGCTCGACCTGTCCTTCTTCGTACTGATGATCATCGTCTATATCCTGATCACTGTCGTGAGCGGGCTGTGAGCGCGATGTCAACTACGGTCTTGCCGAATGCCGACGACAACGTTGAGGTGAAGAGATGCCGCTGACCCCCGAGGACGTGCGGAACAAGCAGTTCACGACCGTCCGCCTCCGAGAAGGCTATGACGAGGACGAGGTCGATGCCTTCCTCGATGAGGTCGAAGCCGAACTGACCCGTCTCCTGCGTGAGAACGAGGACCTGCGCGCCAAGCTGGCCGCTGCGACGCGCGCGGCCGCGCAGAACCAGCAGCAGGGCGGTATGCGCAAGGGTCCCGGCGGCCCCGGTGGTCCCGACGGTCCCGGTGGTCCGCAGGACCAGCAGGGTCCCCCGCAGGGCATGCGGGGCCCGGGCGCCCCGGTGCCCGCCGGGATATCGGGCCCGCCGCAGCAGCAGATGGGCGGCCCCATGGGTGGTCCGCCGCAGCTGCCGAGCGGTGCCCCGCAGCTTCCGGCCGGTCCGGGTGGCCACGGTCCGCAGGGCGGCCCGCAGGGTCCCGGCCCGATGGGCCAGGGTCCGATGGGTCAGGGTCCGATGGGCCAGCAGCCGCAGCTCGGCGGCCCGATGGGCGGCCCCATGGGTGGTGGCGGTCCGATGGGCGGTCCTCCGCAGATGCCGCAGCCCGGTCAGGGCCCCGGTGGCGACAGCGCCGCCCGTGTCCTCTCGCTGGCTCAGCAGACCGCCGACCAGGCGATCGCCGAGGCCCGCTCCGAGGCCAACAAGATCGTCGGCGAGGCCCGCAGCCGCGCCGAGGGTCTCGAGCGTGACGCCCGTGCCAAGGCCGACGCCCTGGAGCGGGACGCGCAGGAGAAGCACCGCGTCGCGATGGGCTCCCTGGAGTCCGCCCGCGCCACGCTGGAGCGCAAGGTCGAGGACCTGCGCGGCTTCGAGCGCGAGTACCGCACGCGTCTGAAGTCGTACCTGGAGTCCCAGCTGCGTCAGCTGGAGTCCCAGTCCGACGACTCGCTGGCTCCGCCGCGCACCCCGGCCACCGCCTCGCTGCCGCCGTCCCCGGCGCCGTCGATGGCTCCCGCCGGTGCCGGTGCCCCCTCCTACGGTGGCAACCAGACCATGGGTGGCAACCCGTCCGCCGGTGGCCCGTCGTACGGCGGCCAGCAGCAGATGTCGCCCGCCATGACGCAGCCGATGGCTCCGGTGCGGCCCCAGGGCCCGCAGCCGATGGGACAGGCTCCGTCGCCGATGCGCGGTTTCCTCATCGACGAGGACGACAACTGACCCCGGCTGTAGCGCCCTAGAGGCGTCGGCGTTCATTCAGGCCTCGGCCCGGATCGTTTCTGCGATCCGGGCCGAGGTCTTTGCGGTTCGCTGGAGCGGGGGTACCGGTGTGCCGGTGAAGTCGGCTTTCCGGGGACCACGGGGTGCCGTCTCGGGGCTCCGCCCCGGGCCCCGCTCCTCAATCGCCGGAGGGGCTTGACCGGGGCCGCACATGCCGGAGGGGCCCGATGGATTCATCGGGCCCCTCCGGATCGGGTACTACGCCTTGCGGAGGCGGAACTCCAGGCTCAGGCCCTCGTCCGTGAACGGGTCGCCGTACGCGGCGTCCGCCTCGCCCTGGGCGAAGTCCGTCGCCAGGACCTCGTCGGCGATCAGGCCGGAGTGCTCGGACAGCGCCGAGATCACCGCCGGGTCCGTCGACGTCCAGCGCAGGGCGATCCGGTCCGCGACGTCCAGGCCGCTGTTCTTGCGGGCCTCCTGGATCAGGCGGATCGCGTCACGGGCCAGGCCCGCCTGGCGCAGCTCCTCGGTGAGCTCCAGGTCGAGGGCGACCGTGGCGCCCGAGTCGGAGGCCACCGACCAGCCCTCGCGCGGGGTCTCGGTGATGATGACCTCGTCGGGGGCCAGATCGACCTTCTCGCCGTCGACCTCCACCGAGGCCGTGCCCTCGCGCAGGGCGAGGGAGAGCGCCGCCGCGTCCGCGTCGGCCACGGCCTTGGCGACGTCCTGGACGCGCTTGCCGAAGCGCTTGCCGAGCGCCCGGAAGTTTGCCTTGGCGGTCGTGTCGACCAGGCTGCCGCCCACCTCGGAGAGCGTGGCCAGCGACGAGACGTTCAGCTCCTCCGTGATCTGCGCGTGCAGCTCGGGGGAGAGGGCCTCGAAGCCGGAGGCGGCCACCAGCGCGCGGGACAGCGGCTGACGCGTCTTGACGCCCGACTCCGCGCGCGTGGCGCGGCCCAGCTCCACCAGGCGGCGCACCAGCGCCATCTGGACGGACAGCTCCGGGTCGATCGCCGACAGGTCGGCCTCCGGCCACGAGGACAGGTGCACGGACTCCGGGGCGCCCGGGGTGACCGGGACGACCAGGTCCTGCCAGACCCGCTCGGCGATGAACGGCGTGAGCGGCGCCATCAGCTGGGTGACCGTGACGACCACCTCGTGCAGGGTGCGCAGCGCGGCCTTGTCGCCCTGCCAGAAGCGGCGGCGCGAGCGGCGCACGTACCAGTTCGACAGGTCGTCGACGAACGCGGACAGCAGCTTGCCGGCGCGCTGGGTGTCGTACGCCTCCAGGGCCTTGGTGACCTCGTCGGTGAGCTGGTGCAGCTCGGACAGCAGCCAGCGGTCCAGGACGGTGCGGTCGGCCGGGGCCGGGTCCGCCTCGCTCGGCGCCCACTCGGACGTACGGGCGTACAGGGCCTGGAAGGCGACCGTGTTCCAGTACGTGAGGAGCGTCTTGCGGACGACCTCCTGGATGGTGCCGTGGCCGACCCGGCGGGCCGCCCAGGGGGAGCCGCCGGCCGCCATGAACCAGCGCACCGCGTCCGCGCCGTGCCGGTCCATCAGCGGGATCGGGTCCAGCGTGTTCCCCAGGTGCTTGGACATCTTGCGGCCGTCCTCGGCGAGGATGTGGCCGAGGCACACCACGTTCTCGTACGACGACTTGTCGAAGACCAGGGTGCCGATCGCCATGAGGGTGTAGAACCAGCCGCGGGTCTGGTCGATGGCCTCGGAGATGAACTGCGCCGGGTAGCGGGACTCGAACAGTTCCTTGTTCTGGTACGGGTAGCCCCACTGGGCGAACGGCATCGAGCCCGAGTCGTACCAGGCGTCGATGACCTCCGGCACGCGCGTCGCCGTCGCCGAGCAGCCCTCGTGGGTGCAGGAGAAGGTGACGTCGTCGATGTACGGGCGGTGCGGGTCGAGCTGCGACTGGTCGGTGCCGGACAGCTCGGACAGCTCCGCGCGCGAGCCGACGCAGGTGAGGTGGCCCTCCTCGCAGCGCCAGATCGGCAGCGGGGTGCCCCAGTAGCGGTTGCGGGAGAGCGCCCAGTCGATGTTGTTGGTCAGCCAGTCGCCGAAGCGGCCGTGCTTGACCGTCTCCGGGAACCAGTTGGTCTTCTCGTTCTCCTGGAGGAGGCGGTCCTTGACGGCCGTGGTGCGGATGTACCAGGACGGCTGCGCGTAGTAGAGGAGCGCGGTGTGGCAGCGCCAGCAGTGCGGGTAGCTGTGCTCGTACGGCAGGTGCCGGAAGAGCAGGCCGCGGTTCTTGAGGTCCTCGGTCAGCGCTTCGTCCGCCTTCTTGAAGAAGACGCCGCCCACGAGGGGGAGATCGGGGGTGAAGGTGCCGTCGGGCAGCACCGGGTTCACGACCGGGAGGCCGTACGCGCGGCAGACCTTGAGGTCGTCCTCACCGAACGCGGGGGACTGGTGGACCAGACCCGTACCGTCCTCGGTCGTCACGTACTCGGCGTTGACCACATAGTGGGCCTCGGCCGGGAACTCGACCAGCTCGAACGGGCGTTGGTACTTCCAGCGCTCCATCTCGGCGCCGGTGAAGGACTCGCCGGTCGTCTCCCAGCCCTCGCCGAGCGCCTTCTCGACGAGCGGCTCGGCGACGACCACCTTCTCGGTGCCGTCGGTCGCCACGACGTAGCGGACCTCGGGGTGCGCGGCGACCGCCGTGTTGGACACCAGCGTCCACGGGGTCGTCGTCCAGACCAGCAGCGCGGCCTGACCGGCCAGGGGACCGGAGGTGAGGGGGAAACGGACATAGACCGAGGGGTCGACGACCGTCTCGTAGCCCTGCGCCAGCTCGTGGTCCGACAGACCCGTGCCGCAGCGCGGGCACCAGGGGGCGACACGGTGGTCCTGGACCAGCAGGCCCTTGTCGAAGATCTGCTTCAGGGACCACCACACCGACTCGACGTAGGCGGGGTCCATCGTGCGGTACGCGTCGTCGAGGTCGACCCAGTAGCCCATGCGGGTCGTCAGGTCGGAGAAGGCGTCGGTGTGCCGGGTCACGGACTCGCGGCACTTGGCGTTGAACTCGGCGATGCCGTACGCCTCGATGTCCTTCTTGCCGGTGAAGCCGAGCTCCTTCTCCACCGCCAGCTCGACGGGGAGACCGTGGCAGTCCCAGCCCGCCTTGCGCGCCACGTGGTAGCCGCGCATGGTGCGGAAGCGGGGAAAGACGTCCTTGAAGACGCGGGCCTCGATGTGGTGGGCACCCGGCATGCCGTTGGCCGTGGGCGGGCCCTCGTAGAACACCCACTCGGGGCGCCCTTCGGACTGCTCCAGGCTCTTGGCGAAGATCTTCTGCTCGTCCCAGAAGTCGAGCACCGCGTGCTCGAGGGCGGGCAGGTCGACCTGGGCGGGCACCTGGCGGTACTGCGTCATCAGTCTTCCTCCGGCGGATCTGCCTTCTTCCGTCGAAGGGACGAGAGCCTGCCGCCACTTCCGTGCGACGTACGCCGTGTGCGGCGCGCTCCCGCGGTACCACCCTCCTTGGCCCTCCGGGGCGTGGTGCGCTCCGGCGAGCCCCCTCATTGGGGTCGCGATGCCGGGTCTAGCGGCCCGTGGACGTCGTCCTGGGCGTTCTTCCGGCGGCTCCGGGGTGATCTTCGCGTCGCGCTCGCCCCCGGGCTTCCACCGGCCCCGGGTCGCTCCTGGCTGCGTACGCCGCTACTCGTCCCCATCCATGCTTCTCGCTGCGCCCAGTGTACGGCGCCGGGGACGGGGCGGCCGACCGGTTTTCCCGGGGCCGGCGGCGGGCCGCGCCGTCCGGGCCCGGTGACCCGAATGGCGACACGCGCGCGGACCGGTCCCGGCGGGCCGGTCGGCGGGCGCGGCGCGGGCGGGAGACCGGCGGATTACCAGGCGGGGAGCTGGGCACAACGCTTGCAGGTTCGTCGCGCGGCGGTCGCCGGACCGTCGCGGAGGGGGTGGGCCGGGGCGGATGTCCCGTTGCCGCGGGCCCGGAGTCGATTTATCGTCCCAGCACGATTCGCGAGCAAGATCACAATATGTGAAGGGGCCGCGGCCATGGTGGCGAAAAAGACCGCCGTTCAGCAGTCGGCGTCCGACAGATCGACGGGTGCGGGTGCCTCCGGCGGGGCGGCCCGTGCCACTGCCTCCGGCGGTGCCGGGAAGGACGTGGGGGGCAAGAAGAGCGCCCGGGCGGAGCCGGCCGGGGACGCCGCGGCACCCAAGAAGGCGGCCAAGGCGGCGAAGAGCGCGTCTGCCAGGAGCACGAAGAGCGCCGCGCCCGCCAAGAAGGCCGCGAAGAGCACCACGAGCGCGGCGAAGAAGACCGCGAAGGCCCCGGCGGCCGACGTCGCCGCCGAGGAGTCGGCGGCCGCGCACCGAACGAGCGGCAAGGCGGGTGCCGGGGACGGCACCGCGAGCACGGCGAAGCCCGGTACCGCCAAGAAGGCCACCGGGCGCAAGAGCGCGGCGAAGAAGACGGTCGCCTCCGCGGCCGAGGACGCGGCCGAGGCCGCGAAGACGACGGGAGCCACGACAGTGGTTGCGAAGAAGACTCAGGGGACGGCCACGGCGGCGAAGAAGCCCGAAGCGGTTCCCAAGGCGCGGGTGGCCGCCGCCGAACCCGGCGAGCTGGCCGTCCGGCCCGGCGAGGACCCCTGGACCCCGGACGAGGTCGCGGAGGCGCGCGCCGAGCTGCAGAGCGAGGTGCTGCGGCTCGGCAGCGAGATCCACACGGCCGAGGAGGGCCTCGCCGGCCTGATGCGGGACTCCGGGGACGGAGCGGGCGACGACGACGCCGACACGGGCACGAAGAACATCACGCGCGAGCACGAGATGGCGTTGGCGGCCAACGCGCGCGAGATGCTGCTCCAGACCGAGCGGGCGCTGGAGCGGCTCGACGCCGGCACCTACGGACTCTGCGAGAACTGCGGGAACCCCATCGGCAAGGCGCGGATGCAGGCCTTCCCGCGGGCGACCCTGTGCGTGGAGTGCAAGCAGAAGCAGGAGCGGCGCTCCTGAGCGTCGGCGCGTCGCACAGTCGAAGAAGCAGCCGAGTCGTGGCCGTACCGTCCTCGTACGGCCGCACACGTGTGCCGTACGCTCGTCCCCAGTCAGGTACTAGGTTGAGGGACTCACGTGGCAGAAGCGGAGCGCGTCATCGGTACGCCGGATTCCTCTGAGACGGGGGCGGTCGAGCCCGAGCAGGCCGCCGCCGCCGAGCGGCCCAAGGGCAGGCGGCGGCTCGTCGTGCTGCTCGCCGTGGCCGCGCTCGCGTACGCCCTGGACCTCGTGAGCAAGCTCATCGTGGTCGCGAAGCTGGAGCACCAGGACTCCATCCGGGTCCTCGGCGACTGGCTGCAGCTGGAAGTGATCCGCAACCCCGGCGCCGCCTGGGGCATGGGCGAGGCCTTCACGATCGTCTTCACGGTGATCGCGGCCGCGGTGATCGTCGTCATCGTGCGGCTCGCGAAGAAGCTCTACAGCACGCCGTGGGCGATCGCGCTCGGGCTGCTGCTCGGCGGGGCGCTCGGCAATCTCACCGACCGGATCTTCCGGGCACCCGGTGTGTTCGAGGGCGCCGTCGTCGACTTCATCGCGCCGAAGCACTACCCGGTCTTCAATCTGGCCGACTCCGCGATCGTGTGCGGCGGCATCCTGATCGTGCTGCTGTCCTTCCGCGGGATCGACCCCGACGGCACCGTCCACAAGGACTGAGCCGGGGCCCTGGTGACAGGGCTGCGGTACGGGGCTGTCGGTGCCCTCCTGCATACTCGATGCGTGAGCACGATTCCCGAGATCCGAACCCTGCCCGTGCCCGACGGCCTGGAGGGCGAGCGCGTCGACGCCGCCATCTCCCGCATGTTCGGCTTCTCCCGCACCAAGGCCGCCGAGCTCGCCGCCGCCGGCAAGGTCATGGTCGACGGCTCGGTTGTGGGCAAGTCCGAGCGGGTGCACGGCGGGGCCTGGCTGGAAGTGGAGATGCCGCAGGCGCCCGCTCCGGTGCAGATCGTCGCCGAGCCCGTCGAGGGCATGGAGATCGTGCACGACGACGACGACATCGTCGTCATCGTGAAGCCGGTGGGCGTCGCCGCCCACCCCAGCCCCGGCTGGACCGGCACCACCGTGATCGGCGGCCTCGCCGCCGCCGGGTACCGGATCTCGACCTCGGGCGCCGCCGAGCGCCAGGGCATCGTGCACCGGCTCGACGTCGGCACCTCCGGGCTGATGGTCGTCGCCAAGTCCGAGCGGGCGTACACGTCGCTGAAGCGCCAGTTCAAGGAGCGCGTCCCGGACAAGCGCTACCACGCGCTGGTGCAGGGCCACCCGGACCCGATGAGCGGCACGATCGACGCCCCGATCGGGCGGCATCCGAACCATGACTACAAGTGGGCGGTCACGGCCGAGGGCAAGCCGTCCGTCACGCACTACGACCTCATCGAGGCGTTCCGCGCCGCCTCCCTGCTCGACATCAAGCTGGAGACGGGCCGCACCCACCAGATCCGCGTGCACATGTCCGCGCACCGGCACCCCTGCGTCGGCGACCTCACCTACGGCGCCGACCCCACGATCGCCAAGCGGCTCGGGCTCACCCGGCAGTGGCTGCACGCGGTGCGCCTCGGGTTCGAGCACCCGTCGGACGGGCAGTGGGTCGAGTTCTCGAGCGAGTACCCCGACGACCTCCAGACGGCGCTGGACCGGGTCCGGGCGGAGAGCGCGTGAGCACCGGGTACGTGGTCCGGGTCGCCGAGGCGGACGCGGACCGGGCCGCCTGCTTCGCCGTCCGCAGGGACGTCTTCGTCACCGAGCAGGGCGTGCCGCAGGAGCTGGAGTACGACGCGTACGACACGGACGCCGTGCACGTGCTGGCCGTCGACGAGGACGGGACCGCGCTCGGCACCGGTCGGCTGCTGACCGGCGCCGCCGCCGCGGTGAAGAACGGCGGGGCCGAGGACGTCGGCGCCCTCGGCCGCCTCGCCGTGGCCAAGGTCGCGCGGGGTCGCGGCGTGGGCGCCGCCCTGGTCGGCGCCATCGAGGACGCCGCCCGGGACCGCGGGCTCGCGGCCGTCGATCTGCACGCCCAGACCCATGCGTTGGGCTTCTACGAGCGGCTCGGGTACGAGGCGTACGGGCCGGAGTTCCCCGACGCCGGGATCCCGCACCTGGCGATGCGC
Source organism: Streptomyces sp. NPDC046716 (assembly GCF_040645755.1). NCBI lineage: Bacteria > Bacillati > Actinomycetota > Actinomycetes > Kitasatosporales > Streptomycetaceae > Streptomyces > Streptomyces sp. NPDC046716. The sequence continues at coordinate 82,273 of NZ_JBEYYU010000020.1, forward strand.
AAGACGATCCGCTGACCCGACACCGCCCGGTCCCGCTCCGGACCGGGCGGCCGCGGTCGTACGCCGGTGGACGCCGGCGCCCGAATCGGGGTGTTCCGCGCCGTCGTCGGGGCGTTTTGCCCGGGATCGCGTGGCACCCTGGACGGCGGTACATGATCGTCGAGCCAGGTCGGAGCATCCGTGGATCAATTGGCCCTGCTGTTCGTGCTGCTGCTCGGGGCCGTCCTGAGCGTGCCGCTCGGCGACCGGCTCAAGCTGCCCGCGCCGATCCTGATGACCCTGCTCGGCATCGTCCTCGCCCTGATCCGGGCCGTGCCGAACGTCGACATCGACCCCGACCTGATCCTGCCCCTCGTCCTGCCGCCGCTGCTCTACGCGGCCGTGCACCGCACGTCCTGGCGGCAGTTCGCCGCCAACAAGCGGCCCATCTTCCTGCTCGCCGTCGCCCTCGTCTTCGTCACCACGGCCGCCGTCGCCTTCGTCGCGAACGCCGTGGTGCCCGGTCTGTCGCTCGCCGCGGCGGTCGCGCTCGGGGCGCTGGTGGCGCCGCCCGACCCGGTCGCCGCGACCGCCGTCGCGGGCCAACTCGGGCTGCCCCGAAGGATGGTGTCGATCCTGGAGGGCGAGGGGCTGTTCAACGACGTGACGGCGATCGTGCTCTACCACGTCGCCATCGCCGCCGCCGTCAGCGGCACCTTCTCCCTGCCGCGGGCCGCCTTCGACCTCGTGCTGTCCGCGGTCGTCGCGATCGTCGTCGGGTTCGGGCTCGGCTGGGCGGCCAACAAGCTGATGTCCTACCTCGGCGACGCCACGCTCCAGATCGGCATGACCCTCCTCATCCCGTACGCCTCCTACGTCCTCGCCGAGGAGCTGAAGGGCTCGGGCGTGCTCGCCGTCCTGACCACGGCGATCTTCCTCGCCGAGCACGCCTTCGACGCCGACGACGTGCTCACCCGGCTCACCGGCCGCGCCTTCTGGGACGTCGTCGACACCCTCGTCACCGGGGTCGCCTTCGGGCTCATCGGCCTGGAGGTGCACAACGTCATCAGGACCGCGCAGGGCCGCTGGGGCGAGATGCTGGGCTGGTCGGCCGCGGTCGTCGGGGTCGTCATCGTCGTACGGCTGCTGTGGCTGGCACCCATGACCTGGGTGACCCGACGGATGCACGCGCGCCGCGACTTCGACGAGGACATCCCGGTGAGCTGGCGGGAGACCGTCGTCATGTGGTGGTCGGGGATGCGCGGCGTGGCGTCGGTGGCGCTGGCCCTCGCCATCCCGCTGACGATGGACGACGGCTCGGCCTTCCCCGACCGCGACGAGATCGTCTTCATCGCCTTCGGCGTCATCATGGCGACCCTCGTGCTCCAGGGGCTGAGCCTGCCCTGGCTGGTGACGAAGCTGAACGTGCGGGCCGACACCGAGGCCGAGCAGGAGTACGAGAAGGAGCTGGCGCTGCGCGCCGCGAAGGCCGCCAAGCGCCGGTACAAGGAGATCGAGGAGGTCGAGGAGCTGCCGGCCGAGGTGCAGGAGCAGATGCTGCGGCGGGCGTACGACATCGGGCTGCGCATCAATCCCGAGATGGGGGCCGAGGAGCGGCGGGAGTCGCAGGCCAAGCGCTACAAGCGGATCAAGCGGGTTCGGCGGATTCAGGCCGAGATGATGTCGGCGGCCCGTCACGAGGTGCTGGCCGCGCGCAGCGAACCCGGGGCCAATCCTGAGGTCGTCGATCGGGTGCTGCGGCAGCTGGATGTCCGGAGTCTGCGCTAGCGGGGCTGGTGTGTGGGAGGGGGCGCGCGGTCGGGTTGTCGTTCACGTGCGGGCCGGTGGCCGCTTCTCGCGCAGTTCCCCGCGCCCCTGAGATGCGCACTTCGTGCGGCATCTCATCAGAGAGGCGCGCCCGGTGCGGTACCTCGGCGGAGAGGCGCGCCCCGTGCGGCACCTGAGACACGTCGGCAGGCAGCCGCAGCCTCAGGGGGAGGCTGCGCGTCAGCGCATGCCTCAGGGGCGCGGGGAACTGCGCGGGAAGAGGCCGCCGGGGCGCGGGTGGAAGACGAGCTGAAAAAAGGGCGCGGGGAACTTTGCGGCCAGGTCGGCCGGAGGTCAGCCGCGGCCGGTGCGTGGGGCCCGGCCGTCGCGGGTGAGGACGTGCTCCGAGTAGGCCGCCATCGCCTCGTCGGGGGCGAGCAGCGCCGTCGCCGTGTTGATGCGGGGCAGCGCGTACGGGTGCTTGTCGGTCAGCCAGCGCAGCATCTGCTCGCGGACCGTGACCCGGACCGTCCAGATGTCGTCGGCGTCCTTGGCCGTGACCAGGGCGCGGACCTGCATCGTGGAGGGCGTGGTGTCGGTGACGGCCAGCCCCCAGTCGCGACCGTCCCAGGCGGCGCACTCGCCGAGGATGTCGCGCAGCTGCTCGCGCATCTCGTGCAGGGGCGCGCTGTGGTCGAGGTGGAAGAAGACGGTGCCGGTCATCTGGGCGCCGCCGCGCGACCAGTTCTCGAACGGCTTCGACGTGAAGTACGACACCGGCATGGTGATCCGGCGCTCGTCCCAGGTGCGGACCGCGAGGAAGGTGAGGGTGATCTCCTCGACCGTGCCCCACTCGCCGTCCACCACGACCGTGTCCCCTATACGGACCATGTCGCCGAAGGCGATCTGCAGCCCGGCGAAGAGGTTGCCGAGCGTGGACTGGGCGGCGACACCGGCGACGATGCCGAGGATGCCGGCCGAGGCGAGCAGCGAGGCGCCCGCAGCGCGGAACGCGGGGAAGGTCAGCAGCATCGCCGCGACCGCCACCACGCCGACGACGGCCGTGACGACGCGCTGGATGAGGGCGACCTGGGTGCGCACCCGGCGGACCCGGGCGGGATCGCGGTGGGCGGCGGCGTAGCGGGCGTAGGAGGACTCGACGATCACCGCGGCGACCCGGATGATCAGCCAGGCCGTGGCGCCGATGAGCACCAGACTGAGGGTCTGGCCGATCCCCGCGGTGTGCTCCTTCGCGAGCTTCGTCTGGTCGTACGAGCCGCGCAGCAGCGCCGCGCAGAGCACGAACTGGAGGGGCAGCCGGCAGCGGCGCAGCAGGCCCCAGAGGGGTGTCTCGTGGTGGCGTCGGTCGGCCCGCTGCAGCAGCCGGTCCACGGCCCACCCGACGAGAAGGGTGATGAGGACCGAGCCGCCGATCACGATCACCGGGCGCAATACGTTCTCCATCTCCATGCCCTGGACCGTAACCGGGATCCGGCACGCCTAACCTGTGACGTTCCTGGCACCATGGAAACCATGAACATCATGCTGTTCCACTCGACGTTCGGTCTGCGGCCCGCCGTGAAGGACGCGGCCGACCGGCTGCGCGCCGCCGGTCACGAGGTGTGGACCCCGGATCTCTTCGAGGGCCGCACCTTCGACACCGTCGAGGAGGGCATGGAGTTCAACGAGGAGATCGGCAAGGACGAGCTGCTCAAGCGTGCCGTCCTCGCGGCCGCGCCCTACTCCGACCGCGGCCTGGTCTACGCGGGCTTCTCGCTGGGCGCCTCGGTCGCGCAGACCCTCGCCCTCGGCGACGAGAAGGCCCGCGGGCTGCTGCTCATGCACGGCACGTCGGACATCGCGGAGACCGCGTCGGTGGACGAGCTGCCGGTCCAGCTGCACGTCGCCTCGCCGGACGCCTTCGAGACGGACGACTGGCTGAACACCTGGTACCTCCAGATGGGCCGCACGGGCGCCGACGTCGAGATCTACCGCTATCCCGGGGCCGGCCACCTCTACACCGACCCCGGTCTTCCGGACTACGACGAGGAGGCCGCCGAGGCCACCTGGCGGGTGGCGCTCGGCTTCCTGGACTCGCTCTAGGCGGCCCGGCCGGAGGTCACTTCACGGGTGCGTCCGCGCGCTCGGCCCGCTGGGTGCCGGTGCGCGTGCGGTACGAGCGTTCCCAGGCGGACGTGGCGTTCTTGTCGGTCCGGTCCGAGATCACGTAGTAGTCCATCTGCGCCCGTTCGGCGGTGACGTCCAGGACGCCGTAGCCGTGGGAGTCCATGTCCAGCCACTTCACGTGCCGGTTGGCCGCCTTGACGGCGGTCTCGGCCACCGTGGAGAGGGTGTCGGGCGCCACGTGCAGGATGTCGTCGAGGTTGTCCGACGTCACCGACGTGACCACGAACTCCGTCGCGGCGGACGGCGAGAGCGGGTAGGTGCCCGCGGTCACGGGGACGTCGTTGGCCCACGCCATGTGGATGTCGCCGGTCAGGAAGACGGTGTCCTCGATGCCGCGCTCGCGCAGGTGGGAGATCAGCTCCTTGCGGTCGTGCGTGTAGCCGTCCCACTGGTCGACGTTGATCGCCAGGCCCTCCTCGGGCAGCCCGAGCAACTCGGCGAGCGGCGCGAGGAGACGGGCGGGCAGCGAGCCGAAGGCGACCGGCGAGATCATCACCGAGGTGCCGACCAGCTTCCACTGCGCGTCGGACGCGGCGAGCCCGGACTTCAGCCAGTCGAGCTGGGCGCGGCCGGTGATCGTGCGGCCGGCGTCGTCCACGGCGCCGCTGCCGACGCTCGCCTGCTGCGAGCGGAACGATCTCAGGTCCAGCAGGTGCAGATCGGCCAGGGCGCCGAAGCGCAGCCGCCGGTAGACGGTCCCCGCGATCGACGGGCGCACCGGCATCCACTCGAAGTACGCCTGCTTGGCGGCGTCCCGGCGGGCCGCCCAGGCGCCCTCGGTGGCGGGAGAGTGGTTCTCGGCGCCGCCCGACCAGGCGTCGTTGGCGAACTCGTGGTCGTCCCAGATGGCCACCAGCGGATGCGCCGCGTGCATCGCCCGGACGTCGTCGTCGGTCTTGTGCGCGCCGTGCCGGATCCGGTAGTCGGCGAGCGAGACGATCTCGTGCGCCGGCTGGTGCGGCCGCACGGTGTACTTCGCCGCCGGGTACTCGCCCGTCCTGTACTCGTAGAGGTAGTCGCCGAGGTGCAGAACCGCGTCCAGGTCGGCGCGGGCGGCCAGGTGACGGTAGGCGGAGAACCAGCCCGCCTCCCAGTTCGCGCACGAGACGACGCCGAAGCGCAGCTCCTCGCGGGCGTCGGCGGCGGGCGCGGTGCGGGTCCGGCCGACGGGCGAGTACGCGTCGCCCGCGAAGAAGCGGAAGTAATAGGCGCTCGCCGGGCGCAAGCCCCTTACATCCGCCTTCACGGTGTGGTCGGACGCGGCGCTCGCGGTCGTCGTGCCGCGGCCCACCACCGTACGGAACGCCCGGTCCTCGGCGATCTCCCAGCCCACCCGGGTGTCGGGCCCCTTGCCGGAGCCGGGCACGGCCTCCGCGGTCGGCGTCACCCGCGTCCACAGCAGGACGCCGTCGGGGAGCGGGTCGCCCGAGGCCACGCCGTGCAGGAAGGCGGGCGCCTCGACGGCCCCGGCGGCGGGGGCCGCGAGCAGCGGGGCGGCGAGGACGGCGCCGGCGGCCGCGGCCTTGACCACCGTGCGGCGGCGCGGAGTTGAGGATTCTGCTGCGAGTCGACTGGTCACGGGGCAGCACACTACTGACCGGTACGCGCCAAGGGCGGGCGAACTCCGAAGAGTTCGCCCGCCCTTCAGCGGTGCGTCAGGTGAGCTCCGGCCGGATCAGCCCGCGAGAGCCTTCTCGATCGCCGTGTTGAACTCCGCCACGGACATGGGCGCGTTCTGGCCGTCGGAGCCCACGAGCTTCTTGCCGTCCATGACGAGGGACGGGGTGCCGGTGACCTCGTCCTTGTTCGAGTCGAACGTCTTGGACATCTTCATGGCCCAGTTGTCGTAGGTGCCGTCCTTGACATCCTTCTGGAACGCCTTGTTGTCCTTCAGGGCGTCCACGGTGTTCGCGACCTTGATCAGGTAGTCGTCGCTCTTGAACTCGTCCTTGGTCTCGTCCGGGTGGTACTTCTTCGAGTACAGGGCGGTCTTGTAGTCGAGGAAGGCGTCCTGGCTGACGTTCAGGGCCGCGCCGAGCGCGCTCAGCGCGTTCTTGGAGCCCTCGCCGTTGGAGCCGATCTTGCCGCTGCCGTCACCGTCGATGAAGGTGGCGCCGATGTACTGGATCTTGAACTTGCCGTCCTCGACGTCCTTGTGGACGGTCGAGCCGACCGTCTGCTCGAACGACGCGCAGACCGGGCAGCGCGAGTCCTCGTAGAGCTTCAAGGTCTTCTTCGCGCTGTCCTTGCCGATCACCACGGTCGTGCCGTCGGTACCGGTGGTGTTCTTGGGCGCCACGACGGCGGTGCTCTTCGCGTCCAGCGCCGTCTCCCAGTGGGAGGGCTTCATGGCCTGCACCGCGAAGTAGCCGATGCCGCCGGCTATCGCGAGGACACCCACGATGGAACCCGCGACGATCGCCTGCCGCTTCGCCTTCGCCTTCTTCGCCTGCTTCTCGCGCTCGATCCGCAGCCGCTCGCGGGCCGCCGTCTTCGCCTGCTGGCTGTTGCGCTTGCTCATGATGGGTACTCCGTCGACTCTTTAAGAACTCATGCGGGGGACTGTCGTGCAGCGGTGGTGGCTCTCGCTCGCGCGAGGGCTACAGGGCCGCGCACGGCGGTCCGCGCCGCCCCACGGAGTGCACCCAGATCCGGACGCGGGCGGCCGGCACGGCGGTGGCCGGACGGGGCCCGGCGGACACCGGCTCGACCCGGGCGGTGACCGTGGCCCACGCGACGATCAGCGGCCGGAACGCGAACGCGGCCAGCGCGCGCAGCAGCTGGGCCAGCGCCTGCTCACCGCGGCGCAGCCACAGGGCCGCGAGCAGCCCGACCGTGACGTGCGCGCCGAGCAGCAGCCAGGAGGCCGCAGGACCGGGGTGCGCGAGCAGGCCGATGGTTCTGTCGGTGCCGCCGCCGGTCATCCGGGCCAGGGGCGTGCCCACGTTGCCCGCGCACAGCAGGTCGAAGCCGAAGGAGCGCAGGGGACCCGCGACCGGGCCGCCCGCCGCGCCGTAACAGACGTGCTGCCCGGTGGTGAAGACCGTGTCCGCGGCCAGCTCGAGCGGGACGAGCAGCGCCGCGATCCGCCCGAAGCCGCGCTCACGTCCGGCGAGCGCGTACGCGATCACGAACACGGCGGCGGCGATCGCGCCGACCGTGGTCAGCGGCAGCGGGGCCCGGGACAGCAGCACGTGCGACGCGGCGGACAGCGTCACGGCCACGGCCGTGAAGAGCGCCGCGCGCACGGCTCTGAGCTGGGTCCCGGATATGTCGTCCATCGCCGAGGAGTGTGTCATGGCCGACGGTAAACGATGCCTAAAGGGTGGCTGTGCGTCAGAGACCGGGAATCCGGCCGTTGCGGAACAGGTCCACGAAGATCTGGTGGTCCTCCCGCGCGCGAGCGCCGTAGAGGTGCGCGAAGTCGACCAGGAGGTCCGCGAAACCGTCCTCGTCGGCGGCGATCGCCGCGTCGATCGCGCGCTCCGTGGAGAACGGCACCAGCGACTCGCCGGACTGGTCGTCGGCCGCCGCGTGCATCGTCGCCGTGGCCCGGCCGAGGTCGGCGACGACCGCGTCGATCTCCTCCGGGTCGTCGATGTCCGACCAGTCCAGGTCCACCGCGTACGGGGAGACCTCGGCGACCAGCTGGCCCGAGCCGTTCAGCTCCGTCCAGCCGAGCCACGGGTCCGCGTGGGCCTGGAGCGCGCGCTGCGAGATGACCGTGCGGTGCCCCTCGTGCTGGAAGTAGTCCCGGATCGCCGGGTCCGTGATGTGGCGCGAGACGGCCGGGGTCTGGGCCTGCTTCACGTAGATCACCACATCGTTCTCCAGGGCGTCGCTGTTGCCCTCCAGGAGGATGTTGTACGAGGGCAGGCCCGCCGACCCGATCCCGATGCCGCGGCGCCCGACCACGTCCTTCACCCGGTACGAGTCCGGGCGGGTCAGCGACGACTCCGGCAGCGTCTCCAGATAGCCGTCGAAGGCCGCCAGCACCTTGTAGCGCGTCGCCGCGTCTAGCTCGATGGAGCCGCCGCCGGGGGCGAAGCGGCGCTCGAAGTCGCGGATCTCCGTCATGGAGTCGAGCAGCTCGAAGCGGGTCCGCGCGCGGGCGTCGCGCAGCGCGCCGAGCAGCGGGCCCTCGGCCGTGTCCAGGGTGAAGGGCGGCACCTCGTCGTTCTTCGCGCCGGTGGCCAGGGAGTGGACCCGCTCGCGGTAGGCCGCCGCGTACGTGCGCACCAGGGCGGTGATCTGCTCGTCGCTGAACGCCTTCGCGTAGCCGATCAGGGCCACCGAGGCGGCGAAGCGCTTGAGGTCCCAGGTGAAGGGGCCGACGTACGCCTCGTCGAAGTCGTTCACATTGAAGACCAGCCGGCCGTTCGCATCCATGTACGTGCCGAAGTTCTCCGCGTGCAGGTCGCCGTGGATCCACACCCGGCTGGTGCGGTCGTCCAGGTACGGGCCGCCGTGCTGCTCACGCTCCAGGTCCTGGTAGAACAGGCAGGCCGTCCCGCGGTAGAAGGCGAAGGCCGAGGCGGCCATCTTGCGGAACTTGACCCGGAAGGCGGCGGGGTCCGCGGCGAGCAGCTCGCCGAACGCGGTGTCGAAGACGGCGAGGATCTGCTCCCCGCGCTCTTCAGCGGTGGGCTGCTGGTCCGACATCGCGGGGTGCCTCCTGGTGCAGATGGTGCGTGAGCTGTGTGACACGCAGGGCAGGTGTTCTGACCTGTCCAACGCCCGACCGTACTCGGGAGTGCCCGACGATTGTCAGAGACCGGTCGTAGACTTCCAAGCTGTCCCCAGACCGTCGCCGCGCGTTCGCCGTAGGAGGCCCACACCGTGTCCAAGCCGCCCTTCACGCACCTGCACGTCCACACCCAGTACTCGCTGCTGGACGGTGCCGCGCGGCTGAAGGACATGTTCAACGCGTGCAACGAGATGGGCATGACGCACATCGCGATGTCCGACCACGGCAACCTGCACGGGGCGTACGACTTCTTCCACTCCGCCCAGAAGGCGGGCGTCACGCCGATCATCGGCATCGAGGCGTACGTCGCCCCGGAGTCGCGGCGCAACAAGCGGAAGATCAAGTGGGGCCAGCCGCACCAGAAGCGCGACGACATCTCCGGTTCGGGCGGTTACACGCACAAGACGATCTGGGCGGCGAACAGCAAGGGCCTGCACAACCTGTTCAAGCTCTCCTCGGACGCGTACGCCGAGGGCTGGCTGCAGAAGTGGCCGCGCATGGACAAGGAGACCCTCTCCCAGTGGAGCGAGGGCCTGATCGCCTCCACCGGCTGCCCCTCGGGTGAGCTGCAGACCCGGCTGCGCCTCGGCCAGTTCGACGAGGCGCTGAAGGCGGCCTCCGAGTACCAGGACATCTTCGGCAAGGACCGGTACTTCCTGGAGCTGATGGACCACGGCATCGAGATCGAGCGCCGGGTCCGCGACGGCCTGCTGGAGATCGGCAAGAAGCTCGGCATCCCGCCCCTGGTGACGAACGACTCGCACTACACGTACGCGCACGAGTCCGTCGCCCACGACGCCCTGCTCTGCATCCAGACCGGCAAGAACCTCTCGGACCCGGACCGCTTCCGGTTCGACGGCACGGGTTACTACCTGAAGTCGACCGACGAGATGTACGCCATCGACTCCTCGGACGCCTGGCAGGAGGGCTGCCGCAACACCCTGCTGGTCGCCGAGCAGATCGACACGACCGGCATGTTCGACAAGCGCGACCTCATGCCGAAGTTCGACATTCCGGAAGAGGGCTACACCAACACCACGTGGTTCAAGGAGGAAGTGCGGCGCGGCATGAACCGCCGCTTCCCCGGTGGCGTCCCCGAGGACCGGCAGAAGCAGGCCGACTACGAGATGGACATCATCATCCAGATGGGGTTCCCGGGCTACTTCCTCGTGGTCGCCGACTTCATCATGTGGGCCAAGAACAACGGCATCGCGGTGGGCCCCGGCCGAGGCTCCGCGGCCGGCTCGATCGTCTCGTACGCCATGGGCATCACCGACCTCGACCCGATCGAGCACGGACTGATCTTCGAGCGGTTCCTCAACCCCGAGCGCGTCTCCATGCCCGACGTCGACATCGACTTCGACGAGCGCAGGCGCGTCGAAGTGATCAGGTACGTGACCGAGAAGTACGGCGCCGACAAGGTCGCCATGATCGGCACCTACGGCAAGATCAAGGCCAAGAACGCGATCAAGGACTCCGCGCGCGTCCTCGGCTACCCGTACGCGATGGGCGACCGCCTCACCAAGGCGATGCCCGCCGACGTCCTCGGCAAGGGCATCGACCTCGACGGCATCACCAACCCCACGCACCCGCGCTACAGCGAGGCGGGCGAGATCCGGGGGATGTACGAGAACGAGCCGGACGTCAAGAAGGTCATCGACACCGCCAAGGGCGTCGAGGGCCTGGTCCGCCAGATGGGCGTGCACGCCGCCGGCGTCATCATGTCCAGCGAGCCGATCGTCGACCACGCCCCGCTGTGGACCCGGCACACCGACGGCGTGACCATCACGCAGTGGGACTACCCGCAGTGCGAGTCGCTCGGCCTGATCAAGATGGACTTCCTGGGCCTCAGGAACCTGACGATCATGGACGACGCCGTGAAGATGGTGGAGGCCAACAAGGGCAAGAAGCTGGAGCTTCTGTCCGTGCCCCTGGACGACCCCAAGACGTACGAACTGCTCTGCCGCGGTGACACGCTCGGCGTCTTCCAGTTCGACGGCGGCCCGATGCGCTCGCTGCTCCGCCAGATGCAGCCCGACAACTTCGAGGACATCTCCGCCGTCTCGGCCCTGTACCGGCCGGGCCCGATGGGCATGAACTCGCACACGAACTACGCGGAGCGAAAGAACGCCCGGCAGGAGATCACGCCGATCCACCCGGAGCTCGAAGAGCCCCTGAAGGAGACGCTGGGCCTCACCTACGGCCTCATCGTGTACCAGGAGCAGGTGCAGAAGGCCGCCCAGATCGTCGCCGGGTACTCGCTCGGCGAGGCCGACATCCTGCGCCGCGTGATGGGCAAGAAGAAGCCCGAGGAACTGGCGAAGAACTTCACCATCTTCCAGGAGGGCGCCCGGAAGAACGGCTTCAGCGACGCGGCGATCCAGGCCCTGTGGGACGTCCTGGTGCCGTTCGCCGGCTACGCGTTCAACAAGGCGCACTCCTCCGCGTACGGCCTGGTCACCTACTGGACCGCGTACCTGAAGGCGAACTACCCGGCCGAGTACATGGCGGCGCTGCTCACCTCGGTGAAGGACGACAAGGACAAGTCGGCCGTCTATCTCAACGAGTGCCGGCGCATGAAGATCAAGGTCCTCCCGCCGAACGTGAACGAGTCGGTCCACAACTTCGCCGCCCAGGGCGACGACGTGATCCTCTTCGGCCTGGAGGCGGTCCGCAACGTCGGGACGAACGTCGTGGACGCGATCATCCGCTCCCGCAAGGCCAAGGGGAAGTACTCCTCGTTCCCCGACTACCTCGACAAGGTCGAGGCCGCCGCGTGCAACAAGAGGACGACCGAATCGCTCATCAAGGCGGGTGCCTTCGACGAGATGGGGCACACCCGCAAGGGCCTCACCGCGCAGTACGAGCCGATGATCGACAACGTCGTGGCGGTCAAGAGGAAGGAAGCGGAAGGGCAGTTCGACCTCTTCGGCGGCGCCGACGAGGAGAGCGACGCCCCGGGCTTCGGGCTCGACGTCGAGTTCTCCACCGACGAGTGGGACAAGACGTACCTGCTCGCCCAGGAGCGCGAGATGCTCGGCCTGTACGTCTCCGACCACCCGCTCTTCGGCCTGGAGCACGTGCTGTCCGACAAGGCGGACGCGGGCATCGGGCAGCTCACCGGCGGTGACTTCGGCGACGGCGCGGTCGTCACGGTCGGCGGCATCATCTCGGGCCTCCAGCGCAAGATGACCAAGCAGGGCAACGCCTGGGCGATCGCGACCGTCGAGGACCTCGCCGGCTCCATCGAGTGCATGTTCTTCCCGGCCACCTACCAGCTGGTCTCCACCCAGCTCGTCGAGGACGCGGTCGTCTTCGTCAAGGGCCGCCTCGACAAGCGCGAGGACGTGCCGCGCCTGGTCGCCATGGAGATGCAGGTCCCCGACCTGTCGAACGCGGGGACGAACGCACCGGTGATCCTCACCATCCCCGCCCTGAAGGTGACCCCGCCGATGGTCAGCCGCCTCGGCGAGATCCTCTCCAACCACCGGGGCGACAGCGAGGTGCGGATCAAGCTCCAGGGCCCGCGCAAGACCACGGTCCTCCGGCTCGACCGGCACCGGGTCAAGCCGGACCCGGCGCTCTACGGCGACCTGAAGGTGCTGCTCGGCCCGTCCTGCCTGGCGGGCTGACCCCCAGGGCGGCGGACACGGCGCGAGGGCCGCACCCGGACATCCGGGTGCGGCCCTCGCCGTGCCGCGACCGTGTCGCGGCGTACGTCAGTTGTGCCCGAAGCGGCGCTCGCGGTGCTTGCGGGCCACATCCCCCGGTGTGGCCTGGATGGCCGACTTCGCCTCGGCCTCCATGGCGGACGACCGGGCCTGCTCCTGCGGCTCTGCCGACTTCTGCTGCTGATTGCGGTTCTGCTTGCGGTTCTTGGCCATGGTGATTGCCTCCTGCGGGGGAACTAGGGGCCAGGGCCGGTTTCAGACTCACATAGGGGGAACAAGACCGCATTTCGGATTATTACCGTGCGTAGCAGAGGGTTCGGGTCCTGTTCGCGCCACCTTCACGCCTTCCGCCACGCCGAAGATCGAGTTCGGGCCGTTAAGCCCCGCGCCGTCGGGCAGACTCGAAGGAAACCCGAAGCGAACGCACGGGCGTGTCGGCGAAAGAGGGTGGACCGCGTGGACCGTTGCATCGTCCTGGTGGACGCCGGGTATCTGCTGGGCGCTGCCGCGAGTCTTCTCGCGGGTGAGCCGTCCCGGTCCCGGATCCATGTCGACCACGCCGCCCTCATCCAGGGGCTGCGCGAACGCGCCGAGTCCGAGACCGAGCGCCAGTTGCTGCGCATCTACTGGTTCGACGGCGCCCCCGACCGGGTCCCGCAGCCCGAGCACCGCAGGCTGCGCGTGATGCCCCGGGTCACCGTGCGGCTCGGCGCCCTGACCCGCAGCGACGGACGCTGGGCGCAGAAGGGCGTCGACGCCGCGATGCACGCCGAGCTGACCGAGCTGGCGCGCAACCGCGCCTGCTCCGACGTCGTCCTGGTCACCGGCGACGGCGATCTGCTGCCCGGCATGATGGCCGCCAAGGAGCACGGCGTCGCCGTCCACCTCTGGGCCGTCCAGGCCGCCGACGGCGACTACAACCAGTCCGAGGACCTCGTCGCCGAGGCCGACGAACGCCGGGTGCTCGACCGGACCTGGATCACCAAGGCCGTCCGCGCCAAGGAACTCAGCGGCATCTGCGCCCCGCCGCCCGCGCCGCGCCCCGAGATCGCCGCCATCCTCTCCGCGCCGCTGCCCGAGTCCGCGCCCGCCGCCACCGGCCGCCTCGCCGACCGGGACGCCGACGCGCCGCCCGTCCAGCACGCCCCCGCCGAGCGCGCCGAGCGGCCCGGGAGCGACCCGGAGGACCGCTCCGGCACCGGCAGGGGCGTGCCCACCCCGAAGGACCTGGCCGCCCTGCGCGCGCCCGGCACCCAGCCCGCCCCGCATCCCGCCCCGGCCAACGCGACGCTGCGCTGGTCCTCCGACAAGGGCTGGGTCGAGCGGCCCGGCGGGGGCGGCGAGCCCCCCGAGTCCGCGTCCCTGCCGACCCTGGCGCAGCTCACCACCGCCGAGCAGCGCTGGGCCGACCGCGAGGAGGACATCACCACGGTCGGCGGCGATCCGTACGAGGTGGGGCAGGTCTTCGCCCGGCGGTGGATGGGCCGGCTGGGTGATCAGACACAGCTGCAGAAACTGTCGACCATGTACCCCCGGGTGCCGCACCGCATCGACGGGGAGCTGCTGCGGTACGCCGCGCGGTTCGGGCTCCTCGCCCACAAGGACGACCAGATCGACGAGCACGACCGGTACGCGATCCGGGCCGGGTTCTGGCGGGAGGTCGATGTGCGGACCGGGGCCGAGCACGCTGCCGCGGGGGACTGATCGCCGGGTTCGCCGTGCCGTCTGCGGTGTTGTTGCCGAGTGGCGTCTGCGGGTGCGTCGTGGCTGGTCGCGCCCCGCGGCGGAGCCGCCGATGGCACAGTCCCGCGCCCCTTCAGGGTGCTTTTTGCCGCACCCGCGCGCAATGTGCGGGCCCCGACCCCGTACTCTCGTTCCTCGTGAGTACGCGCACCGGTGAGCCCGCCCTGGAGCATGACAGGGGTGCCGTCGTGTGCTCGGTGCGGGGGCTGCGGAAGACCTATCCGCCCTCGCGCGGGCGGCGCGGAGTGCCCGGGACGCCCGAGGTGCGGGCCACCGACGAGGTCCGGCTCGACATCGCGCGCGGCGAGATCTTCGGCCTCCTCGGGCCGAACGGCGCCGGGAAGTCCACCCTCGTACGACAGCTGACCGGGCTCATGCGGCCGGACGCCGGAAGCGTGCGGATCCTCGGGCACGACATCGTGCGCCATCCCGAGCGGGCCTCGCGGATCCTCGCCTACCTCGGCCAGGAGTCGACCGCCCTCGACGAGCTGACCGTCTCCCTCGCCGCCGAGACCACCGGACGGCTGCGCGGGCTCAGCCTCAAGGAGGCCCGGGCCGCGCGCGACGACGTCCTCGACGAACTCGGCATCACCGCGATCGCCGGACGGCCGCTCAAGAAGCTGTCCGGCGGACAGCGGCGGCTCGCCTGCTTCGCCGCCGTCCTGGTCGGTGAACGGCCGCTGCTCGTGCTCGACGAGCCGACCACCGGCATGGACCCCGTCGCCCGGCGGGCCGTCTGGGCGGCCGTGGACCGCAGACGCGCCGAGCGCGGCACCACCGTGCTCCTCGTCACCCACAATGTCATCGAGGCCGAGACGGTCCTCGACCGGGTCGCCGTGATGGACCAGGGTCGCGTCATCGCCTGCGACACGCCCGCCGGGCTGAAGGAACGCGTCGCGGGCGAGGTGCGGGTCGAACTGGTCTGGCGGGAGAAGGCGCCGATGGACCTGGCAGAGGTCGCGCGGCTGCGCGAGCACGCCGTCGAGTCCGGGCGGCGCTGGTCGCTGCGGCTCGCCCCCGACGAGGCCCGCCGCGCCGTCGCCGCCGTCACCGGCGGCCCGGCCTTCGACTTCCTCGACGACTTCACGCTCGCCACCCCGAGCCTGGAGGACGTGTACTTGGCGCTCGGCGGCAGCCGCAGCGGCGTGAAGGGCCTGGTGAAGGCATGAGTGTCGTATCCGCCGACGCGATGCGGACCGTCGAACCGGCCGTCACCGCGGACCCGGGAGCCGGCCACGGCGAGGAGGGGCTCGCGCCGCGGGCCCGGTTCCTGCCGTCGCTCGCCGCCGTCTACCGCGCCCAGCTCTCCCGGGCCAGAGTCGCCCGGATCCCGCTGCTCTTCGTGGCGACCTTCCAGTCCATCGGCATCATGATCCTGATGCGCGGCGTCGTCGACCAGGGCGGCCGCGAGGCCCAGGCCGTGGTCGCCGGGTCCGCCGTGCTGGTCGTGGCGTTCGTCGCGCTGAACCTGCTGGCCCAGTACTTCGGCCAGTTGCGCGCGGCCGGCGGACTCGACCACTACGCGACGCTGCCGGTGCCGCCCGCCTCCGTGGTCCTGGGCGCGGCCGGCGCCTACGCGTCGTTCACCGTGCCGGGCACCGTGGTCACCGCGGTCGTCGGCTGCGCGATGTTCGATCTGCCGCTCGCCCATCTGTGGGTGCTCGCCGCCGTGATCCCGCTCGCCGGAGCCGCCCTCGCCGGGCTCGGCGCCGCGCTCGGACTGCTCGCGCCCCGGCCGGAACTCGCCACCCTGCTCGGCCAGTTGGGCATGTCGGCGGCACTGCTGCTCGGCGTGCTGCCCGCCGACCGGATGCCCGACGCGGTGCGCTGGGCCCGCGATCTGCTGCCGTCCACGTACGGTGTCGAGGCCTTCGCCCGCACCTTCGGCGACCACCCCGACTGGCCCACCGTCCTGCTCGACCTGGGCGTCTGCGCCGCCGTCGGCGTCGCCTCGCTGGCCGTGGCGACCTGGGCGTACCGTCGGGCGGCCGTCCGGTGACGCGCCCGGCCGACACGCCTGGCACGATGGCAGGGTGACCGCACCGCTGACACCGCCGCCGCATCAACCCCCGGACGACAACGGGCACGGGAACCCGTGGCAGGCCCCGGACCCGATGGCCGGCCATCTGCCGCCGCCCGCGCCGTCCCCGGCCCGTGAGGACGGGCCCGGACTGAAGGCCGAGCTGCGCGAGGCCGTCGTCGTGTTCGTCGGTGTCGCCCTGGTCGGGCTGCTCCTCGGCGTGCTCTGGCTGTGGCTCGCGCCGCGCGTGCCGCTGGTCTCCGACAGCTCGGCCGTCTACCTCAAGGACAGCGAGGGCGAGCAGGCCATCGGGATCGACGGCACGTTCGCGCTGCTCGGGCTCGCGTTCGGCGCCGTGACCGCCCCGCTCGTCTTCCTGTGGCGACGGCGCGGCGGCATCGGGATCGTCGTGGCGCTCGCGCTGGGCGCGTTGCTCGGCGGGGTGATCGCCTGGCGGTTCGGGATCTGGCTCGGACCGGCCCGGGACGTCGCCGCCCACGCCAAGGAGGTCGGCAAGGGCGTCGTGTTCGACGCGCCCCTCGAACTGAAGGCCAAGGGCGCGCTGCTGGCGTGGCCGCTGGCCGCGACGGTCGTCCACCTCGCGCTCACCGGGCTCTTCGGGCCGCGCGACCCCGACCCGTACGCGGAGTACTACGCGCCGCGGGGCCCGGAGCCGGACCCGGGGGCCCAGGGCTCCCCGATGTAGGGACCTCGTGCCCGGCCGGGAACGCTGTCGCTCGACGGCGTCCCCGGCCTTTTTTCGTGCGCGCTGAACGTCAGGCGGGCCGGCGCCCGTGATTGGCCTTGCCCTTCTTGATCCGCCACTTGCGCTTGCGCGTCCTCTTCGACATGTCCTTGGTGCTTAGCCGAAGCGACGGGATCCGTCGAGGGGTCACGCACGCCCGACGGGCGCGAGCACCGCGCCGGTGAGCGCCGCCAGGTCCGCGGCCGCCAGCTCGACCTCCAGGCCGCGGCGGCCCCCCGAGACACAGATGGTCGGGTGCTCCGCCGCCGACGCGTCGATGACCGTCGGCAGCTGCTTGCGCTGGCCCAGCGGGGAGATGCCGCCGCGTACGTAACCGGTGGTGCGCTCGGCGAGCGCCGGGTCGGCCATCGCGGCCCGCTTGCCGCCGACCGCCGCGGCGAGTGCCTTCAGATCGAGCTGGCCCGCCACCGGCACGACGGCGACCGTGAGCCGGCCGTCGACATCCGCGACGAGCGTCTTGAAGACCCGGTCGGGGGAGACGCCCATCGCCTCGGCCGCCTCCTCGCCGTAACTGGGATGGGCCGGGTCGTGCTCGTAGGAGTGCACGGTGAAGGCGGTGCCCGCGGCCGTCAGCGCGACCGTCGCCGGAGTACCGCCGGACTGCTGCTGCTTCTTGGACTTCTTCGCCAACGTGCCGTGTCCTTCAGGTCAGTTGAGGCTGGTCGCCTGTCTGGTGAGGTCCGTCGCGGGCAGCGACGGCAGATGCCGGATGATCGCCGTCTCGGCGCGCAGCAGCTTCAGCTCCTCGCGCAGCCGGGTCGCCACGTCACCTGCCTCCAGGAGCCGCTGCCGCGTCGGTACGTCGAGCACCGCGGCGGCGGCGACCAGGTACGACACCACCGACGGCTCGTCCGGCAGCTCCGCGCCCGTGGTCAGGGTCCGCTCCCGGGCGCCCGCGAGCCGCTTCTGGTACGAGCGGAACGCCCGCAGCACGCCCTCGGCCAGGGCTCCCGCCTCGGCGCCGTCGTCGTCCGGCAGCACCTCCACCTCCGCGGTGAGGTACGGGCCCGAGGCGTCCACCGAGTGCAGCGCGACGCGCTGGGTGCCGGTCGCCAGCACCTCGAAGCTGCCGTCGGCGCGCTCGCGGATCGTCGCCGCGTCGGCGATGCAGCCGACGGAGTGGAAGGAGCTGATCGGGTCGTCGCCGAAGCCGGCCGCGGGGCCCGCGCCGGCCTCCTTCGTGGTGAGGTCGTCCGGCATGCCGGCGGCGCTCGGCGCGACCTCGTGGCCGTCGCGGATCGCCACGACCACGAAGTTGCGCGGCTCGTCGGAGACGGCCGGATCGGCGTCGGGGTCGTCGGGGTCGGCGGGCCCGGAAGGGGAGTCCTTCAACAGGTCGCGCATCAGGGCGCGATAACGCTCCTCGAAGATGTTCAGCGGGAGCACGAGCCCGGGGAACAGCACCGAGTTGAGCGGGAAGAGCGGAAGCCGGACGGTGGTCACGACGGTCAAGAGTAATGGTCGTCGGAGGTCCGCGGTCCGCCGAGCAGCGGGAGCGCCGCCGCGACCTCCAGACGGACGCCGTCGCGCAGGTGCAGGAACTCGCCCAGCGGGTCGTCGGAGAGCCGGTCCCAGGGGAACGAGGTCGCGTACGGGCCGATGAGACGCAGCTGGTCCAGGGCGTCCGGCCAGCGCTCGAGGTGGATCAGGACGCAGGCCAGCAGATTGCGCACCTCGGCGGGCCAGGGGTCCGCGCCGTCGTACGTGGCCGAGAGCCCGACGGCGAGATCGGCCGCCGCGTCCAGGCGGGCCCGCGGGATGCCCTGCGGGGACTGCGCGGTGAGGTAGGCGAAGGCGGCGCGGGCCGGGAGGGCCTGGAGCAGGGAGCCGGGCAGCGCGTCCTCGGCGGCGCGCTCGGCGAAGTCGAAGCACTCCGCGTGCGAGCCGTACCAGGCGGCCGACAGGTACTGCAGGGCCGCGACATGGCAGCCGTAGTGGTGCGTGGCGCGGCGCACCGCCTGGGTCCACAGCTCCTCGAAGACGGTGTGCGAGGCGTTCGCGCCGCGGGCGTGGTCCAGGGCGAGGCGCCAGGGGACCGGGTCGCGGCGGTCGGCGTCGGCCGCGGCCAGGATCAGCGGGGTGACGTCGCGGAGCAGTTCGGCGCGGGCCGGGGAGCCGAAGGCGCGGGCGACCGCGACCTCCGCCTTGACCAGGAGCAGGTCGGGGTCGTGCGGGGCGGCCGACTGCCAGGCCGTGAACCACTCGGGGCGGGCGGCGGCGAAGGCGGCGAGGCGCTGGACGTACCGGTCGCGGTTCTCCCACTCGGCGGCCTCGCGGGTGTGGGCGAGGAGTTCTGCCGCCGGGCCGTGGTCTCTGTGGCCCGCCGCGGCCAGGGCTGTGGCGAGGCGGTCGTCGGGGGCGTCGAGGAGGATGTCGTCGTCCGGGGGGAGGCCTTCGGCCAGGGAGGCCGTGTGGCGGATCATGCGGGCTGTGCGGATGAGGGCGCGGAGCAGGGGCATGTCCGCGTCCTCCTCTTTGGCGGGCCTGGTTGCTGCCCTGGGATGACGGGCTCTGGGGGGTCATGGTTGCTTGTGGAGCGGTAACGGTTTGGGGCGGGGTCGGGGTCACGGGTCGAGCTGTGAGTCTGCTGGGCGGGTGGGGCGGGGCTCGGGCCCGATTGAGCGCTTGCCCCGCGCTGGGGGGGTGAGGGGTCAGTTGCGGCGGAGGAGGCGGGTGGCGCCTGCTGCGACTGTTGTCGCCAGGATCCAGCCGAGCATGATCAGGACGGCCGCCAGCCACTGCCAGCCGCCGGCCAGCTGCCAGCTGGCCGCCTGGCCCAGGTCGATCACCGGGAGCAGGAGGTCGAGCGCGAAGAGGGCCGGATCCCAGTTCGGGCCCTCTCCCTTGTGCAGGGGCGGATGGTCGGCACGGCTGAAGGCGACCGTGCTGACCGCCCACAGCACGGCCATCCAGACGGCGGCCCGGCCCGGCCGGTACCCGTAGGCGACCGTCCAGTCCTGGATGTAGCCCCACACCTTGGCCGCCACCGGCAGCGTCTCGCGGCGGCGCCGCTGCTTGGCGAGCAGCACCTCGCGGGCGTCGGCGTCCTCCCCGCTGTTGCGCAGGATGGTGGCGAGCTGCTCGTACGGCTCGGGCCGGTACTCGGGGGTGGCGTCGGAGAGCCAGCACAGCCTGCGGCGCAGCGGGAAGGCGCCGATCGGGATCAGGTTCTCGTACGTGAGGCCGAAGACCCGGAACTGCCCCGCGACCGGCCAGCTCGTCGCCTTGTCGACCAGGTTGACGACCTTCGCGCCGTTCAGCACGACGAGGCCGCGCTCCGGCCGCTCCCCGGTGAAGCGCAGCTCGGGGGTCTGCACCCGGCGCAGGGACACCTCCTGGTCGTGCCGGAGCGTGAAGCGGGCCGCGTCCAGGTCGATGGCGTCGCCGAAGCGCCCGTCGTCGAGGCGGAGGCCGCCCACGCACTCGAACCGCTGCACCCGGGTGCCCTGGGCCGGGGTGCCACCGGCCTGGAACGGATTGCCCACCCCCGCGGGGGTCAGGTACAGGGTGCGCTCGACCGTCAGCTGCGGGGCGTTCAGCGCGCGCCGCCCCTGCGTGTTGCTCAGCCGGCTGCCGCGCAGGGACAGCGAGACGCCCACCGTCGCGCCGCGCAGGCTCAGCTCGCCGTGCGTCTCCAGCATCTCGGCCTGGAGGTCCTGGCCGACCGACATCCCGTCCCCGGCTATCGACTTGCCGGTCCGGTCGCGGAACGCCACCGCCTGATTGAGCAGCAGGTCCGTGCCGATGTGCGCGTCGGTGAGCCGGACTCCGGTGTGGAACCGCGAGCGGGGCAGATGCAGATCGCCCTCGGTGTGCACCCGGGCGGCCTCCAGGCGCGGCACCGAGCAGTTCACCAGCCGGAGCGTCGTGAAGTGCGCCTCGGGTAGCAGCACCTCCTTCTCGAAGCGGCAGTCCTTCAGCTCCACGTACGGCTCGATCGTGCCGCCCGCGAGATCGAGCACGTCCGTGATCTGCACGCCCTGGAGCTTCAGCGAGGACACCCGGCCGTCCAGGGCCGGCGGCCCGGCGAGCAGCAGCCACGCCACGATCCGCGCCCGCACGCTGCGGTCGGGGCCCCACGGGTGCCCGCCGTGCGGATCGTCGACGGCCCTGCCGCCCGTCCGCAGGTCGTAGACGCTTCCGTTGCGGAACGCCTGCCACATCCCGACCTCCGCTGCGGTCAGCCCGTCCGGCACGTCGCCATTGCCGCCGCCGGTCGTCGTCCCGTCGACCACGCCTGTCCTGCCTCCCCGTACGCCCACGATGTTCTCGATGTGCCGTCGCGCTCCGCCCGTCCCGTCCGCCCCGCCGGCATCTGCTACCCACGGGTTGTGTACGACCGGTCATGCCCGCTGGGTGACAGCTTGAACGCCAGGGGTGAAGGTCATCCTCCGGTCCCGGAACAACGGCTGAAACCGCACGTGTATCAGTCACTGATACGGGCCACCGGCGGCCGATGCGCGTCTGAGAGAATTGGTGCGTGATCTCTCGAATCGATCTGCGCGGCGCCGCCCTCCCCGAGGGCCAGGCCCTGCGCTCGCTGCTGCCCCGAGCCGACTTCGACGTCTCGGCCGCCCTGGAGAAGGTGCGTCCGATCTGCGAGGACGTGCATCATCGCGGCGACGCGGCGCTGATCGAGTACGGGGAGAAGTTCGACGGAGTGACGCTGGAGTCGGTGCGCGTGCCGGCCGAGGCCCTGGCCAAGGCCCTCGCCGACCTCGACCCGGCCGTCCGCGCGGCCCTTGAGGAGTCCATCCGCCGGGCCCGCATCGTCCACCGCGAGCAGCGCCGCACCGGCCACACCACGCAGGTCGTGCCCGGTGGCTCGGTCACCGAGAAGTGGGTGCCGGTCGAGCGCGTCGGCCTGTACGCGCCGGGCGGCCGGTCCGTCTACCCGTCGTCCGTGATCATGAACGCCGTACCGGCGCAGGAGGCCGGCGTCGAGTCGATCGCGCTCGCCTCGCCGCCGCAGAAGGAGTTCGGCGGCCTGCCGCACCCGACGATCCTGGCGGCCTGCGCGCTGCTCGGCGTCGACGAGGTGTACGCGGCCGGCGGCGCCACCGCCGTCGCGATGTTCGCGTACGGCACCGAGTCCTGCCCGCCCGCGAACATGGTGACCGGCCCGGGCAACATCTGGGTCGCCGCCGCCAAGCGCTACTTCACCGGCCGGATCGGCATCGACGCCGAGGCCGGTCCGACCGAGATCGCGGTCCTCGCCGACGCCACCGCCGACCCGGCGCACGTCGCCTCCGACCTGATCAGCCAGGCCGAGCACGACCCGCTGGCCGCCGCCGTCCTCGTCACCGACAGCGAGGAGCTGGCCGCCGCCGTCGAGCGCGAGCTGGAGCCGCAGGTCGCCGCGACCAAGCACGTCGAGGACCGGATCCTGCCCGCCCTCAAGGGCGAGCAGTCCGCGATCGTCCTCGTGGACTCGATCGACGACGGCCTCAAGGTCGTCGACGCGTACGGCGCCGAGCACCTGGAGATCCAGACCGCGGACGCCGCCGCCGTCGCCCAGCGCGTGAAGAACGCGGGGGCGGTCTTCGTCGGCCCGTGGGCGCCGGTCTCCCTCGGGGACTACGCCGCGGGGTCGAACCACGTGCTGCCGACCGGCGGCTGCGCCTGCCACTCCTCCGGCCTGTCCGTCCAGTCCTTCCTGCGCGGCATCCACATCGTCGACTACACGAAGGACGCCCTCGCCGAGGTCGCCCACACCGTGGTGACGCTGGCCGAGGCCGAGGACCTGCCCGCGCACGGCGCCGCCGTCAAGGCCCGCTTCGGGTGGAAGGTGCCGACGGACAAGTGACGACCATCGACGACCTTCCCGTCCGCGACGAACTGCGCGGCAAGTCCCCCTACGGCGCGCCCCAGCTCGACGTCGCCGTCCGGCTGAACACGAACGAGAACCCGTACCCGCTGCCCGAGCCGCTCGTCGCGCGCATCGCGGAGCGGGTCGCGGACGCGGCCCGCACCCTCAACCGCTACCCGGACCGCGACGCCGTCGAGCTGCGCACCGAGCTGGCCCGGTACCTGACCCGCACCACAGGCCACCCGGTCGCCTTCGAGCAGGTCTGGGCGGCCAACGGGTCGAACGAGGTGCTCCAGCAGCTCCTCCAGGCGTTCGGCGGCCCCGGCCGCACCGCGCTCGGCTTCGAGCCCTCGTACTCGATGCACCCGCTGCTCGCCCGCGGCACCAACACCGGCTGGGTGAGCGCTCCGCGCAAGGACGACTTCTCGCTGGACGTGCCCGGCGCCGTCGAGGCGATCCGCACCCACCGCCCCAGCGTCGTCTTCATCACCAGCCCCAACAACCCCACCGGCAACGCCGTGGCACGCGAGGACGTCCTCGCGCTGTACGAGGCGGCCGGCCGGGACGCGATGGTGATCGTCGACGAGGCGTACACCGAGTTCAGCCACGGCGCGTCCCTGCTCGAACTGATCGAGGGACGCCCGAACCTCGTCATCTCGCGCACCATGTCGAAGGCGTTCGGCGCCGCGGGCCTGCGCCTCGGCTACCTCGCCGCCGACCCGGCCGTGGTCGACGCGGTCCAGCTGGTGCGCCTGCCCTACCACCTGTCGGCCGTGAACCAGGCGACGGCGCTCGCCGCCCTGGAGTACACCGACACCCTGCTCCAGTACGTGGAGCAGCTGAAGGCCGAGCGCGACCGGGTCGTCGACGAGCTGAGGGGGCTCGGCTTCGACGTCACCGTCGCCGACGCCAACTTCATCCAGTTCGGCGTGTTCGAAGACCCCCACGCGGTCTGGCAGTTCATCCTCGACCGCGGCGTCCTGATCCGGGACAACGGAGTGCCGGGACGGCTGCGGATGTCGGTCGGCACCCCCGAAGAGAACGACGCGTTCCTGGACGCGGCCCGTGAAGTGAAGAAGGAGTTCGGCGCATGAGCCGGGTAGGACGCGTAGAGCGCACCACCAAGGAGACGTCCGTTCTCGTCGAGATCGACCTCGACGGCAGCGGCAAGGTCGACGTGTCGACCGGGGTCGGCTTCTACGACCACATGCTCGACCAGCTCGGCCGCCACGGCCTCTTCGACCTCACGGTCAAGACCGAGGGCGACCTGCACATCGACTCGCACCACACCATCGAGGACACCGCCCTCGCCCTCGGCGCCGCCTTCAAGCAGGCGCTCGGCGACAAGGTCGGCATCTACCGCTTCGGCAACTGCACCGTCCCGCTGGACGAGTCCCTCGCCCAGGTCACCGTCGACCTCTCCGGCCGCCCCTACCTCGTGCACACCGAGCCCGAGAAGATGGCGCCGATGATCGGCGAGTACGACACGACGATGACCCGGCACATCCTGGAGTCCTTCGTCGCGCAGGCGCAGATCGCCCTGCACGTCCACGTCCCGTACGGGCGCAACGCCCACCACATCGTGGAGTGCCAGTTCAAGGCCCTCGCCCGCGCGCTGCGCTACGCCTCCGAGCGGGACCCGCGCGCGGCCGGCATCCTCCCCTCGACGAAGGGTGCCCTGTAGCCATGAACGGCCTCGCGACCGTCCTCATCCTCGTCGGCCTCTTCCTGGTCGGCGGCATCATCTCGTTCACCAAGCAGGGCATGGGCAAGAGCCTCATCACGCTGCTGTCGATCAGCGCCGCCCTGTGTCTGGTCGCGGGTGTGCTGCGCCTCGACTACTGGAACTGACGGCCATGACAGAGAAGAAAGTTGTCGTCTTCGACTACGGCTTCGGGAACGTGCGCTCCGCCGAGCGCGCCCTCGCCCGCGCGGGCGCCGACGTCGAGATCACCCGCGACTACGACAAGGCCATGAACGCCGACGGCCTCCTCGTCCCCGGCGTGGGCGCCTTCGCCGCGTGCATGAACGGGCTGAAGGAGGCGCGCGGCGACTGGATCGTCGGGCGCCGGCTGTCCGGCGGGCGGCCCGTGATGGGCATCTGCGTCGGCATGCAGATCCTGTTCGCGCGCGGCATCGAGCACGGCGTCGAGGCCGAGGGCCTCGACGAATGGCCCGGCGTCGTCGAACCGCTGAAGGCCGACGTCGTCCCGCACATGGGGTGGAACACCGTCGACGCTCCCGAGGACAGTGAGCTGTTCGCGGGCGTCGGCGGCGACGAGCGCTTCTACTTCGTGCACAGTTACGCCGTCCAGCACTGGGACATGGAGGTCAAGAACCCCCACATCCGTGCCCCCAAGGTGACCTGGTCGACCCACGGCGAGCCCTTCGTGGCCGCCGTCGAGAACGGCGCGCTGTGGGCGACGCAGTTCCACCCCGAGAAGTCCGGCGACGCCGGAGCCCAGCTGCTGAAGAACTGGATCGGAACGCTGTGAGCACCTTGAACAGGCTCGAACTCCTCCCCGCCGTCGACGTCCGCGACGGGCAGGCCGTCCGGCTCGTCCACGGCGAGTCCGGCTCCGAGACCTCCTACGGCTCCCCGCTGGAGGCCGCCCTCGCCTGGCAGTCCTCCGGCGCCGAGTGGCTGCACCTGGTCGACCTCGACGCCGCGTTCGGCACCGGCGACAACCGCGCGCTGATCCGCGAGGTCAGCCAGGCCATGGACATCAAGGTCGAGCTGTCCGGCGGCATCCGCGACGACGACACGCTCGCCGCGGCCCTCGCCACCGGCTGCACCCGCGTCAACCTCGGCACCGCCGCCCTGGAGACCCCCGAGTGGGTCGCCAAGGTCATCGCCGAGCACGGCGACAAGATCGCGGTCGGCCTCGACGTGCGCGGCACGACGCTGCGCGGCCGCGGCTGGACCCGCGACGGCGGCGACCTCTACGAGACGCTGGAGCGCCTCAACGCCGAGGGCTGCGCGCGCTACGTCGTCACCGACATCGCCAAGGACGGCACGCTCCAGGGCCCGAACCTGGAGCTGCTGAAGAACGTCTGCGCGGCCACGGACCGCCCGGTCGTCGCCTCCGGCGGCGTCTCCTCCCTCGACGACCTGCGGGCCATCGCCGAGCTGGTGCCGCTCGGCGTCGAGGGCTCCATCGTCGGCAAGGCGCTGTACGCCAAGGCGTTCACGCTGGAGGAAGCGCTGGAGGCGGTCTCCGCATGAGCGGCGCCGTCCGCCGGACCCAGTCCGGGGCCCCCTGGGAGGAGGACTTCGGGTACGCCCGCACCGTCGAACTCCCCAACGGTCTCGTCCTGGTCGCCGGCTGCACCTCCGTCGTCAACGGCGTGATCGCCGAGGGCGGTCCGTACGAGCAGACGAAGAACGCCTTCAACGTGGCGATCGAGGCGCTGGGCGAGCTGGGGCTCGGCCGCGACGACATCGTCCGCACCCGCATGTACCTCACCCACGCGCGGGACGTGGACGAGGTCGGCCGGGCCCACAAGGAGCTGTTCGACACCGTCCGCCCCGTCGCGTCGATGCTGATCATCTCCGGCTTCGTCGACCCGTCGCTGGTCGTCGAGGTCGAGGTCGAGGCGTTCCGCCCGCAGGCAGGAGAAGCACAGTGAGCCTCGCGGTACGCGTCATCCCCTGTCTCGACGTGGACAACGGGCGGGTCGTCAAGGGCGTCAACTTCCAGAACCTGCGCGACGCGGGCGACCCCGTCGAGATGGCGAAGGTGTACGACGCCGAGGGCGCCGACGAGCTGACGTTCCTGGACATCACCGCCTCGTCCGGCAACCGGGAGACCACCTACGACGTGGTGCGCCGCACCGCCGAGCAGGTCTTCATCCCGCTCACCGTGGGCGGCGGTGTGCGCACCGCCGACGACGTGGACAAGTTGCTGCGCGCCGGGGCCGACAAGGTGGGCGTCAACACGGCCGCCATCGCCCGGCCGGAGCTGATCCGGGAGATCGCCGAGCGCTTCGGCCGGCAGGTGCTCGTCCTCTCGGTCGACGCCCGGCGCACCGGGGCCGGGGCCTTCGAGGTGACGACGCACGGCGGGCGGCGGTCCGCCGGGATCGACGCCGTCGAGTGGGCGCACCGGGCCGCCGAGCTGGGGGCCGGGGAGATTCTGCTCAACTCGATGGACGCCGACGGCACCAAGGACGGGTACGACCTCGAGATGATCGAGGCCGTCCGCAAGCATGTGTCCGTGCCGGTGATCGCGTCGGGCGGCGCCGGGCGACTGGAGCATTTCGCGCCGGCCGTCGAGGCGGGCGCCGACGCCGTGCTGGCCGCGTCCGTCTTCCATTTCGGGGACCTGCGCATCGGAGAGGTCAAGTCCTCCTTGCGGGACGCGGGCTGCCCGGTGCGCTGAGCTGTCGGGTGCGGCTCTCGTCGTGGCTGGTCGCGCAGTTCCCCGCGCCCCTGAAACGAGCTCCGCTCGCCCAGGGGCGCGGGGAACCGGGCCGCGGACTGCGAGCGACCGGTGATTTCGCCGATGCGGAGCGGAGCGTTCCCGCGGGAATTTGGTGCTGTCCATGACACTGGCGGCGCCTCGGGACGACGGTGCCGCCTCCCCGAGAGGAACACGTCGTGCACAAGCTCCGAAACCGCCTCATCCGCACGGGCCTGGCCGCACTGCTCGCGCTCGGCGGCCTCGCCACCTCCCAGGCCGTGACCGCCCAGGCCGCGGACAACCCCTACGAACGCGGCCCGGCCCCGACCCAGTCGAGCATCGAGGCCTCCCGCGGCAGCTACGCGGTCTCCCAGACCACCGTCTCCTCCCTGAGCGTCAGCGGCTTCGGCGGCGGCACCATCTACTACCCGACGTCGACGGCCGACGGCACCTTCGGCGCCGTAGCGATCTCGCCCGGCTACACCGCGTACCAGTCGTCGATCGCCTGGCTCGGCCCGCGCCTGGCCTCGCAGGGCTTCGTCGTGTTCACCATCGACACCAACACCACGCTCGACCAGCCCGACAGCCGGGGCCGCCAACTCCTCGCGGCACTCGACTACTTGACCCAGTCGAGCTCCGTCCGCGGCCGGATCGACAGCACCCGGCTCGGTGTCATGGGGCATTCCATGGGCGGTGGCGGCACGCTGGAGGCCGCCAAGAGCAGGCCGTCGCTCCAGGCCGCCATCCCGCTGACCGGCTGGAACACGGACAAGACCTGGCCCGAGATCCAGACCCCCACGCTCGTGGTGGGCGCCGACGGTGACACGATCGCGCCGGTCGCCACCCACTCCGAGCCGTTCTACACCAGCCTGCCCAGCTCGCTCGACAAGGCGTACCTGGAGCTGCGGGGCGCCACCCACTTCACCCCGAACTCCTCCAACACCACGATCGCCAAGTACTCGATCTCGTGGCTGAAGCGCTTCGTCGACAACGACACCCGGTACGAGCAGTTCCTCTGCCCGCTGCCGAGCGCGAGCCTCACGATCGCGGAGTACCGGGGCAACTGCCCGCACACGTCCTGACGTTCCGCGCGTGCTGTGCGGGGACACAGTGTCCCCCGGTGCCGGTTGGGTCCGGGCCCAACCGGCACCACGCACGGCACGGTTCCCGCCTAGCGTGGTCCGGGTGACCGGCATGACCGTGCTGTTGCTGACCGCCGCCGCGTACGAGGCCGACCCCGAGGGCCCCGGCGCCGACGCGCATCTCGTGCTGCGGGCCGCGGCCGCCGCCGGGCTCGGCGCGCACGACCTCGACGCCGCCGGACGCGCGGGCCTGACCCGCGACGCCGACGGACGGCTGCGGCTGCCGGACCCACGCGCCCGGTACGCGGCGGAGCCGCCCGCCCGGCGCAGGGCCGCGCACCGTCTGCTGGCCGCAGCCGCCACGGGGGAGCGGCAGCGGCCGGCGGGCCTCCTGCACCGGGTGCTCGCGACGCCGTACCCGGACGAGCGGCTCGGCGCCCGCCTAGCCGCCGCGGCGGGGGAGCCGGGCCCGCCCGCGGGGGAGCGGGCCACGGCCCTCGCCCTCGCCGCCGGGCTCGCATCCGACCCGGCGACGCGGGCCGCCCGACTGGTCGCGGCGGCCGACCGCTACCGGCGCGCGGGCCGCCCGGCGCGGGCCCGCGCACTCCTCGACCGGGCCGCGGCTTCCACGGCCCCGGGACCGGTGCGCGGACAGGCCGCGCTGGTCCAGGGGCTGCTGGCGCTGCGCGACGGACCCGTGGCCGACGCCCGCGAGTCGCTGCTGCTCGCCGCCGCGCACGGGACCCCGGGACCCGCCCTCGACGCCCGGCTCGCCGCCGCGGAGGCGGCCTGGGCGCTCGGCGACGCGGAGGGGTACCGGGAGGTCGTCGGCGTCCAGGGGATCCCGCCGGGGCCCGGCGCCGTCCTCGACTACCGCCTCGGCATGTCCGCCTCGCTCGGCGAGCGGTTCCTGGCCGGCCGGGCCGCCCTGACCCGCGTCGTCGAACAGGCCGCGTCCGGCTCGGAGGGGGAGCCGGACGCCCTGCTGCGCGCCGGGGCCGCCGCCCTCGTCGCCGGACAGGTCGAGGCCGCCTGCCGGATCGGCAGCAGGGCCCTCGCCGCCGCCCGCGCCCGGGACGCGGCGCCCGAGGTGCCCCGCGCCCTGGAACTGCTCGCGTACGGCGAACTGCGCTCGGGGCGGCACGCCCGCGCCCGGGCCCACGCCGAGGAGGGGCTGCGCACCGCCCGCGCCGGCGGACAGCGCAACCTCGTGGCGTGCCAGCACGCCGTCCTCGCCCTGGCCGCCTCCCTGGACAGCGACACCGCAACCGTCGCCCGGCACGCCTCGGCCGCCCAGCACATCGCCGACCGGCACGGCCTCGTCCAGACCGCGACGCTCGCCCAATGGGCGCTCGCCCGGGCCGACCTGGCGCGCGGCCGGGCCGCCGAGGCGACGGCCCGGCTCGCCCCGCTGACCGGCCCCGGGCCGCGCCGCGGTCACTTCGCGGTGCGGATGCTCGCCGTGCCCTGTCTCGTGGAGGCGGCGGCGTCGGCGGGCGAGCCCGGCGGGGCGCGCGAGGCCGTCGCGGAGTTCGCCGTGTGGACCGAGCGCGGGTACGACCCGCAGGCCCCGGCCCAGCTCGCCCGCTGCCAGGCCCTGCTCGACCCCTGCGACGACCGCTTCGGCGAGGCCCTGGCCCGCCACGACCGGGCCGGCGGCGGCGACTTCGAGCGGGCCCGCACCGCCGCCCTGTACGGCAAGTGGCTGCGCCGCACCCGCAGACCGGCCCGTGCCCGGGTGCTGCTGCGCGACGCCCTGGTCGCCTTCGAGCGGTGCGGAGCCGCGGTCTGGGCCGCGCAGACCGCGGCCGAACTGAGGGCCACCGGCGAGGCGTCCGGCAACCGTCAACCCCCCTCCGAGCTGGCCGAGTTGACCCCGCAGCAGCTGCGCATCGCACACTGCGTCGCCGAGGGCGACACCAACCGCGAGGTCGCCCGCCGTCTCTCGGTGAGCCCGCGCACCGTGGACCACCACCTGCGCAACGTCTTCGCGCAGCTCGGCGTCCGCTCCCGCGTCGAACTGGCCCGGCTCGTCCATCACGCGGAACGGCCCGCCACCGCCTCCTAGGGCGTGTCCGCAAGGTTCCGCACCACATCCCCGTACCGCATCGTTTCCTTCCGGGGGCTGGAGACCGACTGGACGGTATGTCATTCTGCGGGCCCGGGGCGGAGCGGCCGCGCCCCGGCGCGAGCCGAACCGTGGAGGACCGATGCCCGCGCATCTCGTACGCCCCAAGCCCGTCACCACGCCCGCCGCGGTGGGAGTACTGCGCCGCGCGGCGCTCCCGTTGCTCGGCCGGCTCCCCGCGCTCACCGACCGGCTGGTGGCGGAACTGGCGGAGCGGGAGCCGGCCTACCGCGCCGCGATCGAGACCGACCCCGCCGAAGTGCGCCGGGAGGTGCGGCGCTCGCTGCGGCACAGCGTCGACTCGCTCCTCGACCCGGCCCGCTCGCGCGCCGCCGCCCGCGCCTGCTCGGCCCGGATCGGTGCCGAACGCGCCGCGGACGGACTGCCGCTGGACGCCGTCCTGCACGCCTTCCGGCTCGGCGGCGCCCTGATCTGGCAGGCCCTGGTCGACGAGGTCACGGTCCAGCGGCCCGAGGACGCCCACCTCCTGGTCCATCTCGCCGCCGACGTGCGGGGGTTCGTCGACGAGCACTGCGCCTGCGTGGCCGACGCCTACCAGCAGGCCGAGCACGAACTGACCTGGCGGCGCGACAACCGGCGCCGCCTGATGACCGCCGCCCTCCTCGACGGCGCCACCCGCATCGCCGATCTGCCCGCGGCCGCCGCCGAGTTGGGCCTGGCCGAACAGGGCCGGTACGCGGTGGTGCTCGTCGCGGGCGGTCCGGGCGCGCCGCCCGTGCTGCCCGGCGAACCCCGGGCGGTGTGGCACCCGGGCCCCGACCGGCGGCGCGGCATCGTCCCCCTCGCGGACCGGACCAGCGCCGAACTCGCCGCCGTCTGCCGCGCGACCACGGACCGCGTCCCGGGGCTGCGGATCGGGGTCAGCCCCGCCGTCGACGGCCTCGCCGCGATCGGCGCCGCCCGGCGGCTCGCCGAGACCGCCCTGCGCATCTGCCCCGCGACCGGCGGCACCGTCCTCCTCGACGACGAACTGCCCGCCGCCCTCGTCGCCGCCGCCCCCGGACTCGGCCGGCTCCTCGCCGACCGGGCGCTCGGCCCGCTGCTCGCCCTGCCGCCCGCCGACCGCGATGTCCTGCTCGACACCCTGACCGTCTGGCTGGACTGCGACGGCTCCGCGCAGCGTGCCGCCGCCCGCCTCTACTGCCACCGCAACACCGTGCTCAACCGGCTGCGGCGCTGCGAACAGCTCACCGGGCGCAGCCTGGCCCGCCCGGCCGACCTCGTGGAACTCGGGCTCGCCCTGAGCGCGTACCGGCTGCGCCGGGACTGACCCTTACGAAGTCCCTCTTGCGCAATTTTTATTGCGCAACTTTTCTTTCGTATCTAGAGTCAGGAGCATGACGGAACCACGCCGCATCGCCGATCTCGCCACCCTCAAGGCCTTCGGCCACCCCCTGCGCATGCGGCTCTACGGCGCCCTGAAGATGCGCGGGACCGCCACCGCCTCGCAGCTCGCGGAGGACCTCGACGACGGCACGGCCGTCTCCCTGGTCAGCTACCACCTGCGCAAGCTGGCCGAGCACGGCCTGATCGAGGAGGCCGGGCGCCGCGAGGGCGGCGACGCGCGGGAGCGCTGGTGGCAGGCCGCGCAGGAGACGCTGCGCATCGACAGCAAGGACTTCCGGGACACCCCGGAGGGCGCCGCCGCGCACACCGCGCTGTCCCGCGTCATGTACGACCAGCGCCGCGACCACTACCTGCGCTTCCTGGAGCAGCGCGCCGGCTGGAGCGCCGAGTGGCAGGACGCGCACGACAGCTCCGACTTCATGGCCCGGCTCACCCCGGACGAACTCAAGCGCATGACCGCCGAGTTGCACGCCGTCGTCGCCCGGTACACGGAGCACGGCAGGACCGCGGACCCCGAGGGCCGCGAAATGGTCGGCGTCCACCTGTACGCGTTCCCGATGAGAGGCTGACCGCGATGGTCCTCGACCCGCTCGCCGCCCGGCGCCGCTACAGCGCGGTGTCGTTCCTCTTCTGGCTCCCCATCGGCCTCTGCGTCCCCGTCCAGGTACTGCTGCTGACCGAGCGTGGCGTGTCCCTGTCCGCCGTCGCCGCCCTCTTCGCCGTGCACTCCCTCACGGCCGCCGCCCTCGAACTGCCCACCGGGGGACTCTCCGACGTCCTCGGCCGCCGCGCCGTCCTCGCCGCGTCCGGCGTCCTCACCGCCGCCGCCCTCGCGCTGACCGCGTTCGGCACCACCGTCTGGCTCCTGGCCCTGGCCATGGTGCTCAAGGGCGCCGCCCGCGCACTCAACAGCGGCCCCGCCGAGGCCTGGTACGTCGACACCGTGCACGCCCACGAAGGACCCGACGCCGAACTGCGCCCCGGCCTCGCCCGCGGCGGCGCCGCCGGTGCCGCCGCCCTCGCGCTCGGCACCCTGGCCGGCGGCCTCGGCCCCTGGCTGCTCGACCGCGACGGCCGGCTCGAAGCGGCCACCGGCCTGCCCGCGCTCGCCGTGCCGCTGCTGCTCGGCGCGCTCATCAGCGCCCTCTACGTCGGCTACGTCATGCTCGCCCTGCCCGAACCCCCGCGCCCGCCCGCCACCCTGCGCGGCGTCCTCGCCGGGATCCCCGGCGCCGTCACCGCGGGCGTCCGCCACACCGCCCGGGACGTCCTGGTGCGCCGCGTCGTGCTGACCGCCGCCGCCGTCGGCAGCGCCCTCGGCGTCGT
This sequence comes from Streptomyces sp. NPDC046716, assembly GCF_040645755.1. NCBI lineage: Bacteria > Bacillati > Actinomycetota > Actinomycetes > Kitasatosporales > Streptomycetaceae > Streptomyces > Streptomyces sp. NPDC046716. The sequence continues at coordinate 115,269 of NZ_JBEYYU010000020.1, forward strand.
CGAACTGCTCACGCCCGGCCGCGCCGCCGACCTCACCGGCAGCGCCGACGGCGGCGCCGTGCTCTACGCGGTGCTCGCCTGCGCCGGATTCTGCGGCACCGCCCTCGGCAACCGCCTCGCACCACTCGCCGCCCGGCTCGCCCGCAGCGGTGAACGCGCCGTCCTCGCCGGGGAGTTCACCGCCGTACTCGGCGTCGCGCTGCTGTGCGTCACCGCGGCGACGGACCTCGCGGTGCCCGCCGCGCTCGGCTATCTGCTCGTCTACGTGGGCATCGGCGCGGCGAGCCCCAGCGCCAACGAGTTCCTGCACCGGCGCACCGACAGCTCAGGGCGCGCCACGGCCCTCTCCGTGCAGTCCCTCGCCCTGCAACTGGCCGGAGCCGGCGGCAGCCTGATCGCGGGCGCCCTGCCGGCCGGGGCCGCGGCCTGGCTGCCCGGACTGCTCGGCCTGACGGCGGGCGCACTGCTGTGGACCCGCCGCGCGCCAGCCGCAACTCCCGTGACCGGCAGGGTGGTTGACGGGGAAGAGGCTAAAGCCCCAGCGCCTTCGTCTCGGTGAGCCGGTCCACCGCCGCCTTGTCGCCCTCCAGCTCCACGTCCGCCGCGTCCTGCCGGCCGAACGCGAACAGCAGCAGCTCGGCCGGCTCACCGGTGACCGTGACCACCGGAGCGCCCTTGTGGGCCACCGCCGTCTGCCCGTCGGGCCGCCGCAGCACGAGCCCCACCGGCGCCTTGCGGCCCACCATCCGGGCCATCCGCTCCAGCCGCGACCAGAGCGCCTCCGAGAAGACCGGGTCCAGCTCACGCGGCGACCAGTCGGGCTGCGCCCGGCGCACGTCCTCCGCGTGGACATAGAACTCCACCGCGTTCGACGCCTCGTCCACCGGCTTCAGGGAGAAGGGCGAAAACCGCGGCGGACCGGTCCTGATCAGCTGGATCAGCTCTTCGTAGGGCTTCTCCGCGTACTCCGCCTGGACCCGGTCCAGGCGCGGCGCGAGCTGTTTGACGAGGATTCCGCCCGCCGCGTCGGGGCGCCGCTCGCGCACCACGACATGGGCCGCGAGATCACGGGCGGTCCAGCCCTCGCACAGGGTGGGCGCCTCAGGGCCCGCGGCCTCCAGCAGGTCCGCGAGAAGAAGCCGTTCACGCTTGGCATGGGTCGACATGGCCGCCAGCCTACGACCGGCCCCGCCGTCCGGACAGTGGACGCCGACAGAACCCGCACAAGTGGCGCGGCACAATGGCACGTATGACCAGCACGCCCCAGTCCAGTGACCTCGACCCGGCCGTCGCCGCCCGCCTCAAGCGCAGCGCAGACGGCCTGGTCCCCGCCATCGCCCAGCAGTACGACACCGGCGAGGTGCTGATGCTCGGCTGGATGGACGACGAGGCACTGCACCGCACCCTCACCACGGGCCGCTGCACCTACTGGTCGCGCAGCCGCCAGGAGTACTGGGTCAAGGGCGACACCTCGGGACACTTCCAGCACGTGAAGTCCGTCGCCCTCGACTGCGACGCCGACACCGTGCTCGTCAAGGTCGACCAGGTCGGCGCCGCCTGCCACACCGGCGCGCGGACCTGCTTCGACGCCGACGTCCTCCCCGTCACCCAGTAAGGTCGGCCGCCATGGATCTCGAGACCTTCCGCAAGCTGGCGACCGACCGCCGAGTGATCCCCGTCAGCCGCAAGCTCCTCGCGGACGGCGACACCCCCGTCGGCCTGTACCGCAAGCTCGCCGCCGAACGGCCCGGCACCTTCCTCCTGGAGTCCGCGGAGAACGGCCGGTCGTGGTCCCGCTATTCGTTCGTGGGCGTCCGCTCCGCCGGCACCCTGACCGAGCGCGACGGACAGGCCCACTGGCAGGGCACCCCGCCGGTCGGCGTCCCCGTCGACGGCGACCCGCTCGCCGCCCTGCGCGCCACGGTCGAGACGCTGCACACCCCCCGCTACGAGGGCCTGCCGCCCTTCACCGGCGGCATGGTCGGCTACCTCGGCTACGACATCGTGCGCCGCCTGGAGAAGATCGGCCCCGGCGAGCGCGACGATCTGCAGCTCCCCGAGCTGACGATGCTGCTCACCAGCGACCTCGCTGTCCTCGACCACTGGGACGGCTCGGTCCTCCTGATCGCCAACGCGATCAACCACAACGACCTCGACACCGGAGTCGACGAGGCGTACGCCGACGCCGTGGCCCGGCTCGACGCCATGGAGGCCGACCTCGCCGAGCCGGCCGACTCCGCCCCGGCCGCGCTCCCGCCCTCCGAACTCCCCGAGTTCACCGCGCTGTGGGGCGGCAAGGACTACCAGGCCGCCGTCGACGACATCAAAGAGCGGATCAGGGCCGGCGAGGCCTTCCAGGTCGTCCCCTCCCAGCGCTTCGAAACCCCCTGCACCGCAAGCGCGTTGGACGTCTACCGGGTCCTGCGGGCGACGAACCCGTCGCCGTACATGTACCTCTTCCGGTTCGACGGCTTCGACGTCGTCGGCTCCTCGCCGGAGGCCCTGGTCAAGGTCGAGGACGGCCGCGCCATGGTCCACCCCATCGCCGGCACCCGCCCGCGCGGCGCGACCCCGCAGGCCGACCAGAGTTACGCCGACGAACTCATCGCCGACCCCAAGGAGCGCGCCGAGCACCTGATGCTCGTCGACCTCGGCCGCAACGACCTGGGGCGGGTCTGCGAACCGGGCTCCGTCGAGGTCGTCGACTTCATGTCCATCGAGCGGTACTCGCACGTCATGCACATCGTGTCCACGGTGACCGGCACCGTCGCCGCGGACCGCACCGCCTTCGACGTGCTCACCGCCTGCTTCCCGGCCGGCACCCTCTCCGGCGCCCCCAAGCCCCGCGCGATGCAGATCATCGACGAGCTGGAGCCCTCCCGCCGCGGCCTGTACGGCGGCTGCGTCGGCTACCTCGACTTCGCCGGGGACTCCGACACCGCCATCGCCATCCGCACCGCACTGCTGCGCGAGGGCACCGCCTACGTCCAGGCGGGCGCCGGCGTCGTCGCCGACTCCGACCCGGTCGCCGAGGACACCGAGTGCCGCAACAAGGCCGCGGCCGTGCTCCGCGCGGTCCACACGGCGAACCGGCTCGGCGCGCACACAGTGTGACGTGACGCACGACTCCTCCCCGCGATGCCCCTCCGCCTGTACAGAGGGGCGATAGTGGAGTACGTGACTGCCGTACCTCACCCCCGTACCGAAGCCGCCGAGACCGGCCCCGCCGCCAGGCGCGGCCGGCGCAGCCTCGCCGTCGCGCTGCTCTTCGGGGCCCTGGGCGCCACGGTCGCGCTGCTCGCCTCCCGCCAGGAGTGGTGCTCGGGCGTCGCCGCCGTCGCGGGCGGCGATCTGAAGCTGAGCGCCAAGGGCAGCGACGTCACCGGCGTCCCGGCCGCCCTGGCCGTCGTCGGACTCGCCGCGCTCGTCGCCGTCTTCGCCGTGCGCCGCGCGGGCCGCTTCCTGGTCGCCTCGCTGCTCGCCCTGTCCGGCGCGGGCGCCGTCGCCGCCGCCGTGCTCGGCGCGGACGACAGCTCGGCCCTCGACGACAAGGCGGCCCAGGCCTCCGGCAACGCGGCGACCACCATCGACGCACTCACCCACACCGCCTGGCCCTACGTCGCCGCCGGCGGCGGAGCCCTCATCCTGGTCGCCGGGATCCTCGCCGTGATCTACGGCGCGGCCTGGCCCTCCATGGGCGGCCGCTACGAGCGCTCGGGCGCCCCCCGGGCCCGCAAGCAGAAGGCCCTCGACCCGGACCGCCCCGAGGACCTGTGGAAGGCCCTGGACCGGGGCGAGGACCCGACGGGCGCCTGAAGGCCCGTCCACCAACCCCCCGTGCCGGAGCCGTGCCCCGGTACGGGACAATGAGCGCAAGCAGCCTGAGCAACGCGCTGGTCAGCTAAGAGAATTACGCAACGAGGAGCAAGCCATGGCGGACAGCAGCCACGGACACACCCCGGCCGCCTGGACCGGTGTCATCATCGCCTTTATCGGCTTCATCGTCGCGGGCGCCTTCATGGTGATGGGCAGCGTCGTCGGCTTCTGGGCCGGCATGGCCCTGCTCGCCCTCGCCGCCGTCGTCGGCGGCGCGATGCACGTCGCCGGCCTCGGCAAGCCGCGCCGCGCCGAGCTGAAGCTGAACACCTCGGCCTCGGAGGCCTGAGCCACGCACACCGCGAAGGGGCGGCCGGCGACACGATCGCCGGCCGCCCCTTCGTGTCGCCGACAGGCGGAGGGCAGGCCTCCGGGGCAGAATTCACGGGTGACCGTCGAGACGACCGACACCGCGCCCGCGACCTCCCACGACCACCCCGGCCTCCTGCGCCGCACCGCGGTGCCGCTGGGCCTGCTCGGCGGCGTCGCGGCGGCCTTCGCGTACGTCGGCACCGTCGACCCCAACCAGCCGGGCCACTACCCGGCCTGCCCGCTCCTCCAGCTCGCCGGGATCTACTGCCCGGGCTGCGGCGGACTGCGCAGCGCCCACGCGATCGTGCACGGCGACCTCACGGCGGCGCTCGGCGCCAACGCCCTCGCGGTCGTCGGCTACGCCCTCTTCGCCGTGGGCTGGGCCGTGTGGGCCGTGCGGGCCGCCAGGGGCCTGCGGGGCGCACCGTTCGGCCTCCGGCCCGGCCGTGCGCACCTGTGGGCGCTCGGCGCCGTCGTGCTCGTCTTCACGGTTGTCCGGAACCTGCCCCTGGGTGGCTTCCTGCACCCTTGATCATCCGTAACTGTCCAGGTAGTGGGACCATCGTCAACCGGATGCGGAGCCTCAGCCCGGCTCCGGATACCATTTCAGTGACCAGCAGATTGCCCAGTGAACAGTCAGAAGGGAGTCCGCTCGCGTGAGTGTGCTCGACGAGATCATCGACGGAGTCCGTGCCGACCTCGCGGAACGGCAGGCGCGCGTCAGCCTCGACGAGCTCAAGGAGCGCGTGGAGAAGGCTCCCGCGGCCAAGGACGGCGTCGCGGCCCTGCGCGGCGACGGTGTCAAGGTCATCTGTGAGGTCAAGCGGTCCAGCCCGTCCAAGGGCGCGCTCGCCGCGATCGCCGACCCGGCCGGCCTCGCCGCCGACTACGAGGCGGGCGGCGCCGCCGTCATCTCCGTACTGACCGAGCAGCGCCGCTTCGGCGGATCGCTGGCCGACCTGGAGGCGGTCCGCGCCAAGGTCGACATCCCGGTCCTGCGCAAGGACTTCATCGTCACCTCGTACCAGCTGTGGGAGGCCCGGGCGTACGGCGCCGACCTCGCCCTGCTGATCGTGGCCGCGCTGGAGCAGCCCGCCCTGGAGTCCCTCATCGAGCGCGCCGAGTCCATCGGCCTCACCGCGCTCGTCGAGGCGCACGACGAGGACGAGGTCGAGCGGGCGGTGGACGCCGGGGCCAAGGTCATCGGCATCAACACCCGCAACCTGAAGGACCTCACCGTCGACCGCGGCACCTTCGAGCGCGTCGCCCCCGACATCCCGGACCACATCGTCAAGGTCGCCGAGTCCGGCGTGCGCGGCCCGCACGACCTGATCGCGTACGCCAACGCGGGCGCGGACGCGGTCCTGGTCGGCGAGTCCCTGGTCACCGGCCGCGACCCGAAGGCCGCCGTCGCCGATCTGGTCGCCGCGGGCGCCCACCCGGCCCTGCGGCACGGACGGTAGTCTCACCGCCATGTCCATCGCCGCCCGCCTCGCACCCGGCTGCCGCCCCCGCGGCTGCCGCGCTCCGGCGCGCCGTGTGCGCGGGCGGCGGGTCCGGTACCACATCGGCGCGGAGCCGGGCCAGATCAACGGCATGCGATGGCACGCGCCCCGTTAGGGGCGCGGGGAACGGCGCGAGCAACCACATACGGCCCGCAGCCGACGTAACACCCATGCCCCCACGGCGTTTAGTCATCACCAAAACCCACCGTGAGGTTGACGCATGCCCAGCGAGTACTTCATCCCGGACCCCGAGGGTCTGGTCCCCAGCGCCGAGGGCTACTTCGGCGCGTTCGGCGGCAAGTTCATCCCGGAGGCGCTCGTCGCCGCCGTGGACGAGGTCGCCGTCGAGTACGACAAGGCCAAGAACGACCCCGAGTTCGCCCGCGAGCTCGACGACCTCCTGGTCCACTACACCGGCCGCCCCAGCTCCCTCACCGAGGTGCCCCGGTTCGCCGAGCACGCCGGCGGCGCCCGGATCTTCCTCAAGCGCGAGGACCTGAACCACACCGGCTCGCACAAGATCAACAACGTGCTCGGCCAGGCCCTGCTCACCAAGCGCATGGGCAAGACCCGCGTCATCGCCGAGACCGGAGCCGGCCAGCACGGCGTCGCCACGGCCACCGCCTGCGCGCTGTTCGGCCTCGAATGCACCATCTACATGGGCGAGATCGACACCCAGCGCCAGGCCCTGAACGTGGCCCGGATGCGCATGCTGGGCGCCGAGGTCATCGCCGTGAAGTCCGGCAGCCGCACCCTCAAGGACGCCATCAACGAGGCGTTCCGCGACTGGGTCGCCAACGTCGACCGCACGCACTACCTGTTCGGCACGGTCGCGGGCCCCCACCCCTTCCCGGCGATGGTCCGCGACTTCCACCGCGTCATCGGCGTCGAGGCCCGCCGCCAGATCCTGGAGCGCGCCGGACGCCTGCCCGACGCGGCCATCGCCTGCGTCGGCGGCGGCTCGAACGCCATCGGCCTGTTCCACGCGTTCATCCCGGACACCGACGTCCGTCTCGTCGGCTGCGAACCGGCCGGCCACGGCGTCGAGACCGGCGAGCACGCCGCGACCCTGACCGCGGGCGAGCCCGGCATCCTGCACGGCTCGCGCTCCTACGTCCTCCAGGACGAGGAGGGCCAGATCACCGAGCCCTACTCGATCTCGGCGGGCCTGGACTACCCGGGCATCGGTCCCGAGCACGCCTACCTCAAGGACAGCGGCCGCGGCGAGTACCGCGCCGTCACCGACGACGCGGCCATGCAGGCGCTGCGCCTGCTGTCGCGCACGGAGGGCATCATCCCGGCCATCGAGTCCGCGCACGCCCTCGCGGGCGCGATCGAGGTCGGCAAGGAGCTCGGCAAGGACGGGCTGATCATCGTCAACCTGTCCGGTCGCGGCGACAAGGACATGGACACCGCGGCCCGCTACTTCGGGCTGTACGACACGGACGCGTCCGTCGCCGCGGACGCCGAGGGCGAGCAGGCCGAGATCGAGGGGGACGCCAAGTGAGCGGCAACATCCAGCTGTTGAGTGACACCCTGGCCGGCGCCAAGGCCGAGGGCCGCTCCGCCCTCATCGCCTACCTCCCGGCCGGCTTCCCGTCGGTCGACGGCGGCATCGAGGCGGTCAAGGCCGCCTTCGACGGCGGCGCCGACGTGGTCGAGGTGGGCCTGCCGCACTCCGACCCGGTGCTCGACGGCCCGGTCATCCAGACCGCCGACGACATCGCGCTGCGCGGCGGCCTCAAGATCAAGGACGTCATGCGCACCGTGCGCGAGGCGTTCGAGGCCACCGGCAAGCCGGTGCTCGTCATGACGTACTGGAACCCGATCTACATCTACGGCGTGGAGCGGTTCACCACCGAGCTCGCCGAGGCCGGCGGCGCGGGCTGCATCCTGCCCGACCTGCCGGTGCAGGAGTCCGCCGAATGGCGGCAGCACGCCGAGAAGAACGGCCTCGGCACCGTCTTCGTCGTGGCGCCCAGCAGCCAGGACGAGCGCCTCGCGACCATCACCGCGGCCGGTTCGGGGTTCGTCTACGCCGCCTCGCTGATGGGCGTCACCGGCACCCGCGAGTCGGTCGGCAACCAGGCCCAGGAACTGGTGCGCCGCACCAAGGCCACCACCGACCTGCCGGTCTGCGTCGGCCTCGGCGTCTCCAACGCGGTGCAGGCCCGTGAGGTCGCCGGGTTCGCCGACGGGGTCATCGTCGGCTCGGCGTTCGTGAAGCGGATGCTGGACGCCCCCGACGAGAAGGCCGGCCTCGAGGGCGTCCGCGCCCTCGCCGCCGAGCTCGCCGAAGGTGTACGGGGCACGAAGTAACACGGAGTCACGTACCCCTTACGGGTGGAATACGTTGCGGGGAGGCACGTTGGTGCCTCCCCGTCTCGTTGGCGCGGGTGTGAGTGAGAAGAACCGTGAGGGAAAGCGCGCCGCCCGCGAGCGACTGGCCGCGGAGCGAGAGAAGCAGAAGACCGCGGAGAAGCGCCGCCGGACGTTGATCGTGAGCGCGACCGTCGTCTGTGTGCTGGGACTGGCCGCGGTGATCGGCGTGGTCGCCGCCAATTCCGGTGGCGACGACGACGGCGACACCGCGTCGGGCCCGGTGAGCGCGCCGCAGGGCGCCACCGGCACCGACAAGCTGGCGATCCCCGTCGGCCAGGACACCGCCAAGTCGACCCTCACCATCTGGGAGGACTTCCGCTGTCCGGCGTGCAAGTCCGTCGAGGACTCGTACCGCTCGACCCTCCACGAGCTGGCCGACTCGGGCAAGGTGAAGATCGAGTACCACCTCGTCACGCTCATCGACTCGAACATGGGCGGCAGCGGTTCCCTGCGCGCGGGCAACGCGGCGGCCTGCGCCCAGGACGCCGGAAAGTTCCGCGACTACCACGACGTGCTGTACGAGAACCAGCCGGACGAGTCGGACGACGCGTTCTCCAAGAACAGCAAGCTGCTCGATCTCGCGGGCAAGGTCGACGGCCTGGTCACGGACACCTTCAAGGCGTGTGTGAACGACGGGAAGCACGACACCTGGGTGCAGAAGAACTACAAGAAGTTCCAGGACGACAAGCTCTCGGGCACGCCGACGATGATCCTGAACGGCAAGACGCTCGACCTGAACTCGCTGACGCCTCAGAAGCTGAAGCAGCAGGTGGAGGCCGCCGACAAGTAGGCCGTTATGGAGCCGTTGCCGGGCTGCCGGACGCGCTCCCTGCCCGGCACGGTAGCGTCGACCCTGCCATGGAACTTGCCTACATTCCCAGCCCGTCGCGCGGGGTCGTCCACCTCGGACCGATCCCGCTCCGCGGCTACGCGTTCTGCATCATCATCGGCGTCTTCCTGGCCGTCTGGCTCGGGAACAGGCGCTGGATCGCCCGCGGCGGGCGGGCCGGCACGGTTGCCGACATCGCCGTCTGGGCGGTGCCGTTCGGCCTGGTCGGCGGGCGCCTCTACCACGTGATCACGGACTACGAGCTGTACTTCAGCGAGGGCCGTGACTGGGTGGACGCCTTCAAGATCTGGGAGGGCGGCCTCGGCATCTGGGGCGCCATCGCGCTCGGCGCGGTCGGCGCGTGGATCGGCTGCCGCCGCCGTGGCATCCCGCTCCCGGCGTGGGCCGACGCCCTCGCGCCCGGCATCGCGCTGGCCCAGGCCGCCGGCCGCTGGGGCAACTGGTTCAACCAGGAGCTGTACGGCAAGCCGACCGACCTGCCGTGGGCGCTGAAGATCACCTCCGACACGGACGGCCGGGTTCCGGGCACCTACCACCCGACGTTCCTGTACGAGTCGCTGTGGTGCATCGGCGTCGCGCTGCTCGTCATCTGGGCCGACCGCAGGTTCAAGCTCGGGCACGGGCGGGCGTTCGCGCTGTATGTCGCGTCGTACTGCGTGGGGCGGTTCTGGATCGAGTGGATGCGGGTGGACGACGCGCACCACGTTCTGGGGCTGCGGCTCAATGACTGGACGGCGATGGGGGTCTTCCTGCTCGCCGTGATCTACATGGTGGTGTCGGCGAAGACGCGGCCCGGGCGCGAAGAGGTCGTCGAGCCCGGTTCTGAGGATGCTGTCGTGGACCTGGACAAGGGTGCGGCTGATTCTGATTCTGAGCCGGACTCGGAGTCGGGCTCCGAGCCCGAGTCCAAGCCCGAGGCTGAGGCCGCCTCCGAGGCCGAGGCCAAGAAGGGCTGACCTTCGGCTGACGGCCGGTGGCCGCTTCTCGCGCAGTTCCCCGCGCCCCTGGAAACGAGCTCCGCTCGCCCAGGGGCGCTGCGCGTAGCGCCGCCTTCAGGGGGAGGCTGCGCGGAGCGCATGCCTCAGGGGCGCGGGGAACTGCGCGAGAAGCCCCACCGGCCCGCGGACGGGCGTGAAGCCACCACCTGGCCGCGGCCGAACGCCCAGGTCATCGGGCGGCCAGGTCGAGGACCCGGTGCGCGCCGGCGACCACCGCGGCGTCCACGAAACGCCCGTCCGCCAGCGCCAGCGCCCCCGCGTCGAGCGCCGCCGCGTCGACGATGTCCCGCGCCGCCGCCACCTCGGCCTCCGTCGGGCGGAACGCGTCCTCGATCACCGGGAGCTGGCGCGGATGGATCGCCGTGCGGCCCAGGAAGCCGAGCGCGCGCCCCTCGGCGCAGGAGAGGGCCAGGCCCGCCGTGTCCCGGACGTCCGGGTAGACGGACTGCGGCGGGGGCGGGAGCTGGGCCGCCCGGGCGGCGACCACGGCCCGGCCGCGTACCCAGGCCAGGCCCGTCGCGTCCGGGACGCCCAGGTCGGCGCGGAGGTCGGCCTCGCCGAGCGCGATGCCGTGCACCGAGGGATGGGCGGCGATGTCGTAGGCGTGCTCGATGCCGAGGGCTGATTCGAGCAGCGCGTACAGCGGCGGCGCCGCACCGGCCCAGTCGACGACGCGGGTCAGGTCCGCCGGGCCGGTCACCTTCGGCAGCCGCAGCGCGTCCAGGCCGGGGAGCCCGCTGAGGCGGCGCACCTCCCGCTCGGCGAGCGGCCCGTCGAGCGCGTTGACGCGGACGTGCACCGGTACGTCGTGCCGGTCGGCGAGGAGGTCGGCCGTGGCGTCGAGGGCGTACGCCTTGCGGTCGGGGGCGACCGCGTCCTCCAGGTCGACCAGGACCACGTCGGCGCCGGAGCCCAGCGCCTTGGCGACCACATCGGGGCGGTCCCCGGGGACGTACAGCCAGGTGACGTAGAACGTGCTCATACCGCACCAGCCTCCCGCAAAGCGGTCACGTCCGCCTCCGACAGGCCGAGGGCGGAGAGGATCTCGTCGGTGTCCGCGCCGTGCCCGCGCCCCGTCCACCGGATCCCGCCCGGGGTCTCGGAGAGGCGGAAGAGGACGTTCTGCATCTTCACCGTGCCGAGGTCCGGGTCGGGGAGTTCGGTGATCGACTCCAGGGCCCGGTACTGCTCGTCGGCCAGCACGTCGCGGATGTCGTGGATCGGCGCGATCGCCGCCTCGGCCCGCTCGAAGGCCGTCACCACCTCGTCGCGGGTGTGGGCCGCGATCCAGCCGCCGACCGCGTCGTCCAGCGCGTCGGCGTGCGCGGCCCGGCCCGCGCCCGTCGCGAACCAGTCCTCGTCGATGAACTCGGGGCGGCCCACCAGGCGCATCACGCGCTCCGCGATCGACTGGGCGGAGGTGGAGACCGCGACCCACTTGCCGTCGCCGGTGCGGTACGTGTTGCGGGGCGCGTTGTTCGTGGAGCGGTTCCCGGTACGCGGCTGGACGTAGCCGAGCTGGTCGTACCAGGTGGCCTGCGGGCCGAGGATCGCCAGCATCGGCTCGATGATCGCCATGTCGACGACCTGGCCGCGGCCCGTGGCGTCGCGGCCGCGCAGGGCCGCCATGACCGCGTACGAGGTGGCGAGCGCCGCGATGGAGTCGGCGAGGCCGAACGGGGGCAGCGTCGGGGGGCCGTCCGGCTGGCCCGTGATCGCGGCGAAGCCGGACATGGCCTCGGCCAGCGTGCCGAATCCGGGGCGGCGCGCGTACGGGCCGAACTGGCCGAAGCCGGTGACGCGGGCGAGCACCAGGCGGGGATTGGCGGCGCTCAGCTCGTCCCAGCCGAGGTGCCACTTCTCCAGGGTGCCGGGGCGGAAGTTCTCGATGACGACGTCCGACTCGGCGACCAGCTTGAGGAGGACCTCGCGGCCGCCCGGCGAGGAGAGGTCGAGGGTGAGGTTCTTCTTGTTGCGGCCGAGCGTCTTCCACCACAGGCCGACGCCGTCCTTGGACGGGCCGTGGCCGCGGGAGGGGTCCGGCTTGCGCGGGTGCTCGACCTTGACGACCTCGGCGCCGAAGTCGCCGAGCATCGTCGCGCAGAGCGGGCCCGCGAAGAGGGTGGCCAGGTCGAGGACCTTGAGGCCGGTCAACGGACCGGCGGCGGTGGTGTCGTGAGGGGTCGTCATGCGCGGGCCTCCAGAGTGAGCCGGGCCAGTTCGTCGAAGCCGATGCCGTCGAAACCGGCGACGGTGGTGGCGAGCCGGTTCTTCAGCGGCGCCGTCCAGGACGAGGGCAGCAGGTCCGGGTCGCCCGCGAGCAGGCCCGCGATCGAGCCGGCCGTGGCGCCGTTGGAGTCGGTGTCCCAGCCGCCGGACACCACGCGGCAGATGGAGCCCGCGAAGTCGCCGTCGGCGTGGGTGAGGGCCGCGGCGAGGAGCGCGGCGTTGGGCAGCACATGGACCCAGTGATGGTCGCGGTAGTGGTCGTGCAGGACGTCCACCACCTGCTCGAACGCCTCGGGGGTACCCGTGGGTTCGGCGGCGGCCGTGTCGATGCCGAGCCGGATCGCCTGCGCGTAGCGGGAGCGGGGCGGGATGTGGGCGAGCGCCGCGGTGAGGGTCTCGTGGACCGTGGTGGGGGCCGGGCCCGCCACGTGGGCGATCGCGGCCGCCACGAACATCTCGCCGTAGACACCGTTGGCGGTATGCGTCAACGACGCGTCGCGGTGGGCCAGTTCGGCGGCGCGGGACGGGTCGCCCGGGTTGGTCCAGCCGAAGATGTCGGCCCGGATCTGGGCGCCGATCCACTCGCGGAACGGATTGCGGTACGTCGCCGTGTGCGGCGGCTCCAGACCGGCGAGGAGGTTGCGGTAGGCGACCCGCTCGGCGGTGAAGGTGCGGCCCGCCGGGAGTTCGTCCAGCCACAGCTTGGCCACGTCCCCGGTGCTGAAGCCGTGGCCGTGACGCTGGATCAGGAGCAGTCCGAGGAGCGGGTAGTTGAGGTCGTCGTCCTCCGGCATGCCGTCGATGTTCTCGGCGAGGGAGGTGGGGCGCGAGCGGCGGTTCCAGGGGTGTTCCCGCGCGATCGCGGGGTCCAGGCCCTGTTCGGTGAACCAGGCCGCCAGGGGCCAGTTGCCCGTGGACCGGGCGATCGCCCGGATCCCGGTCAGGGTCAGCTTCTCGACCGGCTTGCCCAGCAGGCAGCCGGCCGCCCGGCCGAGCCAGGCGGCGTGCAGCCGGCGCAGCTCGGTGCCGGGGTCCGGGCGCGCGGGCGCCGGGGCGGGCGCCGCGGGGGCCCGGTACTCCGCCGGTTCGGCCGCGGCGAGCGGGGACGGCTCGGCCGCCAGCTCGTCCAGCAACCGCTCCGCCAGGGCGCGCAGTTCGGGGGTGGCCGGGTCGGCGGAGGCGCCCGCGCGGTCCGGCGCGAGGTGACCGCCCGCCGCCACCCAGCGCTCCTCGACCGCCGTGGCGTCGCGCCCGTCCTGTGCGGCCTGCCGCAGTTCGTGGCCGATCAGGTCCTCGGGCTGCACCCAGGTCAGTCGCAGTGTCACAGGGAATCGCCTCGCGAGGACGCGCCGCTCAGATCGTCCGACCCGCTTGTCCGGCCGGGGGTCCGGGGGTTGTCCCCCGGGGAGGCGCTGTACAGGCCCGCGATCGACGCGAAGGCCGCCTCGTGGGCGCGGCGGCGCTCCAGGTCCCGGCCGTGCACCTCGCGCGTGACCTGCGCGAGGGACGCCGCCGGGGTGTGCAGGTCCAGCTTGCTGGCCCGCGCGATCTCCGTGCTCCACTCCTTGGGGACCGCCTGCTCCCCGTACAGGGCGCCGACGATCGCGCCGCTCATCGTGGCGATCGAGTCGCAGTCGCGGCCGTAGTTGACCGAGCCCAGGACGGTCTGCCGGAAGTCGCCGCGGCCGACGAGCAGCATGCCGAGCGCCACCGGAAGCTCCTCGATGGCGTGCAGCCGGGAGGGGCGGCGGGCGCCGAGCGACGGCTTGCGGTACTCGGGGCCGACGGTGTCGAAGGGGGCCACGGCCTCCCGCAGCGGGGCGAGCGCGTCCTCGAAGTCGTCGTAGCGGGCGGCCACTTCGCAGACCGCCTCGATCGCGGACCGGGTGCCGTCCTTGGCCAGCTTCAGGGTCTCCTCGACGACCGACTCGGGCGTCGCGCCCGGCCGGTACGCGGCGGCGACGGCCGCCGCGAAGACGCCCGCGGCCTCGCGGCCGTAGCTGCTCTGGTGCGCGCCCGCCACGTCGAGCGCCTCCTCGTACGCCTTCAGCGGGTTGCCCGCGTTGACCGCGCCGACGGGCGCCATGTACATCGCCGCGCCGCAGTTCACGATGTTGCCGACGCCCGCCTCGCGGGGGTCCACGTGGCCGTAGTGGATGCGCGCCACGATCCACTTCTCGGCGAGGAAGATCCGCTGGAGGGGCAGGGCCTCCGCCTCCAGCTCGGGGATCCAGCGGGGCGTGCCGATCAGGTCGGGGACCAGGTGATCGGCGACGGCGTACGCGTCGAGGTGGTCGCGGACCTTCTCGTACACGCGGATCAGCGCGTGCGTCATCAGGGTGTCGTCGGTGACGTGCCCGTCGCCCTTGTGGTACGGGGCGATGGGCCGGGCCGTCTTCCAGTCGTCCTTGTAGAACGGCTCGACGATGCCGCGCACCCGGCCGTTGTGCCGCTCCGCGATCGCCTCGGGGGTCCAGCCCTCGACGGGGCCGCCGAGCGCGTCGCCCACGGCCGCGCCGACCAGGGCGCCGGTGGTGCGGTCTTCCAGGGACGGGAGGGAGGGGGCGTTGCTCATGCCGGAGTTCCTTCTGCGGTACGGGAGATGGAGTGATGCGCGGGAGGCACGGTGTCGGCCAGGCGGGCCGCCAGGTCCGTGAGGTCGGTGCCGGCCAGGTTCGGCAGGGCGCAGCCGGCGAGAATCCGGCAGGCGTCGCGCCAGGTGTCGGGCAGGGCGTCGGCGCCGCCGACCGCGCCGGTCAGCGCGCCGGCCAGGGCGGGGGCGCTGTCCGCGACGCGGGAGAGACAGGCCGCGGTGGGCACCGCCTCGGAGACCGCGCCCGCGGCGGCCGTCGCCACGGCGAGGGCGACCGGGACGGTCTCCGCGGCGGCGATGCCGTAGCTGTAGACGTGGTCGACGATCTCGTGCTCCAGGACCGGGACCAGCGCGAACGCGTTGCCGGGCAGGCCCGGGCGGGCGGCCGCCGCGGCGCGGCCCAGCTCCACGGCGCGGTGTGCGTTGCGGTGGATCTCGGTGCCTTCGGGGAGCTGGGCGAGGGCCGCGTCCACGCAGGTGTCGACGAGGGCCCCGCCGAGCGCCGCGGACACGGCCGCCGCCATCGCGCGGGCGCCGTGCACGCCGTCGCCGTCCTGGGTGTAGCGGGCGTCGAACTCGGCCAGGTCCGCGGCCATTTCGGGGGCGCCCGGGTGGACGACCGCGAGGACGGCGGCCCGGACGCAGGCTGCGTCGTCGAAGTAGTGCGGGTTGTCGTGGCCGGTGGCGGGCGGGCGCAGGCCCGCGGCGAGGTTGCCGAGGCCGGCCCGTACCGAGATGCGGGCGCGCAGCGGGATCTGGGCGGACTCGATCTCGTCGGCGCGGGCCGCGGCCACCGCGATCTCGTCCGCGAGGGCGTTCCAGGCCAGGGAGAGCGCGGAGCGGACGCGGTGGTCGGGCGGCAGGTCGCCGAGGCCGTCGGCGTGGGCGGCGAGGACGGCCTGGGCCGTGAACGCCGCCCATTCGGCGTCGTCGGAGGGGCCGAGGCGGAGGGGTTCGGGGGGCTGGTTCAGGGCGATCGGGACGGGGAGCGTCGTCGTGGCGTTCTGCTCCGCGAAGGTGTCCAGTTCGCGGGTGAGGCGGCGGGTCCAGTCGGGGAGGCGGGCCGCGCGGTGTCGTCCCGACGGCCAGCCGGCCGCGTCGCCGGCTGCGATGCCGAGGAGGAGGCCCTCGATGCGGTCGGGGGTTGTCATGGGTGGGCCTTTCGGGGTTCGTTGCCGGGTGCGGGTTGCGTCGTGGCCGGTCGCGCAGTTCCCCGCGCCCCTGGAAGCGAGCTCCGCTCGCCCAGGGACAGGGGAAGGCGCGCGCGGCGCATGCCTTCAGGGGCGCGGGGAACTGCGCGGGAAGAGGCCGCCGGGGCGCGGGTGGAAGACGAGCTGAAAAAAGGGCGCGGGGAACATTGCGG
Organism: Streptomyces sp. NPDC046716; assembly: GCF_040645755.1. NCBI lineage: Bacteria > Bacillati > Actinomycetota > Actinomycetes > Kitasatosporales > Streptomycetaceae > Streptomyces > Streptomyces sp. NPDC046716. The sequence continues at coordinate 131,377 of NZ_JBEYYU010000020.1, forward strand.
CCAGGTCGGCCGGAGGTCAGCCGCGGCCGGTGCGTGGGGCCCGGCCGTCGCGGGTGAGGACGTGCT
>NZ_JBEYYU010000021.1:0-44628 GCF_040645755.1 Streptomyces sp. NPDC046716
AGGCCGGCTACCCGTCGTCGCCTTGGTGAGCCACTACCTCACCAACAAGCTGATAGGCCGCGGGCTCATCCTTCACCGCCGGAGCTTTCAACCCCTTCCCATGCGAGAAGGAGTGGTATCCGGTATTAGACCCCGTTTCCAGGGCTTGTCCCAGAGTGAAGGGCAGATTGCCCACGTGTTACTCACCCGTTCGCCACTAATCCACCCCGAAGGGCTTCATCGTTCGACTTGCATGTGTTAAGCACGCCGCCAGCGTTCGTCCTGAGCCAGGATCAAACTCTCCGTGAATGTTTCCCCGTAATCGGGGTGACACCACGAGAGCGGAACACCGGGAGGAATAATCCCGATGTTCACAGCGTCCTCGCTGTGCGCCTGCCAGTCAGAGACCGACAGGACTTTTTCAAAGGAACCTCGTCCCAGCCGAACGGCCGGAGACGGGGTATCAACATATCTGGCGTTGATTTTTGGCACGCTGTTGAGTTCTCAAGGAACGGACGCTTCCTTTGTACTCACCCTCTCGGGCTTTCCTCCGGGCGCTTCCCTTCGGTATTTCGTGTTTCCAACCTTACCAGATCCGTTTTCCGTTCCGTTTCCGGTCCGAATTTGTTTCCAGTGGCCGTTGGAGGGCCTTTGCCTTTCGGCTGATCCGACTTTATCAGAAGTTTTGGGCCGGTCTGACCGGCTGTTGGTTTCTGAATTAGTCAGAGGGGCTTCTCGAAAGAAAGTGTTTCGTGAAGCGCGGTAAATGCTAACCGTTGCAAACGAACCTGTCGAGTTCGGGGCAACTGTTCGAATCTACCTCCCCGTCCAGTCCGTGTCAACGGTCTTTCCGGGGCGAAGAGGAGACTAGCAGGTCAGAGAGGCCGGGTGCACATCAAGCCGCTGTCGGCAGCAACGCACTGCGCTCGGACTCGGACACATCGCCGGTGTCGCCCTCTCGGGCGGCGCGGCCGCCGAGGACGTAGACGTACGTCAGAAAAGCGAGTTCGGCCGCGATGCCGATGCCGATACGGGCCCAGGTCGGGAGGCCCGAGGGGGTGACGAAGCCTTCGATGGCGCCCGAGATGAAGAGGACCAGAGCCAGGCCGATGGCCATGCCCAAGGCTGCGCGGCCCTCTTCCGCTAGGGCGGTGCGGCGGGTGCGCGGGCCCGGGTCGATGACCGTCCAGCCGAGGCGGAGGCCGGTGCCGGCGGCGACGAAGACCGCGGTCAGTTCGAGGAGGCCGTGCGGAAGGATCAGGCCCAGGAAGGTGTCGAGGCGGCCGGCGGAGGTCATGAGGCCGATGCCCACGCCGACGTTGAGCATGTTCTGGAAGAGGATCCAGAGGACCGGCAGGCCCAGGAAGACGCCCAGGACCAGGCACATCGCTGCCGCCTGAGCGTTGTTCGTCCACACCTGGGCCGCGAAGGAGGCCGCCGGGTGGCTCGAGTAGTACGTCTCGTACTGACCGCCGGGGCGGGTCATCTCGCGGAGTTCCGCGGGGGCGGCTATGGAGGCCTGGACATCGGGGTGGGTGCCGATCCACCAGCCGATCAGGGCGGCTATCGCCGTCGAGACGAGGGCAGTGGGCACCCACCAGTGGCGGGCCCGGTAGACCGCGGCCGGGAAACCGCGCGTCAGGAAGTCGGTCACGTCGCGCCATGAGGCGCGGCGCGTGCCTGTCACGGCACTACGCGCGCGTGCCACGAGTTGGGTGAGGCGTCCGACGATCCGGGGGTCCGGTGCGCTGGACTGGATGAGCGAGAGATGGGTGGCCGTGCGCTGGTACAGCGTGACCAGTTCGTCCGCCTCCGTGCCGGTGAGACGGCCGCGCCGGTGCAGCAGAGCGTCCAGGCGGTCCCACTCGGCCCGGTGGGCGGACACAAAGACGTCGAGGTCCATCCGGTCTGCTGCTCCTCGCTTTCCGGCACCTGAGCGGCGCGATGTGCCCTCAGCTTGGCAGACTGGCGGTTCCTAGGGCAGGTCAGGGAAGGGTGGGTGGCCGGTGTGAGTGAGCTGGTGACGGGCGAGGCGGTAGCTCTGGAGCTGCGACCTGCGAAACTGCCGAGCCGGGCACTCGCCGTGCTCATCGATCTCGCGGTGGCCTTCGCCGTCTACATCGCCGTGACGATGACGATCGTGGCGGCCACGGCCTCGCTGGACGATGCCGCTTCGGCCGCTGTGGCCGTGGCGACGTTCCTGATGGTGCTGGTCGGGGTGCCGATCGCGGTGGAGACGCTGAGCCGGGGGCGGTCGCTGGGCAAGCTCGCGTGCGGGCTACGGGTCGTGCGCGACGACGGAGGGCCGATCCGGTTCCGGCACGCGCTGGTGCGCGGGGCCGTCGGCGTCGTGGAGATCCTGATGACCTTCGGGGTCGTGGCCTGCATCGCCTCGCTGGTGTCCGCGCGAGGACGCCGGATCGGCGACGTCGTCGCGGGGACGCTCGTCGTGCGGGAGCGGGTGCCCACCGGACAGGCCGCGTTCGTACCGGCCCCGCCGCCGTGGCTGGTCGGGCGGTTCGCTCAGCTCGATCTGTCCGCCGTGCCCGAGGGGCTGTGGCTCGCGGTGCGGCAGTACCTGACGCGGATGGGGCAGCTGGATCCGCAGGTGGGGCAGGGCATGGCCGCGCGGCTCGCGGCCGATGTGGCCGCGCACACCGGTGCTCCGGTGCCGACGGACGTGCCGCCCGCGGCGTTCCTGGCCGCCGTGGTGCACGAGCGGCAGTCACGGGAGGCCCAGCGGGCTTTCGGTGCGGGGCGGCACGGTGGGGGGCCTGCGGTCTCCGCCGGGTACGCGCCCGCGGGTGCTTCGCCGTACCCCGCTCCGCCCTACCACCCTGCTCAGCCCCACCCTGCTCAGCCACACCCCGCTCCGTACACCCCGCCCGCGGCGCCCGTCGCTCCCGCGCCCGCTCCCGCGCCCGGCGATCGGGACCGCGGGTCCGAGCCGCCGGCCACCGGGTTCGCGCCGCCGGCCTGAAACATCCGGCATCGGACATCCGGCACGAGGCGTCAGGCGAATACCGAAGGCGGAGTCTCGAGGTCCTCCAGCTCGATGCCGGGGGCTGAGAGGACCACGTCGCCGCTGACGTGAACGGTGGCCTGCTCGCCGGTGTCCAGGGCTGTGACCTGGTACGCGTCCACGGTCAGGGGTCCGTTGTCAGTGGCGTGTGCTTCGCTGTTCAGCAAGGTCCAGGACTGGTCCACGGTGCGTGGGGCCAGGACCGGATCGGTGAGGGCGACCAGACGGACACGGGTCACGGGGGAAGCGGGGGTGAGGTTCAGCAGACGCGTCGTGGCGATGAGGAACGCGGGGGACGTGCCCGTGAACGCGTGCGCGGGAGCGTTTCCTTCGGTGGCGTGCGTGCCGGTGGGGTCGGTGCGCACCCAGGTGACGCCGTCGAGAGCGGCGCCGCGCACCTGCCAGCTCGCCGCGTTGAGTTCGAGGCGGATGGGGCGGCCGAGTTCGTCCAGGGCGAGGTCGATCGAGCCGGCGTGGTCGCCGGAGGGGGTGGTGCGTTGCGCGACGTAGCGCCAGCCGGAGGGGCCGGGCGCGCAGTGGAAGTGTTCTTCGCCGAGGGGGGTGTGATCGTGCGGATCATGGAGCGAATAGCGGCCGCGGGGCATGGGCTTCGTGGAGTCCTCTGTCTGGCCTGGTGACGGCCGTGGCCACCGGTCGCGGGCGCGGGCGATGGTTCTGGCTGGCGTCGAAGGACGTGTCCACCGTAGCCAGCGGTGCGGCGGGTACGGGACAGGCCCCCGGCACGGGGGTGCGGGGGCCTGTCCTGGCAGTCGACTCCGGCGTGGTGCTGCCGCCGGCGAGGGTGCTCAGTAGCGGTAGTGGTCCGCCTTGTACGGGCCCTCGACCTCGACACCGATGTACGCGGCCTGCTCCGGGCGGAGCGTCGTCAGCTTGACGCCGAGCGAGTCCAGGTGGAGGCGGGCGACCTTCTCGTCGAGGTGCTTGGGCAGCACGTAGACGTCGGTCGGGTATTCCGACGGCTTGGTGAACAGCTCGATCTGGGCCAGCGTCTGGTCCGCGAACGAGTTGGACATCACGAACGACGGGTGACCGGTCGCGTTGCCCAGGTTCAGCAGGCGGCCCTCGGACAGCACGATGATGACCTTGCCGTCGGGGAACGTCCAGGTGTGGACCTGCGGCTTGACCTCGTCCTTGACGATGCCGTCGATCTTCGCCAGGCCGGCCATGTCGATCTCGTTGTCGAAGTGGCCGATGTTCCCGACGATGGCCTGGTGCTTCATCTTGGCCATGTCGCTCGCCATGATGATGTCCTTGTTGCCGGTCGTCGTGACGAAGATGTCGACCTTGTCGACGACCTCGTCCAGCGTCGCGACCTGGAAACCGTCCATCGCCGCCTGCAGCGCGCAGATCGGGTCGATCTCCGTGATGATCACGCGGGCGCCCTGGCCGCGCAGCGACTCCGCGCAGCCCTTGCCGACGTCGCCGTAGCCGCAGACCAGAGCGGTCTTGCCGCCGATGAGGACGTCCGTGGCGCGGTTGATGCCGTCGACCAGGGAGTGGCGGCAGCCGTACTTGTTGTCGAACTTCGACTTCGTCACCGCGTCGTTCACGTTGATCGCGGGGAAGAGGAGGGAGCCGTCGCGGTGCATCTCGTACAGGCGGTGGACGCCCGTCGTGGTCTCCTCCGTCACGCCGCGGATCTCCGAGGCGAGCTGGGTCCACTTCTGCGAACCGTTGGAGATCGTGTCGTTCAGGAGCTGGAGGATGACGCGGTGCTCGTCGGACTCGGCGGTGTCGACCGAGGGGACCTTGCCGTCCTTCTCGTACTCGACGCCCTTGTGGACGAGGAGGGTGGCGTCACCACCGTCGTCGAGGATCATGTTCGGGCCGCCGGTGGGGGTGTTCGGCCAGGTCAGCGCCTGCTCCGTGCACCACCAGTACTCCTCCAGGGTCTCGCCCTTCCAGGCGAAGACCGGGACGCCCTGCGGGTCGTCCGGCGTGCCGTTCGGGCCCACCGCGATGGCCGCGGCGGCGTGGTCCTGCGTGGAGAAGATGTTGCAGGACGCCCAGCGGACCTCGGCGCCCAGGGCGACGAGGGTCTCGATGAGGACGGCCGTCTGGACCGTCATGTGGAGGGAACCGGTGACGCGGGCGCCGGCCAGCGGCTGCGCCTCGGCGTACTCCTTGCGGATCGCCATCAGGCCGGGCATCTCGTGCTCGGCGAGGGTGATCTCCTTGCGGCCGAAAGCGGCGAGGGAGAGATCGGCGACCTTGAAGTCCTGGTCCTGTCGGTTGGCGACAGAAGTCATAAGTGAGCTGCTCCTCGGTGCAGTTGCAGGTGGTCGAGGTGGGCTTCGTCCGCATGCCGACCGGGTGGAGGCATGCGTGGCTGGTCTGCGGGCGTCGGCGGACACACGTGTCCCGTCGATACTCGCAGCGCAGTCCGTCGGAGGCCCTCTCTCCCTCGGCCGGCCCGTCGTGCGGGCCGCCCGACCGCCATCAGCAGCGACGTCTGGCTCGTGACAAAGCTACACCGATCGGCCCAGTCGGCCCTACCCCGTCTCGGTATCGGGGGCCGGGCCGAGCGCGTACGAGGGTGGTCAGTGCTCCGGCGTCGGGTGCGGATTCGGGCCGCCGGGGGCGGCCTCCGGGTCGGCGCCCTTGGCGGCCTCGGACTCGCTGTAGATGTCGGGCTCGAGGTAGATGACCCGGGCGATCGGCACGGCGGCGCGGATGCGGGCCTCGGCTTCGTTTATGGCGCGGGCCACCTCGGCGGCCGTGTCGTCGTGCTGGACGGCGATCTTCGCGGCGACGAGGAGCTCCTCGGGGCCGAGGTGGAGCGTGCGCATGTGGATCAGGCCGGTGACGGTGTCGCCGTCGACGACCGCCTGCTCGATCTTCGCGACCTCCTCCGCGCCCGCGGCCTCGCCGAGGAGCAGGGACTTGGTCTCCAGCGCGAGGACGATGGCGATGGCGATCAGGAGCAGACCGATGCAGAGGGTGCCGATGCCGTCCCAGACGCCGTCGCCGGTGCCGAGGGTGATGCCGACGCCGAGCAGGGCGAGCACGAGACCGATCAGGGCGCCGAAGTCCTCCAGCAGGACGACCGGCAGCTCGGGGGCCTTGGCGCGCTTGATGAACTGGCTCCAGGTCAGCTTGCCGCGCAGCTGGTTGGACTCCTTGATGGCCGTCCGGAAGGAGAAGCCCTCGGCGATGATCGCGAAGACGAGGACGCCGACCGGCCAGTACCAGTGCTCCAGCTCGTGCGGGTGCTTGATCTTCTCGTAGCCCTCGTAGACGGCGAACATGCCGCCCACCGAGAAGAGCACGATCGAGACCAGGAAGGCGTAGATGTAGCGCTCGCGGCCGTAGCCGAAGGGGTGTTGCGGGGTCGCCTCGCGCTGGGCCTTCTTGCCGCCGATCAGGAGCAGGGCCTGATTGCCGGAGTCGGCGAGCGAGTGGACCGACTCGGCGAGCATCGACGAGGAGCCACTGAAGAGGAACGCCACGAACTTCGATACCGCGATGGCCAGGTTGGCGGCGAGGGCCGCCACGATCGCCTTTGCTCCGCCTGAAGCACTCATGTCGTTCCCGGTGTCCCTTCGAGGTTCTGCGTATGCCTACGTCCCGTGCAGCGGTGGGTCATTGTTGCAGCACGGGACGGCACAGGGGTCTCTCAGGCCACGACCGTCGCGCGGAAAATCGTTCCCACTCCGGACACTTCGGCCTTTTCGCCTGCGGGGACGAAGGCGGATCCGCCGGGGGCGAGGTCGAGGTCGCCCGCCCGGACCGTGCCCGCGGTGCAGAGCAGGATCTGCGGGGTCGGCGCGGTGAGGTCGTGGGTCGCGCCGCCTTCGGGCAGCACGTAGCGGGAGAGGCGGAACTCGTCGATGGGGGTGTCGTAGAGCTCTTCGCCGTCGGGCGTCGCCTCGGGGCGCAGGACGCCCGGGTCGGTCGCCTCGAAGCGGACGATGCGCAGCAGTTCGGGGACGTCGACGTGCTTGGGGGTGAGGCCGCAGCGCAGGACGTTGTCGGAGTTGGCCATGATCTCGACGCCGAGGCCGTTCAGGTACGCGTGCGGGACGCCGGCGCCCAGGAACAGCGCCTCCCCCGGCTGCAGTCGTACGTGGTTGAGGAGCATCGCCGCGATCACCCCGGGGTCGCCCGGGTAGTGGTGGGCGATGCCCGCGTACGGCTCGTAGGCGCCGCCGATGCGCTGGGCGGCGGCGGTCGCCTCGGTGACGGTGGCCGTCATCTCGGCGCGGTCCGCGGACAGCACGGCGGTGAGGACCTCGCGCAGCGCGGCCTCCTCGGGCTGGGCGCGCAGCATGTCGACGTACGGCTTGAGGGTGTCGACGCCGAGCCCTTCGAGGAGCCGGGCCGCCTCCTCGGGGGCGCGGAAGCCGCACAGGCCGTCGAACTCGGTGAGCGCGCAGATGAGTTCGGGCTTGTGGTTGGCGTCCTTGTAGTTGCGGTGGGGGGCGTCGATCGGGACGCCCCGCTTCTCCTCGTCCTCGTACCCCTCCTTCGCCTGCGCGAGGTCGGGGTGGACCTGGAGGGAGAGGGGGGCGCCCGCGGCGAGCAGCTTGAGGAGGAAGGGCAGGCGGGGGCCGAACTTGGCGGTCGCCCGGTCGCCGAGCTCCTGCTCGGGGTGCGCGTCGATGACCTCGTTCAGCGGGCCGCGCCCGGTGCGGGAGGGGGCGCCGGGGTGGGCGCCCAGCCACATCTCGGCCTGGGGTTCGCCGGTCGGTTCGGCGCCGATGAGCCGCGGAATGGCGGTGGTGGAGCCCCAGGCGTAGGGGCGGACGGTGTTGGTGAGGCGGTCCATGAGGTGTTTCTTCTCCGTACGCGGTCCTGGTCGGGTGGGCCGGGCGCGTGCGGCCGGGCCGGGGACAGGGTCGGCTCCGGGTCACGTACCGGAGGCGAGGCCCAGGTAAACGGCGGCGAAATCCGTGACGGCGATCAGCTCCGCGAGGGTCTCCAGGTCGCTGCCCTCCTCCGGCTCCAGCTCGCTGATGGCGGTGCCGTGCGAGAGCGCGAGTTCGCGGGCGGCGGGGGCGGCGCTGATCCCGCCGGTGGGCCGGTCGCGGAGCAGGACGACGCGGGCGCGCAGGGCCTGGGCCTCGTCGACGCGGTCGCGGAAGAAGTCGTCGGGGTCGGCTCCCGCGGCGATGTCGCTCGCCAGGAGCGCGCCGTGGGCGGGCAGTGCCTCGGGCAGGTCGGCGGCGAGCGCCGGGCGGCCGGCCAGTTCGGCGAGCGCGGCGGCGAACCGGCGGCCTGCCGGGCCGGCGGCCGCGCCCTCGGTCCAGATCAGCGGCAGCGAGTCGGCGAGCTCGGAGGCGAGCGTCTTGGCCGGGTTGCCGTACGTGGCGATGGCCGGGCCGCAGCGTTCGGCGGTGCGGTCGAGGCGGTCGGCGACCTTCTCCAGGTCCTCCGGGGGCGCGCTGAGCAGGCCGGTGCGGTCGAGCAGCGCGAGGAGAGGCGTGAGCAGGGCCCACAGGGTGCCGGGGGCGGAGGCCGCGACGGGGCTCTCCTGCTCGTCGTACGGGGCCGTCGCCATCGGGACGAACAGGCCGTGGGCGCCGGCCACGGTCTCGGTGAGCGGGGCGCCGGAGGGGCAGACCGCGACGACCGTGACGCCGCGGCGGTAGGCCTGTTCGACCAGGAGCGCGAGGCTCGGCTCGCTGCCGTCCGGGGTGGCGATCAGCAGCAGGTCGACGGAGCCGGCCCAGCCGGGCAGTTCCCAGCGCAGGGCGCCGGAGGCGGCGGCGACGCCGGTGGAGCGCAGCCGGACGACCGGGCAGGCGGAGCCCGCCAGGCGGCCGGTGAACTCGGCGACGCCGAGGGCCGCGGTGCCGGGGCCCGCGATCATCACGGCGCGCGGGCGGCCGTCCGGCTTCAGCTCGGCGATGCCGGCCTCGGTGGCGTAGCGGGCGGCCGTGCGGACGCGGGCGCCCGCCTCTGCGGCGCCGCGCAGCAGGCCGCGGCGGTCGGCCCGGGCCAGCGCGTCCGGGTCGTCCAGGAGCGTTTCGTCGAACATGGCGCGGGCCTCCAGCGGGCGGCGTCTTTTGCGGGTTACGCGGGGCGGCGGGCCTCGTCGACGAGGAGGACGGGGATGCCGTCGCGGACCGGGTAGGCCAGGCCGCAGTCCTTGGAGGTGCAGATCAGCTCGGCGTCGTCCTCCTTGAGGGGGGCGTGGCAGGCCGGGCAGGCCAGGATCTCCAGGAGGCCGGCTTCGAGCGGCATGAGGGGTCCCTTCGGGGGTGCGGGTGCGTTGTGTGCGGCCTGGTCAGGGTACCGCCGGGGTGGTGGGGTGGGGCGTTCGTGTCTGCGGGGTGGGCTCTCGTCGCGGAGTGCGGGTTGAGTGTGGCTGGTCGCGCAGTTCCCCGCGCCCCTGGGTCGTACGTCGACTGACGGCCGGTGGCCGCTTCTCGCGCAGTTCCCCGCGCCCCTGAGGCGTACGTCGGCTGACGGCCGGTGGCCGCTTCTCGCGCAGTTCCCCGCGCCCCTGAGGGCGTATGTCGGCTGACGGCCGGTGGCCGCTTCTCGCGCAGTTCCCCGCGCCCCTGAGGCATGCGCTGCGCGCCGCCTCCCGATGAGAGCCGCGGGCGATGTCAGGTCCTGATGACGGCGAGTACCTCGTCGCGGACCTTCTCCATGGTCGCCCGGTCCCGGGCCTCCGCGTTCAGGCGGAGCAGCGGTTCGGTGTTGGACGGGCGGACGTTGAACCACCAGTCCTTGGCCGTGACGGTGAGGCCGTCGAGCTCGTCCAGGGTGATGCCGTCCTGGTCGCCGTACGCGGCCTTGATGGCGGCGAGGCGGTCGGCCTGGTCGGCGACCGTGGAGTTGATCTCGCCGGAGCCGGTGTAGCGGTCGTAGGAGGCGACGAGGGCGGAGAGGGGCCCGTCCTGCCCGCCGAGGGCGGCCAGGACATGGAGCGCGGCGAGCATGCCGGTGTCCGCGTTCCAGAAGTCCTTGAAGTAGTAGTGCGCGGAGTGCTCGCCGCCGAAGATCGCCCCGGTGGTGGCCATCTCCTGCTTGATGAACGAGTGGCCCACGCGCGTGCGCACGGGCGTGCCGCCCTGTTCCTTCACCACCTCGGGCACCGACCAGGACGTGATCAGGTTGTGGATGATCGTGCCCGAGCCGCCGTTGCGCGCCAGCTCGCGGGAGGCGACCAGGGCGGTGATCGCCGACGGGGAGACCGGGTCGCCGTGCTCGTCGACGACGAAGCAGCGGTCCGCGTCCCCGTCGAAGGCCAGCCCCAGGTCGGCGCCCTCGGCCCGCACCCGGGCCTGGAGGTCCACGAGATTGGCCGGGTCCAGCGGGTTCGCCTCATGGTTGGGGAACGTGCCGTCCAGCTCGAAATACATCGGCACGACCTCCAGCGGAAGGCCGGAAAGGACGGTCGGGACGGTGTGCCCGCCCATCCCGTTGCCCGCGTCGACCACGACCTTCAGCGGGCGGATGCCGGTCAGATCGACCAGGCCGCGCAGGTGCGCCGCGTAGTCGTCGAGCGTGTCCCGCTGCGTGATCGTGCCCGTGGTGGCGGCCGGCTCGGGGGCACCCGTGTCGCTCCACTCCTCCGCCAGCGCCCGGATCTCGGCAAGACCGGTGTCCCGGCCGACCGGCGCCGCACCCGCCCGGCACAGCTTGATCCCGTTGTACCGGGCCGGATTGTGCGACGCCGTGAACATCGCACCCGGCAGATCCAGCGCCCCCGACGCGTAGTACAGCTGGTCGGTCGAGCACAGGCCGATCTCCGTGACGTCCGCGCCCTGCGCCGCCGCGCCCCGCGCGAACGCCCGCGACAGCCCCGGCGACGAGGGCCGCATGTCGTGCCCGGTCACGATCGCCGTCGCGTCCGTGACCCGGACGAACGCGGCACCGAACAGCTCCGCCAGCTTCTCGTCCCACTGGTCCGGAACCACCCCGCGCACGTCGTACGCCTTGACGATCTGCGACAGATCAGCAGCCATGGACCGGCCCAGCCCTCCTGAAGTACTTCACGGACCCCACAAACTACCGGTCCGCACCGACGACAGAGTGTGAACCCCTGATGCGGCGCAAAGAACCCGCCGTCCGCCATCGGTGCTGGTCACACGAGCGTCATGGCAGCATCCAGGACAGCACCGCCGTGCTCTGCGCGTACACGATGAGACACATCACGAGCAGCAGTCCCAGGCTCCACGGCAGCACCTTGCGCAGCAGATCGCCTTCGCGGCCCGCGAGGCCGACGGCCGCGCACGCGATGGTGAGGTTCTGCGGGGAGATCATCTTGCCGAGGACGCCACCCGAGCTGTTCGCCGCGGCGAGGAGTTCCGGCGACAGGCCCGACTGCTGGGCCGCCGTCACCTGGAGTGCGCCGAAGAGGGCGTTGGCCGAGGTGTCGGAGCCGGAGACCGCGACGCCGAACCAGCCCAGCACGGGCGACAGGAAGGCGAGGCCCGCGCCCGCCGCGGCCACGAAGTGCCCGATGGTGGCGGCCTGCCCGGAGAGGTTCATGACGTAGGCGAGAGCGAGCACGCTCGTCACGGTGAGGATCGCGAACCGCAGTTCGTGCACGGTCCCCAGCCACTCACGCACCGCCACGCGCGCGTGCACGCCGAGAACCACCGCCGTGCACACGCCCGCGATCAGGACGAGGGTGCCTCCGGTGGAGACCAGCGGCAGCGTGAAGACGTTGCCGCTCACGGGGTCGCCGTCCGGATTGGCGACGTTCAGGAAGGGCCAGTCGAAGACGCGGTTCGCCTTGGCGAGCCAGTCCTTGACGGCCGGGATCTGGGCGAGGGAGAAGATCACGACGATCAGCGCGTACGGGGCGTAGGCGCGCAGCACTTCGGGCCGCGGGTCCTCCTCGTCGAGGTCTTCGCTGCGTACGCCGGTGAGGACCGCGGCGCGCACCGGCTCGGCGGCGGGCCTGCGGGCCTGCGGCACGGCGACGAGGGCGGCCGCGCCGATCAAGGCGGCTCCGATGTCGGCGAGTTGGGCGGAGACGTAGTTGGAGGCCGCGAACTGGGCGACGGCGAAGGCGACTCCGCAGGCCAGCGCGGGCACCCAGGTCTCGCGCAGTCCGCGTACCCCGTCGACCAGGCCGACGAGGACCAGCGGCACGACGAGGGCGAGCAGCGGGGTCTGACGGCCCACCACGGAGGCGACGGAGTCCAGCGGCAGGCCGGTGACGGACGCGAGCGTCACGACCGGGGTGCCCATGGCGCCGAAGGCGACCGGCGCGGTGTTGGCCACCAGGGAGACGACCGCGGCCTTCACCGGGTCGAAGCCGAGCGCGACGAGCATCACGGAGCAGATCGCGACGGGCGCGCCGAATCCGGCGAGGGCCTCGAGGAGCGCGCCGAAGCAGAACGCGATGACGAGGGCCTGGATGCGCGGGTCGTCGGAGAGCCGGCCGAAGGAGCGGCGCAGGATGTCGAAGTGCCGGGTGCGGACCGTCATCCGGTACACCCACAGGGCGTTGACGACGATCCACATGATGGGGAAGAGCCCGAACAGCACGCCCTGCGCGCCGCTGGAGAGGGTCTGGCCGAGCGGCATGCCGTACGCGAGCCAGGCGACCAGGACGGCGACGCCGAGGCCGATGAGGCCCGCGCGGTGGGCCTTCATGCGCACGGCGCCGAGCAGGACGAGGACGGTGACGAGGGGCAGGGTCGCGACGAGGGCGGACAGGCCGAGGGAGCCGCTGACGGGCTCCAGTTGCTGGACGAACACGGGCGCCTCCCGGAATACCGGATGTCCGGATTCCCATCGACAGGGTGGCGAAAATGTTCTGTCCACAACAAACTCGCGTCAACGTGCGGGACAGAGATGGTGGCGAAGATCCGGTGAAGGCGACGGCCGCGGGCGCGCTGTGCCCCCGTATGCGGTCAGTTGTCGGGCGAGCGCAGGACCCTGAGGTGACCGCGGCGGGCGACCTCCATGGGGTCCGCGGTGCGCGGGCCTCCGCCGCCGGCCTCGGCGGCGCGCTCCTGGGGGCGGGCCGCCTCGCGCACGGCGTTGGCCAGCGCTTCCAGGTCGTCGCCGCTGGGGCGGCTGGGGGCGCTGCTGTCGGTGAGCCGGACGACCTCCCAGCCGCGCGGCGCGGTGAGGCGCTCCGAGTGCTCGGCGCACAGGTCGTAGCAGTGGGGTTCGGCGTAGGTGGCGAGCGGGCCGAGGACCGCGGTCGAGTCGGCGTAGACGTACGTCAGCGTCGCGACGGCGGGACGGCCGCAAGCGGTGCGCGAACAGCGACGTACAGGGCTCACAGCGTTGGACGGTACCGCACTCTTGAGCGGGCCGCGACGACTCTCCCCGAGGTCACCCCACCGTGTCGTGGTGTGAGACGGCGCACACCGGCTCGCGCGGGCGCCTCCGTGACCTGCGGCGACCCGGGGTCGTACGCCCTTACGCGCACTTGAAAGCGGTCACCACTCGGGACAATTGCCGTCAACTTTCGCGAGTTCAACGGTCCGGGAGGGATGCGGAATCCGGCCCAAGAATGGCTTGATCGGTCGGGAAGCGACATGCGGTGGCCCGCCCGGTACTGCCCCGCTTCGTGCACCGCTCCGACGTCCCCAAGGACTACGCTGCGTCGGTGATGGAAAGGTCAGACAGTCAGGTACCGCGCTCCCCCGGCGAGCCGCGTCCGCCGCGCCGCCGCGACCGGCACGGCCGGGGCATGCGCGGGCCCGTGGCGCCCCCGCAGGTGCCGCTGTCCGCGAGCCGCGCGGACACCTTCGCCGACCTCGTGCAGGACTCCGTGGAGCGTCTGGAGCGGCGCTGGCCGCAACTGGCCGAGGTCGACTTCCTCGTCCTGGAGGTGCCGCGCCTGACGGCCGAGGACGAGGCGTTCGGCGGCGACTCGGTGCCGCTGGGCGGCACGATCGCGGCGCGGGACGACCGCCCCGCGCGCGTGGTGATCTACCGGCGCCCCATCGAGATCCGCACCAAGGGCCGCGACGAGCGCGCGGCCCTGGTGCACGACGTGGTCGTCGAGCAGGTCGCCGAGGTCCTGGGGCTGACCCCGGAGACCGTCGATCCCCGCTACGGGGACGAGGAGGACTGACCGGCGGGCCGCCGCGCCACTTCTGAAGCACCTACTTCTGAAGCACCGACAGGTCCTCGTCCGACCGGGGCACCGACACCGTCCCGCGGTCGTCCGGCAGCGTCTGGATCGTGAACGCGGGGACGCCGTCCTGCTTCTCCTCCAGCATCCGCGAGCCGTAGACCTTGCCGCCCGACACGGGCTCGACGGTCAGCGCGTACGCGCCCTTCAGACCGCTCGGCACCGGCGGGGTGACCGCCAGGGTCGTACCGCCCTTGACCGTGTACTCCTTCGTGACCGGGGTGCCGCCCTCGGAGCCCGCCGACGCGGTGACCTTCACCTTGCCGGTGGCGCCGGGCGCGGTCAGGGCGAGCGTGGAGCCCTTGGAGCGGTTGTCGGCGACCGTCGCGCGCGTGCCGATGTCACCGGTGGCCGGGATGAACGCGGTCTCCCGGTCGGCGCCCTTGCCGCGCGTGACGCGCAGCGCGGCCACCACCGGCACGGAGTCCTCGCTCGGGGTCAGGATCAGCGAGCCCGGGTCGCCGCGCGTGACGTCACCGAGGTCGACGGCGGTCGTCATGCCGGACTTCACGTGCAGCGTGTCGTGCCCGGCCGGCGTGATCTTGCCACTGGACGTGGCGATCTGGAGCTTCAGGTCGGCGTCGTCCTGGCCCGGCGCGAAGGCCACCAGGCGGACGTCCGTGGCGTCCTCGGGGATGCCGGGCAGCACCAGGGAGGCCGCCGGGTCGGTGGAGGCGGGCAGCCAGTCGCCGCCCAGCTTCGAGTCGGCGGCGGAGACGGCGGCCGCGACCCGGCCGCTGCGCGCGGTGACGTGCAGCGTCAGGTTCGTGTACGGCGTGTCGGTCAGCGTCGACAGCAGCACCGGGACGCTGGAGCGCGCCGCGATCTGGATGCCCTCGCCGACCTCGGACTTGATGGCGCCGTCCGGGCCGTACATCTGGACGTCGACGACCGCGGGCTCGTCGTCCGGGTTCGTCAGGTGGATGTAGTCGCTGCGGTCCTTGGCGGTGGAGGCGCCGGGGAAGTAGAAGTCGGTGTCGGGCTGCGAGCAGTCCACTCCGAGCAGTCCACGGCCCGTGCCGACGTCCACCGTGGTGGTCTGCTGGACGGTCCAGCCGGGCGCGAGGGAGCCGTCGGCGGTGCCGACCAGGGCCGGCGCGTCGCCTCCCGAGGCATCGCCCGTGGCGGGCTTGCCGGGCTCCTTCGGGGTGACGACCGCCTTGGCCTTCTTGCTCTTGCCCGTGTCGTCGCCGCTGTCGGTCGCGCCGGCCCCGGCGGGCATCAGCTGCGCCGTGCCCTTGTCCTCGGTGTCCGCGGACTTCGGGGTGTACGAGGTGTACTCCGTCTCCGCGAGGTCGGACTGGCTGGGCTGCGGGCAGAGCAGGCTGGAGCGCTCGACGGGCAGCCGGGCGGCCGCGGTGACGGGGGCCTCGTCCTCGCCCCCGGACCGGACGGAGGCGAAGCCCGTGACGGCGGCCAGGGCGGTCACGGCGGCGATCAGGGACAGGGTCGTGCGGTTCACTGCTGGCTCCCGTCGGGGTGCTCACCGTCGGCGCCGGTGCCGTGCCGCGGCTGCCGCTGCTCGTACGTCGGGTCGTACGGCGCCTGCTGGTCGTACGCGGGCTGCTGCTCGTACCCGCCCTGCTGGTCGTACCCGGCCTGCTGGTCGTAGGTGACCTGCTGGTCGTAGCCGCCGCCGTAGGCGTACGGGTCGTACTGGCCCGCCTGATAGGGGTCGGCCTGCTGGTCGTACCCGTATCCGCCCTGCTGCTGGTACTGCTGCTCCCCCGCGGTGTACGCGCCGTACTCGGCGCCCGCGTAACTGGGCTGCTCCCACTCGCCGTACGGCTGCTGCTGCGGGACGTCCGCGACCGGTGCCTCCTCCTCGGCGGCGTCCTGCGCGGCCGGATCGGTCTGCTCGGCCTCGGCCTCCGCCTGGGCGCGCAGCCTGCGAGCTCTGCGGCCCTCGCCCTCGACGGCCTGGGCGGGCACGACGGGCTCCTCGGGGAGGTCGTCGTCGATGTCCTTGCGGCGGCCCGGCAGCGCGAGCACCACGAGGACGATCGCGAGCGCGCCCTGCGCCCACAGCCAGGCGGTGTGGGTGAACGGCGCGTCGTAGGTGACGTCGAGGCGGCCGGCGGACGCGGGCAGTTCGAAGCCCTGCGCCCAGCCGTCGACCGTCGTCCTCGTCAGCGGTGCGCCGTCGAGGGTGGCGGTCCAGCCCTCGGCGGCCTGGTCGGCGAGGCGCAGCACGCGGCCGTCCTTGCCCGCGCCGATGGTCGTGTGGATGTCGACGGGGCCCGCGGCGACCGGCAGGGCGTCGTCCGAGGTCGAGCCGGAGCCCGCCGTGGGCAGGACGACCGCGCGCGCCACCTGGCGGTCGACGCGCCACAGCGCGGTGCCGTCCTGCTGGCTGAGCCGGGTCAGGCCGGGGGTGGAGTCCAGGACGCGGCCCATCTCGCGCGGCGCCCCGTCGCGTACCAGGACGTAGCGCACGGCGAAGCCGCCGAGCTGGTCGGCCTGGTCGGCGCCGGAGCCCGCCACGAGGTTGGCGACGACCTTGTCGAGGCGGCCGTTCTCGCCCGCCGCGTCGGTCAGTTCACCGTCGCCGAGGCGGGCGCCCGCGCCGCGCACCAGGGCGTACGACACGTCGCCCGTGTCGCCGTCGAGGACCAGGGTGCGGGCCTGGTCGCGGGTGCCGGCCTCCTCGGCGACGAACGCGGGGACCTGGATCGGGTCGCGCCGCTCCAGCGGTCCGTCGGCGCCGCGGATCATCCAGCCCGCGGCGAGCAGCAGCGGGCCCGCGGCGGCGGCGAACGCGATCAGCGCCGCCACCGGCTGGCGCCAGCCGAAGCTCTGCTCGGCCACGCGCGTGCGTGCGCCGTCGGCGCCGAGTGCGGCGGCGGCGAGGAGGGCGATGCCGTAGACGAGGGTGGCGGGGCCAGCCCACGTCGAGCTGTTGGAGAGCACCGCGAAGACCAGGGCCACGACGGCGACGGTCCACGCGGCGAGGACCGGCAGGCGGCGCTCCTGGCGCAGCAGCGCGGCGAGCGCGGCCAGGACGATGCCGACGAGCAGCAGGCTGCCCATGGTGCCGGGGCCACCCGGCGAGGCGCCGAGCAGACCGACCGCGCCGGCCGAGCCCTTGCCGAACGGGAGTCCGGCCTCCGTGAAGAAGCCGAACGGCAGCAGCGACAGCGACCACGGGGCGAGCACCAGGAGCGGTGTGCCGAGCGCGGCCAGGAAGCGCAGTCCGTAGGCGGTGATGTCGTCGCGGCGCACCACGAGGAGCGCGACGCCGAGGACGAGGGCCATCGGCCAGACGATCGGCGTGAAGGCCGTCGTGACCGTCAGCAGCAGGGCGTAGGCCCACGTGGCGCGCCAACTGCCTCGCGCACCCCGGTCGTTCATGAGTCCGGAGGCCGAGGCACCCGCGCGGGCGATCAGCGGGAGCAGGATCGCGAGCACCGAGGTGCCGACCCGGCCGCCCGCGAGCGCGCCGGTGGCGGCGGGCAGGAACGCGTACGCGACGGCCGCCCACGCGCGCAGCAGCCGCGACTCGACCAGCGGCCGGGACGCGAAGTACGCGGTGAATCCGGCGAGCGGCACCGAGCCGATGAGCAGCACGGTGATCGCGAGTCCGGTGGAGCCGAACAGGACGGTGGAGAGCGCGGCGACGAAGGCCAGGTAGGGCGGCGCGGCCTGGGTGCCGCCCGTGCTGGTGGCGTGCCAGGCGTCGAGGTAGCGCGCCCACAGGTCGGAGGCGTCACCGGGGGCGGGCAGCAGCGCGCCGCCCGCGAGCGCCCCGCCGCCCAGCAGCCCGCGGCAGGCGATCAGGGAGACGAAGAGGAGGACGACGAAGAGCAGCGGTCCGGGGTTGCGGGCGATGCGCTTGAGGCGGGCGAACTGCTCGACCTCGAAGAACTCGTCGTCGCCCGGCCCCGATTCGAGGCCGCCGCCGCCGTGCCGTCCGGCGGTCGTGGTCTCCGGGTCCGCGGCGCCGAACAGATTGCCGGCGACCTGCTCGACGGTGAGCCGCAGGGTCGCGCCCGGCGGCGGGAACAGCGGCTTGAGGTCCTTGGGGTCGACGACCCCCTTGCCGCGCTGCCGTCGCCCGGCCATGATCCGGCCCGGCCGCAGCAGTGTCGCGAGCAGACCCGTGATCTCGTCGAAGGCCTGTCCGGGCACCTTGCCGACGAGGTAGGCGACGGTGCGCAGCACGGTGCCGACGAGGAGGCGGACGAGGATCCAGGGGAGCGCCGCCGTGCGCGCGTTCACCAACAGGGTGTAGACGGCGCCCGCCTTGTCTACCTTGTGCGGGGAGGACGCGGTGCGGCCCACGCAGTCGACGGTGCGGCGCTCGCGCGAGGACGCCTCGGCGTGCCGCACGACGGCGTCCGGCGCGACGACGACGCGGTGGCCGGCCGCCTGGGCGCGCCAGCACAGGTCGAGGTCGTCGCGCATCAGCGGCAGCCGGCGGTCGAACCCGCCGAGCTGCTCGAAGACATCGCGGCGGATCAGCATGCCGGCGGTGGACACGGACAGGACGGGCCGCACGTGGTCGTGCTGTCCCTGGTCCTGCTCGCGGCGGTCGAGGCCGGTCCAGCGGCGCCCGGAGTGGGCGATGGAGACGCCGACCTCGAGCAGCTGCCTGCGGTCGTACCAGCCGCGCAGCTTGGGGCCGACGATCGCGACGTCGGAGCCGGCCTCGCGCTCCGCCTCGACGACGGCCAGCAGCTGGGCGAGCGCGTCGGATTCGGGCGCGCAGTCGTCGTGCAGCAGCCACAGCCACTGCTCGGGCTCGCCGTGCGGGAAGTCGGGGAGGTCGTACGTGTCGTCGCGCCAGGAGCGGCTGACGGGGTCCCAGCCGCTGGGCCGCTTCAGGTACGGCAGCTCTTCGGGCGTGAGGACCCCGGCGCTGCGCACCGCCTCCTCGACGGCCTGGCCGAAGCCGGTGCGGCGGGCGAGGTGCAGGACGCGCTCGTCGCCGATCGCGCGGGCGACGAGGGCCGCGGAGTCATCGGCGCTGCCGGTGTCGGCCGCCACCGCGTTCTGCACCGGGCGCTCCTGGTCGAGCACTCCTGACAGGACGTCGGGCAGCCAGCGCGCGCCGTCGTGCGAGACGAGGACGGCGGTGACGACATGCCTGGGGAACTCGGGGGCGCTGCTCGGGTCGAGCCCTGCGGCGTGCCCCGGGTTGAACGCGGCGGCGGCAGTGCCGAATTGGTCTGCCGAGTGGCTGTGCACGGACATCGAGGTACGGGCCCCGGTTCGTTGGACTGCGGTGGACATCCGTGGCGCACGGGGGCGCTGGGGTGTCTCGGACGGGACCTCACACTAACGGCTGCCGACAACAGCGGCCCGCCGCCTGTGGATAACCCACCTGCGCCGGGCCGTACGTACCGCAAATATGGGGACTAGACAGCAGCCTTCTTCAACCGCCTGCGCTCGCGCTCGGACAGGCCGCCCCAGATGCCGAACCGCTCGTCGTTGGCGAGTGCGTACTCGAGGCACTCGGAGCGGACCTCGCACGCCAGGCAGACCTTCTTGGCCTCCCTCGTGGAACCGCCCTTCTCGGGGAAGAAGGACTCGGGGTCGGTCTGGGCGCACAGCGCGCGCTCCTGCCAGCCGAGTTCCTCTTCCGCGTCCTCGACCAGCAGATCCGAAAACGACTCGGTCATAGTGCGCCCCTCGTCTGTCCGTGCGTCCCCGTGATGTTGCCGTTACCGATTTCGGCTGAACGACACGAGTGAAATTACAAGTGTGCCGATCCGGGGCAGTCAAGCCGGGATCTGCTATTGGGCCCCTTATTCACTCTGCGGAACCAAGGCTATGCGGAAAGTGTTCAAATCGGCAAAAACCGTGACACTTGCCAGCGGCCCATCCAGCCGATCCCGGCCGCTCACGCCCCTGAACGCCTCGTACAGACAAGGACGCCGCGGAGTTTGATCTCGTTCCGGCGGCGCCCGTGAAGCGAACCTGATCACATTCGGATCACAGGATCACAACGACGTTTGCGCGCCGGTTCACTGCGCCACGTGTCCGCACATCGCCCTGCACAAACCTTTCGCCAAACAGAACAACCGGAAAGGGCTAAAGATATCTCGCATTCCGGACATTGGGTTGACAGGGGAGGCATGAACCGATGTTCTGGTGGGCATGCTCGCGAACTTGGCACTCATCACGACGACCGGCACCGCCGGGTCCGTCTGTGCTGCCCGCGCGCACCACAGCTGTTGCTGTTCCAGCTGTTGAGTCGTTGAGCCTGCCGGCTCCGACCGCACTTCCTCCTCCGCGCGATCCCTGCACGACCTCTGCATGAGCCACTCCCCGCATGCTGCATGGCCCGTCTGCACCGACCGTCTGACCGACCTGCACGACTGAGGAACCCCACACTCGATGAACAGCGACAGCGACCTCCAGATCGCCGGCGACATCCTCGAAGTCCCGCACCTGCTCCAGCCCGCACGGGAACACCCCGCGACCGTGGCCGAATTCGCCGGTCTCGCCCGCTCGCTCGCCGCCGACCGCTCCCAGTGGGAGCACCTGGTCGAGTTCGACGCGACGACCCGCTGGTACCACCGGCTGCGCACCGGCCCCGGCTACGAGGTGTGGCTGCTGTCCTGGGTGCCCGGGCAGGGCAGCGGGCTGCACGACCACGGCTCCTCGTCCGGCGTCCTGACGCTGCTCCAGGGGGAACTGACGGAGCGTTCACAGCGGGGCGCGCGGACGCTCGCGGCGGGCGCGCAGCGGGTGTTCGCGCCGGGGTACGTGCACGAGGTCGTGAACGACTCCCTCGAACCCGCCGTCAGCCTGCACGTCTACTTCCCCGGGCTGACCGACATGCCGATGCACACCGCCGCGTGCTCGGTCGCCGCCGAGGCCACTGTCTGAGACCGGCTGCCGTGGTGTCGGTGCTGCCTGCGATGCTGGGCGCATGCGCATTGTGGTTCTTGCAGGCGGCATCGGTGGTGCCCGGTTCCTTCGCGGTCTCAAGCTGGCGGCTCCGGACGCGGACATCACGGTCATCGGCAACACCGGGGACGACATCCATCTCTTCGGCCTGAAGGTCTGTCCGGATCTCGACACGGTGATGTACACCCTGGGCGGCGGGATCAACGAGGAACAGGGCTGGGGCCGTACCGACGAGACCTTCAAGGTCAAGGAGGAGCTGGCGGCGTACGGGGTCGGGCCGGAGTGGTTCGGGCTCGGCGACCGGGACTTCGCCACCCACATCGTCCGTACGCAGATGCTGGCCGCGGGCTTCCCGCTGAGCGCCGTCACCGAGGCGCTGTGCGAGCGGTGGCAGCCGGGCGTGCGGCTCATCCCCATGTCCGACGACCGCGTGGAGACCCATGTGGCCGTGGAGGTGGACGGCGAGCGCAAGGCCGTTCACTTCCAGGAGTACTGGGTGCGGCTGCGGGCCTCCGTGGACGCCGAGGCCGTGGTGCCGGTCGGCGCCGAGCAGGCCAAGCCCGCGCCGGGCGTCCTGGAGGCCATCGCCGAGGCCGACGTCATCCTCTTCCCGCCGTCGAACCCCGTGGTCAGCGTGGGCACCATCCTGGCCGTGCCCGGGATCCGGGAGGCCATCGCCGAGGCCGGGGTGCCGGTCGTCGGACTGTCCCCGATCGTGGGCGACGCCCCGGTGCGCGGAATGGCCGACAAGGTGCTCTCCGCGGTCGGCGTCGAGTCCAGCGCCGCCGCCGTCGCCGAGCACTACGGGTCGGGGCTGCTCGACGGCTGGCTCGTCGACACCGTGGACGAGGGAGTCGTGGAGCGCGTCGAGGCGGCCGGGATCCGCTGCCGTGCCGTGCCGCTGATGATGACCGACCCGGAGGTGGGCACCGCCGCCGCCGAGATGGCGCGCGTCGCCCTCGCCCTCGCCGAGGAGGTGCGGGGCGCGTGAGCGAACTGCGCGTATGGGCCGTGCCCGGGATCCCCGAGGTGCGCGAGGGCGACGACCTGGCGAAGCTGATCGCCGCCGCCGAGCCCGGACTCGTGGACGGCGACATCGTGCTCGTCACCTCGAAGATCGTCTCCAAGGCGGAGGGGCGGATCGTCCGCGCCGACGACCGGGAGGCCGCCATCGACGCCGAGACCGTACGGGTCGTCGCGCGACGCGGCACGCTCCGGATCGTGGAGAACCGGCAGGGCCTGGTGATGGCCGCGGCCGGCGTCGACGCCTCGAACACCCCGGCCGGGACCGTCCTGCTGCTGCCCGAGGACCCGGACGCGTCGGCCGAGGCCGTGCGGGCCGGGCTGCGGGACGCGCTCGGCGTCGAGGTCGGCGTCGTCGTCACCGACACCTTCGGCCGGCCGTGGCGCAACGGGCTGACCGACATCGCCATCGGCGCCGCCGGAGTCCGCGTCCTGGAGGATCTGCGGGGCGGCACGGACGCGCACGGCAATCCGCTGAGCGCGACCGTGGTGGCCACCGCCGACGAGCTGGCCGGGGCCGGGGATCTCGTGAAGGGCAAGGCCGGCGGGCTGCCGGTCGCCGTGGTGCGCGGGCTCGGCGAGGCCGTCGTGGCCGAGCCGGGCGGGTCCGC
Organism: Streptomyces sp. NPDC046716; assembly: GCF_040645755.1. NCBI lineage: Bacteria > Bacillati > Actinomycetota > Actinomycetes > Kitasatosporales > Streptomycetaceae > Streptomyces > Streptomyces sp. NPDC046716. The sequence goes on from NZ_JBEYYU010000021.1 coordinate 22,571, forward strand.
GCGCGAACTGGTGCGCGGCGCCCGGGACGACATGTTCCGGCTCGGCACCTCCGAGGCCGTGCGGGAGGCCGTGACGCAGCGGCGCACCGTGCGGGCGTTCACCGACGAGGCGGTGGATCCGGGGGCCGTGCGGCGGGCCGTCGCGGCCGCCGTGACCGCGCCCGCGCCGCATCACACGACGCCGTGGCGGTTCGTGCTGCTGGAGTCCGAGGAGTCGCGGACACGGCTGCTCGACGCGATGCGGGACGCGTGGATCGCCGATCTGCGGCGGGACGGCAAGAGCGAGGAGTCGATCGCCAAGCGGGTGCGGCGCGGGGACGTGCTGCGCAACGCGCCGTATCTCGTGGTGCCGTGTCTCGTGATGGACGGGGCCCACACGTACGGGGACGCGCGGCGGGATGCCGCCGAGCGGGAGATGTTCGTCGTGGCCGCCGGGGCCGGGGTGCAGAACTTCCTGGTGGCGCTCGCCGGTGAGCGGCTCGGCTCCGCCTGGGTCTCGTCGACCATGTTCTGCCGGGATGTCGTGCGCGGGGTGCTTGATCTGCCCTCGTCGTGGGATCCGATGGGAGCCGTCGCCGTGGGGCATCCGGCTGCGGCGCCGGTCGAGCGGCCGGCCCGGGTGGTCTCGGACTTCGTCGAGGTTCGGTAGGAGTAGGCCGGGTGCGGGTGCGTGGGGCTTCTCGCGCAGTTCCCCGCGCCCCTCACGGGGCGCCTTCTACCACTCCGCGATGTTCACCTTGCGCATCTTCGGGTGTCTGCGCGGGGGTGAGACTCCCGACAGGAGGATCAGGCGGGCCGCCCGGTGGCGCTGGCCCTCGTACGGGGCCAGCAGTTCCAGCATGTCGTCGTCCGTCGCGTCGCGGTTGCCCGCCAGGGCGTAGCCGACGATGCCGGGCAGGTGCAGGTCGCCCGTCGTGACCTCGTCCGGGGCGCCGTTCGTGCGCTGGATCGTCTCGGCCGAGGTCCAGGGGCCGATGCCGGGGACCAGTTCCAGGCGGGCCCTCGCCCGTACCGGCTCCATCGCCGCCGCCTCCTCCAGGCGGCGGGCCACCTGGGCCGCGCGGATGATCGTCGACGCCCGCTTGTTGTCGACGCCCGCCTTGTGCCACTCCCAGGACGGGATCCGGGTCCAGGTGTACGGGTCCGGGGGGATCCGCATGCGCAGTTCCTGGCCGCCCGCCGGGCCCGGGGCCGGTTCGCCGAACTTGTGGAGCAGGAGACGGTACGCGCGGTAGGCCTCGTCCGTCGTGACCTTCTGCTCCAGGATCGACGGGATCAGGGACTCCAGGACCAGGCCGGTGCTCGTCAGGCGCAGGCCGGGGCGGCGGCGGGCCGATTCGGCGAGCAGGCGGTGGCGGGGGGCGAAGGGGGCCGGGTCGTCGCCTTCGCCGAGCAGGGCCGGGATGCGGTCGAGGAACCAGGTCGCGCCCGGGCCCCAGGAGGCGGCTCGGACCGTGCCGTCCGGGGTGGAGGTCAGGCGGAGGGTGGCGGGGCCTTCGGGGGTGCGGCTCGTTCGCCACAGGGTGCCGTCGGGGGTGGCGCGGAAGGTGGGGTCCGCGGGGCCTCGGCGCAGGGGGCCGAGGATGAGGCCCAGGTGGAGCGGGGACGGGGGCGTGTAGGTGCGGGTGGCCGGGGCCGCCGTCGGCGCCGTGGGGTGGGGCACTCGGAGGTCGCCGCCGCGCACTGTGGTGCGGGTGGGTGCCGGTGCCTGGGGGCGGGGGGTGTATCGGCGGCCTGCCACTGGGGTCCTCGGGTGGGGTGGGTGTGCCCTTCGAGGGTAGGGGGTCGGGGCGGGCGGGGAGAGAGGGTCGCCCCCGCCTCCCCTTCCCGTCCCGAAACCGGGGGCTGCGCCCCCGGGACCCGCCGCGTTCGTTGTCGGGTGCCGGTCCGTGGGGCTTCTCGCGCAGTTCCCCGCGCCCCTTACGGGGCTACTGGTCGGATGAGAAGCGGACCGAGCCCGCGGGCAGGGTCGCGTCGCACCAGACGCGGACTCCTGTCTGGAGTTCGTTGTCGGCGCCCACGTGGGCGCCGTCGCCGATGACCGCGCCGGTGAGGACCGTGCGGGCGCCGATGGTGGCTCCTCTGCCGATGAGCGAGTCCGTGATCACCGCGCCGGGTTCGACGACCGCGCCGTCCAGGAGGGTGGAGCCGGAGACCCGGGCGCCCTCGCCCACGCGCGCGCCGGCGCCGACGACCGTGCCCTCGGTCAGCTTCGCGTCGGGGGCCACCACGGCCGATTCCAGCACCAGGCGCTCGCCGCAGCGGCCGGGGACGGCCGGGGACGGGGCGCGGCCCAGCACCAGGTCAGCCGAGCCCCGGACGAACGCCTGCGGGGTGCCGAGGTCCAGCCAGTACGTGGAGTCGACCATGCCCTGGAGGTGGGCGCCGGAGGAGAGGAGGTCGGGGAAGGTCTCGCGTTCGACCGAGACCGGGCGGCCCGTCGGGATCGTGTCGATGACGGAGCGGCGGAAGACGTACGCGCCCGCGTTGATCTGGTCCGTCACGATCTCCTCGGGGGTCTGCGGCTTCTCCAGGAAGGCCGTCACCCGCCCCGTCCCGTCCGTGGGGACCAGTCCGTACGCGCGCGGGTCCTCGACCCGGGACAGGTGCAGCGAGACGTCCGCGCCGGTCGACTCGTGCTCGTGGACCAGGGCGGAGATGTCCAGGCCCGTCAGGATGTCGCCGTTGAAGATCAGGACCGGGTCGTCCGGTCCCGAGCGCAGGTGCGAGGCCACGTTGCGGATCGCTCCACCCGTGCCGAGGGGCTCGACCTCGGTGACGTACTCCAGGTGGAGGCCGAGGCGGGAGCCGTCGCCGAAGTACGGCTCGAAGACCTCGGCCAGATAGGAGGTGGCCAGGACGATGTGGTCGACGCCCGCCGCTTTCGCGCGCGCCAGCTGGTGCGTGAGGAACGGGACGCCCGCCGCCGGGACCATCGGCTTCGGCGTGTTCACGGTGAGGGGGCGCAGTCTGGTGCCCTTGCCGCCGACCAGGAGGATCGCTTCTGTCACCTGTCGTCTCTGCTTCCTGCTGGGGCCGGCCGAACTGTCTTTCGGCCGGCCAGTGTATGCAGACCGTTCGAGCAGCCCGGGAGCCGGCGTCAGCGACCCTGGAGACGGGCCGAGCTGCTACGGGCCGTGCCGAGCTTCTTGTAGAGACGGCGTCCCGGGCATTCGGTTGCGAACCCGTCCCGGTGACCGGAGATCACCTTCAGCCGTACATTCTTTCCCTTCTTGTACAGATTGCCACCGCCCGACTTCAGAGTCGTCGTGCCACGGGGGTTCGCCCCGTAGAGGCCGAGTTTCCAGGCCGTGAGGCGTGCGATGGCGTTCACCGCGGCCGCCGGAGGGTTGGAGCTGCCGAAGGTGCCGAGAACGGCGATGCCCGTGCTGTTGGTGTTGAAGCCGAGGGTGTGGGCGCCCATGACCGGTTTCGTGACGCCACCGGCCCGGCCCTCGTAGATGTTTCCGCACTTGTCGACGAGGAAGTTGTAGCCGATGTCCCGCCAGCCGCTGCTCTTGACGTGGTAGCGGTAGATACTGCGAATGACGGAAGGGGCCTGTGAGCAGCGGTAGTTGTTGCCGGAGGCGCTGTGGTGGACGAAGGCGGCCTTCACCGTCTTCGTGTAGCCGAACTGGCGCTCGCGCAGCTTCTCGTCGGCGCCCCAGCCCTTGCGCGTGATGATCCGCGGGCGCGGGCCGACGTAGGGGCGGGCCTTGGTCGCGTCGGCGTCGCCGCCGCGGGCCGAGATGAGGTCGTCCTCCGTCTCCTTCTTCGTCAGGGCGGGGATGACGGTCGCGCCGAGCGGGGCGAGGTCGGCGTTGACGGCGGAGGCGGCGGCGGTCTCCGCGCCGAGCGTCGCGCCGCGGGGGCCGTCGGCCTCGGCGCCGGCCGCCGGGGGCTCCTCCCCCGGGTCCACGAGTTCCAGGCGCAGGCCCTTGGGGAGGGGTTCGGCGGCCTGGTCCGCGGCGCGGGTTCCCGCCGGGGGTTCTTCGGCCTTGACCCGGACCTCGACGCCGTCGGAGTCGCCGACCCAGAGCGGGGCCGTCGCGCCGCGGACGGTGCTCGACGTGTGTTCCGCGGTGTCGGGGTCGGGGGCGTCGTCGTTGTGGGTCTCCACGTCCTGCCAGGTGGACCAGGTGGAGGTGCCCGTGGTGCGGGTGCGGACCTGGACCTGGCCGTGGAGCTGGGCGTTCGGGTTGTCCCAGACCACGCCGACGAGGGAGAAGGGGCGGACGTCGCGGCGGGGCAGGCCCTGTTCCTGTCGCTGCCGCGGGGCGGCGGACCGGGTGCTGTCGCCGGTCGTCGCCAGGGGGGTGAGGGGGAGGGACTGGGTGGTGCCCGGTACTGATTCCTGCGCCGCGGGCTTTGCCGCGTGCGCGGCTGTGGGCAGGGTGAGGGGGAGGGTGAGGGCGGCCGCGCAGGTGACGCCGATCGAGGAAGCAAGAAAACCACGCATGCCCACGATCGTGGACATAAGTGGGTGATTCCGGCTATCGGGGCGGGTCATATGGGTGCCGGAAGTGGGGTGGCGGTGTTGGGGGGTGACGGGGTGTCCGGTTCGGCGGGGTGTCCGGGTGGCGCCGTGACGGGGCTCGGGCCTGACAGGTGCTCACCCCGCACCGGGGGCCGCCTTGCCCACCCTGCCGCCCTTGGCGGCAGATTGCCCAAGGCTCGGACGGGTGGCGGCGGATTGCCCGAGGCTGCGGGGGCGGGGCCTAGGGTGGGGGTGTGAATGATGTTGTGTTGACGCCTGGGCGAGTGCTGGACGAGGCGCTGCGGGGCGATCCCGGTCGGCCGCTCGTCACCTTCTACGACGACGCCACCGGGGAGCGGGTCGAGCTGTCCGTGGCCACGCTGGCCAACTGGGTGGCCAAGACCGCCAATCTGTTGCAGGGGGACCTGGGCGCCGAGCCCGGGGACCGGGTCGCCGTGCTGCTGCCCGCGCACTGGCAGACCGCGGTGTGGCTGCTCGCCTGTTCGGCGGTCGGCGTCGTCGCCGACGTCGGCGGGGACCCGGCGAGCGCCGACCTCGTCGTCACCGGCCCCGACACCCTGGACGCCGCGCGCGCCTGCTCCGGCGAGCGGATCGCGCTGGCCCTGCGGCCGCTCGGCGGGCGGTTCCCGCAGCCGCCCGAGGGGTTCCTCGACTACGCGGTGGAGGTGCCGGGACAGGGCGACCGCTTCGCCCCCTTCGTCCCGGTCGACCCGGAGGAGATCGCACTCGCCGTCGGCGGGGAGGAGTTCACCGGCGCCGAGGTCGTGGCGAAGGCCCGCGCGGAGGCCACCGCCCCCGGCGCGCGCCTGCTGTCGGGGCTCGATTACGACACCTGGCAGGGACTGTCCGCCGGGCTGTACGCGCCGCTGGCGACCGGCGGTTCGGTGGTGCTCTGCCGCCACCTGGACCAGCTGAACGACGAGGGCCTGGCCCAGCGCGTGGAGAGTGAACGGGTCACGGCGACCGTCAGGTAGCCCGTTCGGCTCAGCTCCCCCGGCCGCGCACCGCCGACGGGTCCATGGTCGTAGAGACGCGTTCCATGTCTTCTACGTCGCCGAGGGGGATCCGCACGTGACCGACTCTGCCGCCACGCCGCCGACCGGACCCGGTGCCGGTGCGTCGCCCACCGGCGCCTGGCGGACGCGGCGGCGCAGGAGATGGCTGCGGAACGCGGCGATCGGCGTCGCGCTGCTGGTGCTCGCGGCGGGCGGTGTGGGCTGGGTCGCGTACGACAAGCTGAACGGGAACATCACCGCGGACGAGGACGCCGCGACCGAGCTGGCCCGCTACGACAAGGAGCGGCCCACCGTCCTGGTCGACGGGGCGCAGAACCTGCTGCTCATCGGGTCCGACTCGCGGGCCGGCGACAACGGGAAGTACGGGCACAACGACGGCACCCAGCGCTCGGACACCACGATCCTGCTGCACGTCGCCGCGGACCGGAAGAGCGCCACCGCCGTCTCCTTTCCGCGCGATCTGATGGTCGACGTACCGGCCTGCCACAGGTCCGACGGCTCCCAGATCGAACCGATGTTCGCGATGTTCAACTACGCCTTCGAGGTGGGCGGTTCGGCCTGCACGATCCGGACCGTCGAGAAGATGACGGGGGTCCGGGTCGACCACCACATGGTCGTGGACTTCCAGGGGTTCAAGAACATGGTCGACGCCGTGGACGGGGTCGAGGTCTGCCTGGACAAGCCGATCGACGACAAGGACGCCCATCTGAAGCTGGCCGCCGGGCGCCAGCGCCTCGACGGCGAGCAGGCCCTGGGCTACGTACGCGCCCGCAAGACCCTCGGCAACGGCAGCGACACCGACCGGATGGACCGCCAGCAGCGCTTCCTCGGCGCGCTCGCCACCAAGATGCAGAGCAGCGGAGTGCTGCTGAACCCGGCGAAGCTGTACCCGGTGCTGGACGCCGCGACCTCCGCGCTGACCACCGACCCGGGCCTCGCCAGTCTGCGCGGGCTGTACGACCTCGTGCGCGGGATGCGCGACATCCCGGCCGACCGGATCCAGTTCCTGACCGTGCCCCGCGAGTCGTACGTCTACAACGCCAACCGCGACCAGCTGATCCAGCCCGCCGCCGACCGGCTGTTCACCCGGATCCGCACCGACGCCCCCGTGACGGTCGCGAAGGAGACGCCCGCCGAGGTGCGCGCCGAAAGCCGGCAGGGGGACGACAGTTCGGACGAGTCCGGAATGTCGGATGAGGGCGCATACGACGAGGACGACGGCGACTACGGGTACTCCGAGGACTACGAGGACTACGAGGACGACGGCAAGCCCGGCGCCCACGGCCCCGGCGGCAAGGGCCCCTCCCCCTCCCCCACCCCTACTTTCCGGGGCAACACGGCGGCCCAGGACGCCTGCGGGTAAAGGTCAAGTCATCAGCAGGCACACAGGTTTCAAGAAATGGTCCGGATTGCCCAGTTGTAGGGGAGTGGAATTTGTCACCGTCGTCGCTTGACGCTGAACTGGGCGGATAGTGTGAGCGATCCGGTGCACCCGGCCATGCCTCGATACTTCGTCGGCGGGGTCGCGCACTGCTTACCGACTTAGACCGGGCGCCCGCTTTGAGGGGGGTGGGGCGCCGCGTGGCCCCGACGGAGGATGCAGAAAACCGTGGACGCGCAAGGCCGTGGGCGGGCTGACAACAATGTCGATCCCGCAGACCAGTGGGTGCTCAATCCCCAGACTGGCGATTACGAACTGCGACTGACTCCTTCCGGAGGGCAGTCGGCGGTGCCGAATCCCCGCCGCAGCGCGCCCCGGCGCGAGCAGCAGCAGGAGGTGCCTCCGCAACGCAGGAGGCGTGAGCCGCAGCAGCCGGCGCAGGCCGCCGGCCGCCGCCGCTCGAAGCCGAAGAAGAAGTCCAAGGGCAAGAAGATCCTGCTCTGGACGAGCGGCGGTCTGGCCTTCGTCGTGCTCGCCACGGCTGCGGGCGCCTACTTCTACTACGAGCACCTCAACGGCAACCTCACCGTCACCGACACTCCCGAGGCGAAGAACAGCTTCAGCAAGGACGAGGCGTTCAACGTCCTCATCATCGGTACGGACAAGCGCACCGGTAAGGGCAACGAGGGCTACGGAGACAAGGGGAGTGTCGGCCACGCCGACACCAACATCCTGCTGCACGTCTCCAAGGACCGGTCGAACGCGACGGCGCTGAGCATCCCGCGCGACCTGATCGTGGACATCCCGGACTGCACGGACGACGACGGCAAGGTGATCCCGGGCACCAGCCAGGTCCGCTTCAACACCAGCCTCGGGCAGTACGACCGCACCCCGGGCTGCACCATGAAGACGGTGAAGGCGGTCACGGGCATCACCCCGGACCACTTCATGATGGTCGACTTCAACGCGGTGAAGACGCTGACCAGCGCGGTCGGCGGCGTCCAGGTCTGTGTCGGCAAGGACGTGGACGACAAGGAGTCGCACCTCAAGCTCAAGGAGGGCACGTCCACCGTCGAGGGCGAGCAGGCCCTCGCCTTCCTGCGCACCCGGCACAGCTTCGGCAACCAGGGCGACCTGGACCGGATCAAGGTGCAGCAGCAGTTCCTCGGTTCGCTCGCCCGCAAGATGAGCTCCAGTGACACGCTCACCAACCCGTCCAAGCTGACGAGCCTGGCCGAGGCCGCGACCAACGCGCTCACGGTCGACCAGGGCATAGGAACGCTGAACAAGCTCAAGGACGTGGCCCTGGAGCTGAAGAAGGTCCCGACGAAGAACATCTCGTTCGTCACCACGCCGGTCCTGGACAACCCGGCGGAGAAGGTCAAGGCGACGGTCGTCGTCAACGAGGCGACGGCGCCCGAGGTCTTCAACGCCATCAAGAACGACGTGTCCCTGACGGAGACGAAGAAAAAGAAGAAGGCCGCCGAGTCGGCGAAGCTGAAGGGCACGAAGTCGGAGGCGTCCGAGGTCCGCGTCGACCTCTACAACGGCAGCCTGAAGACCGGCGCCGCGCAGGAGACCCTCACCTGGCTGCAGAACAGCGAGGGTGTCAGCAAGTCCAGCCAGCTGGGCAACAAGCCGACGCAGAAGAAGACGACGCTGGAGTACTCGCCCGACCAGGCCGACCAGGCCAGGCGGCTCGCCGACATCATGGGGCTGCCCGCTTCCGCGATGAAGCCGGGCAAGAGCGAGAAGAACGACCAGGGCCTGCCGGCGGTGATCCTCATCCTCGGCCAGGACTTCGAGGGGGCGGGCACACCCATCGACGGCGCGTCGGCGAAGGCGCCGAAGGTCGACGGGCAACAAACAGCGGACAAGACTGTGTGCGCGTCGTGACCAACCTCGGCCGCCCTTCGACTGTCTGAACAGAAGACAGCGGGGCGGCCGAGACATGGGCGCGGGGGCGGGGAGGGCGGGGAGGACATGGGGCGAAGTGGTGTGCGCGGGGAGCGTTCACGACCGAGTGGCCACGGTGCGTCGACGGCGGGAGCCGGTGATCTTGGCTGGGACGAGTCCCTGTACCAGGACGCCGGGGACGCGGTGCCCGGGCCTGGCGATCGCAGACCACCGGGTCACCGGCACAAGGGTGGCCGCGCGAAGAAACGCAGAGGCTTTCGAATACTGCGCTGGACCGCGGGCACGCTCGCGGTCCTGGTGCTCGTCACGGCGGGCGCCGGCTATCTCTGGTACCGGCATCTGAACAACAACATCAAGACCGACAAGCTCAACATCGGCGAGCACAAGGCCGCGAAGCCCACGCCGAACGCGGCGGGGCAGACCCCGCTGAACATCCTGCTGATCGGCTCCGACAGCCGGAACAGCAAGGAGAACCTGAAGCTCGGCGGGTCCAAGGAGAGCGTCGGCGCCGCCCCGCTCGCGGACGTCCAGATGCTGCTGCACCTGTCGGCCGACCGCACGAACATGTCGGTGGTGAGCATGCCGCGCGACACCCTCGCCCAGCTGCCCAAGTGCACCGACCCGGAGAGCGGCAAGGTCTACGAGGCGACGGCCACCCGGCAGATGGTGAACACCTCGCTGGGCCGCGGCGGTCCCGGCTGCACGGTCGCCACCTGGGAGGAGATGACCGGCATCCACATCGACCACTTCATGATGGTCGACTTCTCCGGTGTGGTGTCGATGGCGGACGCGGTCGGCGGTGTACCGGTCTGCGTCAGCGCCAATGTCTACTCGCGTAACAGCCGCGGTGAGGGCTCGGGCCTGAAGCTGAAGGAGGGCACGACGTCCGTCAAGGGCGAGCAGGCTCTCGCGTGGCTGCGGACCCGGCACGGCTTCGAGGACGGCAGCGACATCGCCCGCGCCAAGGCGCAGCACATGTACATGAGCTCGATGGTGCGTGAGCTGCGCAAGAACGCGACGTTCAGCCACCCCAACAAGCTGCGCACCCTCGCCGAGAAGGCGACGAAGGCGCTGCACGTCGACGACGGCCTCGACACGGTCAAGAAGCTGTACGACCTCAGCAACGAGCTGAAGAGGCCCGAGCCGAGCCGGATCACGATGACGACGATGCCGTTCGTGTACGTGGGCGCGCGGGTGGCGCCGAAGGAGCACGACGCGGACGCGCTGTGGAGCCTGATCAAGGAGGACGTCTCGCTCGACGGCAAGGACAAGAAGAAGAAGTCGCAGGACGAGACCTCCGACGACCCTGCGGCGGCCGACGACAAGATCGCGGTGCAGGTGCTCAACGGCACCCGTACGGCGACGACCGCCCCGGTGCCCGGCCGGGCCTCGCAGGTGGCGCAGGCGCTCGTGGCCAAGGGCTTCACCAAGACGGTACGGGACCAGTCGCAGACCCTCGCCGAGGAGAAGACGGTGCTGCGCTATCCGTCGTCCGATCTGCAGGGTGACGCCCAGGCGGTCGCCAAGTCCCTCGGGATTCCGCTGAGTTCGGTGAAGAAGTCGACGGACGTCTCCGGGGTGACGCTGATCGTGGGTGCCGACTGGACGACCGGGAACGCCTACCCGAAGTCGGCCGCCGACGAGGACGCGAGCAAGGCGCTCGACAAGGAGCAGACGCAGAACGGCGCGGACGACTCCAAGTGCATGAAGGTCGAGCCCGGCTACACCTGGTAGGACCCGTACGACGTGAGGGGCGCGGAAGATGAACTCCCGCGCCCCTCACGTCGCATGACGAGCCGTCAGCCGGTGGCGAGGACCGCCGGGCGGCGCGACGCGATGACCTTCTTCGCCAGCGACTTGGGACTGGTGAGGAAGCCCCAGCCCCACGTCATGTGCATGGTGGCGAGGGCGACCGGGATCTGGGCGCGCGCCTTCAGCGGCAGCCCCTTGCCCGCGGGGACGGAACCGGCCGCGATCGCCGCGAGGTACCCGGCGGGGATCACGAAGCCCCACGGGGTCAGCGCGGCGCCGACCACGATGCCCGCGGCGATCGCGCACACGGCGGCCGGCGGGGCGAGGTAGCGCAGGTTGATGGAGCCCGAGTGGTAGCGGGCGACGACGTGCCGCCAGCGGCCGTAGTCCTTGTACTGCTTGGCGAGCGCCTTCACCGAGGGCCGCGGGCGGTACGAGACCTTCAGCTCGGGCGAGAACCAGATGAGCCCGCCGGCCTCGCGGATCCGGAAGTTCAGCTCCCAGTCCTGGGCGCGGATGAACTCCTCGTTGTACCCACCCTGCTGCTCCAGCGCCTCGCGCCGGAAGACGCCGAGGTAGACCGTGTCGGCCTGCTGGGCCTGGCCGCCGGTGTGGAACACGGCGTTGCCGACACCGATCTTCGAGGTCATCGCGGCGGCGACGGCCTGCTCCCAGGCGTTGGTGCCCTCGGCGTGCATGATGCCGCCGACGTTCATCGCGCCGGTCTCCTCCAGGAGGCGGACCGCGGTGGCGATGTACCCGGCGGAGAGCGCGGCGTGGCCGTCGACGCGGACCACGACCGGATGGCGGGAGGCCTTGATCGCGGCGTTCAGCGCGGCGGGGGTGCGGCCCGTCGGATTCGGCACCGTGTGGACGCGCTTGTCGGCGGAGGCGGTCTCGGCGACCAGCTGCGCGGCGATCTCGTCCGTGCGGTCGGCGGACGGACCGAGGGCGAGCACGACCTCCATCGGGCCGTCGTACTCCTGCGCCAGGATGGCCTCGACGGCCTCTCGCAGGTGCCGCTCCTCGTTGAGGATGGGCATGATCACGGAGACGGCCGGAAGCTGCTGCCCGGCAGTGTTGGCGGTTGCGTTCATCGGACGTCACGTTACCGCTAATGGGGGACACCGGCGCGCGCCGCCCGTCTCACTACCGCGGGCCGCAGATCGTATCGGCCTACGGTGCCAGGGTCTGTCCCACGCCCACCTTCTCGGAGGTGTCCCCCGGTGCCCACGCCGCCCCGCTCCCCCGCCCGTCCGCAGCGTCAACCGCGGCCGGGCCAGGGCCGCCGTCCGGTCCGGCCACCGCGCAGGAGGAAGCCCCGGTGGGCGATGCGGGTGGCGACCACGTTCTCGGTGACGGTGCTGGCCGCCGCCGGGGTCGGGCACGCGCTCGTCTCCGGCCTGGACACCGGCATCCAGCGGATCGACCCGTTCAAGGACATGAAGAACCGTCCCGCCGCCGGGCACGGCATGAACGTGCTGCTCGTCGGCACCGACGGCCGGGACAAGATCACCGAGGAGGAGCGGCAGAAGTACCGGCTCGGCGGCTCGCCCTGCCACTGCACGGACACGATCATGATCGTGCACATCTCGGACGACCACGAGCGCGCCTCCGTCGTCTCGCTCCCCCGCGACTCCTACGCGGAGATCCCGCCGCACACCGACATGAACAGCGGCGAGGAGCACCACGAGCACCCGGTGAAGATCAACGCGGCGTACGCGGAGGGCGGGCCGCAGCTCACCGTGCGCACCGTCGAGCACATGACGCACGTGAAGATCGACCACTATCTGGAGGTCGACTTCACCAGCTTCATGAAGACGGTCGACGAGCTCGGCGGCGTCAAGGTGTGCACCACCCGCCCGCTCAAGGACTCGTACACCGGTCTCGACCTGGGTGTGGGCAGCCACGACCTCGACGGCGGGCAGGCTCTTCAGTACGTACGGGCCCGGCACCTGGACGGCGCGGGCGACCTCGGCCGGATGCAGCGCCAGCAGCGCTTCCTGGCCTCCCTCATCGCGAAGACGACCTCGTCCGGGGTGCTGCTGAACCCGGTCCGCTTCCGTGACGTGGCCCGTACGCTGCTCAGCTCGGTCCGCGCCGACAAGGGGTTCGGCAGCGACGAGATGGTCGATCTGGCGCGGGCGATGCGGAACTTCTCGCCCTCGTCGTCGGAGTTCACGACGGTGCCGATCGGCAACATCAGCTATCCGGTCAAGGGCATCGGCTCCACCGTGAAGTGGGACGACAAGAAGTCCGGGAAGCTGTTCCAGGCCCTGCGCGACGACAAGCCGCTGGCCCCGCACCGGGCGAAGAAGAAGGCGACCGTCGTCGATGTCGCGCCGCAGCAGATCCGCGTACAGGTGGAGAACGCGACGGCGACGGCCGGGCTCGGGAAGAAGGTCGACGCCGCGCTGCGGGGCACCGGGTTCCGCACGACGGGCGCGCCCGCCAACGCCGACGACCGCACTGCCGCGCACACCACCGTGCTGTACGACCCGCGCTGGGACCGGTCGGCCAAGTCGCTGGCCGCCGCGGTGCCGGGGGCCCGGATGCGGGCCGTCGACGGTCAGGGGGCCGTGCTCAAGGTGGTGGCCGGCGGGGACTGGCGCGGGGTGCGGGCTGTTCGGGCCGAGGATGCGTCTGAGGGTGAGTTCGGGGCTGTCACCGGGGACGAGGTTTCTTGTTCCTGATGGCCGGATGGGGTGCGGGACTCGGGGCTCCGCCCCGGACCCCGCTCCTCAATCGCCGGAGGGGCTTGATTTGCCCCCGCCGGAGGGGCTTGATCAGAGGTCGTCGTTCAAGCCCTCTGCGATGCGCTTCTCGCGCAGTTCCTTGATGGCTCGGCGGCGGGCCAGGCGGTGCTGGCGGCGGATCTGGGCCTCCTGGTTGCGGCGGCGGTCCTTCTCCGTCTCCATCTCCACCGGGGGGACGGGGCGCGGCTTGCCGTCGGCGTCGACCGCGGCGAAGACCAGATAGGCGGAGCCGACGCGGGTGGGCGGCGTCGACTCGTTCCACCGCTCGGCCAGGACACGGACGCCGATCTCCATGGACGTACGGCCGGTCCAGTTGACCTGCGCGCGCACGTGCACGAGGTCGCCGACGCGGACCGGCTCCATGAAGACCATCTCGTCCATGGAGGCGGTGACGGCGGGGCCGCCCGAGTGACGGCCGGCGACCGCGCCCGCGACGTCGTCGACGAGCTTCATGATCACGCCACCGTGCACGGTGCCGAGCAGATTGGTCTCGGCGGCCGTCATGATGTGGCTCAGCGTCGTGCGGGAGGCCGAGACCGGCTTGCCGGGGAGGGTGTCCTCCGGGGCCGCTCCAGGCGATATGGCGTGATCAGTCATGGTTCAACTGTATGGCCCCCCGACCAGGCCAGCCGTCTTTGTGTCAGCTCTGCAACAGCCCTGGTCCGATTTCTCACACGCTCTTGTGGGGCACACAGCGGCTCCCTGCACACTGTTCCAATGAGCGATTGGCCCGACGGGCGGAGCGACAGGCAGAGCGGCGGCGGCCGCGGCGGCTACGGCCGTGGCAGCGGGAGCGCACGTCCCGAGGGAGCACGCGTCATGCCGCAGGTACGGCGCCCCGTACCCCAGCAGCAGCCCGCGTACGACGACGGGTACGGCGACAACGGGGGCAACGGGTACGACAGCGGCTACAACACCGGGCAGGTCTACGGCCAGCCCAGCCGCGCGGGCGGGGGCGGCGGTGACGACTACGGGCCGCCGAGCGGGCGCCCCGCGCGCACCCCGAACTGGCGCAAGCGCATCAAGTGGACCGCGATCACGCTGGTCACGGTGCTCGTGGTGACCAGCGTCGTCACCTACTTCTGGGCCGACTCCAAGCTGAACCGCGACGTCGACCTGTCCAAGGTGATCGAGCGGCCCGAGGCGGGCGACGGCACGAACTACCTGATCGTCGGCACCGACAGCCGTGAGGGCATGTCCGCCGAGGAGAAGAAGAAGCTGCACACCGGCTCCGCCGAGGGCAAGCGCACGGACACGATGATGATCCTGCACACGGGGAGCAACGGGGACACACTCGTCTCCCTCCCCCGCGACTCGAACGTCACGATCCCGAACTTCAAGGGCGCCGAGTCCGGCAAGCTCTACCCGAACACGGGCCGCCAGGTGAAGCTGAACGCCGCCTACGCGGAGGACGGCCCCGAGCTGCTCGTGCGCACCGTCGAGTACAACACCGGCCTGCACATCGACCACTACGCGGAGATCGGCTTCGGCGGCTTCGCGGGCATCGTGGACGCGGTCGGCGGCGTCGAGATGAACCTGAAGGAAGGCTTCAAGGACAAGTGGTCCGGCGCCGACTTCGAGGCCGGCAAGCAGACCCTCGACGGCCAGCAGGCCCTCGCCTTCGTCCGCACCCGGCACGCCTTCGCCGCGTCCGACCTCCAGCGCACCAAGAACCAGCAGGCGTTCCTGGCCGCGCTCGCCCACAAGGTGGCCTCGCCGAGCACCGTCATGAACCCGTTCAAGCTCTACCCGACGCTGGGCTCGGGCCTGGACTCGCTCGTCGTCGACAAGGACATGAGCCTGTGGAACCTGGGCTCGATGTTCATGGCGATGAAGTCCGTCTCCGGCGGTGACGGCAAGTCCATGAACATGCCGGTCAACGGCTCGACCGGCGGCAATCTCCTCTGGGACAAGGCCAAGGTCAAGCAGCTCGTCGAGCAGTTCAACAACGACGAGAAGGTCACCGTGACGAGCGACTGAGCCCGTCCGGACACGTGTGAAGGGGCCCCGCCGGTCTTCGGCGGGGCCCCTTCGCGCACGTACTGATACGGCTACGGCAGGTTGCGCGCCATGACGATGCGCTGGACCTGGTTCGTGCCCTCGTAGATCTGGGTGATCTTGGCGTCGCGCATCATGCGCTCCACCGGGTAGTCACGGGTGTAGCCGTAGCCGCCGAGCAGCTGGACGGCGTCCGTCGTGACCTCCATCGCCGTGTCCGAGGCGAAGCACTTGGCGGCCGCGCCCAGGTAGGTCAGGTCGGCGTCACCGCGCTCGGAGGCGGCGGCGGCCTGGTAGGTCAGGGCGCGGGCGGCGGAGATCTTCATCGCCATGTCCGCGAGCATGAACTGGATGCCCTGGAAGTCGGCGATCGCCTTGCCGAACTGCTTGCGCTCCTGGACGTAGCCCTTGGCGTAGTCGAGGGCGCCCTGCGCGACACCGAGCGCCTGCGCGGCGATCGTGATGCGGGTGTGGTCGAGGGTCTTCATCGCGGTGGCGAAGCCGGTGCCCTCGGCGCCGATCATGCGGTCGGCGGGGATGCGAACGTTGTCGAGGTAGACCTCGCGGGTCGGCGAGCCCTTGATGCCGAGCTTCTTCTCCGGGGCGCCGAAGGAGACGCCCTCGTCCGACTTCTCGACGACGAAGGCCGAGATGCCCTTCGAGCGCTTCTCGGGGTCGGTGACCGCCATGACCGTGTAGTACTCGGAGACGCCGGCGTTGGTGATCCAGCGCTTCACGCCGTTGAGCACCCAGTCGTCGCCGTCGCGGACCGCGCGAGTCTTCATGCCCGCCGCGTCCGAACCGGCGTCCGGCTCGCTCAGGCAGTACGAGAACATCCCGTCGCCCTTGGCCAGCGGGCCCAGGTACTTCTTCTTCAGCTCCTCGGAGCCGGAGAGGATGACGGGCAGGGAGCCCAGCTTGTTCACGGCGGGAATCAGGGACGAGGACACGCAAGCGCGCGCCACCTCCTCGATCACGATGACCGTGGCGAGCGCGTCGGCGCCCGCGCCGCCGTACTCCTCCGGTACGTGCACGGCCGCGAGGTCGGCCGCGACGAGCGCGTCCAGGGCCTCCTGCGGGAAGCGGGCCTCCTCGTCGACCGCGGCCGCGTGCGGGGCGATCTTCGCCTCGGCCAGCGCACGGACGGTGTCGCGGAGCATGTCGTGCTCCTCGGACGGGCGGTAGAGGTCGAAATCAGCCGATCCGGCCAAGGTTCTCACGCTCCAAGCGACGCTAATTACTGTTAAGTAACCCGAATTTTAGGTGTCTGCCCACGCAGGGGATACGTGAGCTATACGACAGCGGGAATGTGCCCCGTGAGCAGCCCTGGCACGCCCGACTATGCTCAGGCAGCGCAGATCAGCCCCCAGACCTCTGGAGCACCGCATGGCCCCCAAGATCACCGTGATCGGCACCGGCTACCTCGGCGCCACCCACGCCGCGGCCATGGCCGAGCTCGGCTTCGAGGTGCTGGGCCTTGACGTGGTGCCCGAGAAGATCGAGATGCTCACGCGGGGCGAGGTCCCGATGTACGAGCCCGGTCTGGAGGAGATCCTCCGCAAGCACGTCGCCGGGATCGAGGGGTCCACCGGGCGGCTGCGCTTCACCATGGACTTCGCCGAGGCGGGCGCCTTCGGCGACGTGCACTTCGTCTGTGTGAACACCCCGCAGAAGCACGGCGAGTACGCGTGCGACATGAGCTACGTCGACGCCGCCTTCGCCTCCCTCGCGCCGCACCTGAGCGCGGGCGCCCTGGTCGTGGGCAAGTCGACCGTGCCCGTCGGCTCGGCCGCGCGCCTCGCCGAGCTGCTGCCCGAGGGCGTCGAGCTGGCGTGGAACCCGGAGTTCCTGCGCGAGGGCTTCGCCGTCGACGACACCCTGCACCCGGACCGGATCGTGGTCGGCGTGACGAGCGAGCGGGCCGAGAAGCTGCTGCGCGACGTGTACGCGACGCCGCTCTCCGAGGGCACGCCGTTCGTCGTCACCGACTTCCCCACCGCCGAACTGGTGAAGACCGCCGCGAACTCCTTCCTCGCCACCAAGATCTCCTTCATCAACGCCATGGCCGAGGTGTGCGAGGCCGCGGGCGGCGACGTCGTCAAGCTGGCCGAGGCGATCGGCTACGACGAGCGGATCGGCCGCAAGTTCCTGCGGGCCGGCATCGGCTTCGGCGGCGGCTGTCTGCCCAAGGACATCCGGGCGTTCATGGCGCGCGCCGGTGAACTCGGCGCCGACCAGGCGCTCACCTTCCTGCGCGAGATCGACTCCATCAACATGCGGCGGCGCGGCGCGATGGTCGAGATGGCCCGCGAGGCGCTCGGCGGCGGCCCCTTCCTCGGCAAGCGGGTCGCCGTGCTCGGTGCGACCTTCAAGCCCGACTCGGACGACGTCCGCGACTCCCCCGCGCTGAACGTCGCCGGGCAGATCCACCTCCAGGGCGGCCAGGTGACCGTCTACGACCCCAAGGGCATGGACAACGCGCGGCGGCTCTTCCCGACGCTCGGGTACGCAGAGACGGCCCTCGACGCGGTGCGCGGCGCCGATGTCGTCCTGCACCTCACCGAGTGGCGGGAGTTCCGGGAGCTGGACCCGGCCGAGCTGGGCGCCGTCGCCTCGGACCGGCTGATCCTCGACGGGCGCAACGCACTGGACTCCGCGCTGTGGCGGGCGGCCGGCTGGACGTTCCGCGCGATGGGGCGACCCGCCGCCTGACCCACGGGCTACGCGCCCGGCGCCGTGCGCACGCCCGCGCGGTAGGCGCCCGGCGTGCTGCCCGCGGCTTGGGCGAAGGTGTGCACGAAGGCGCTGGTGGTCGCCCAGCCGCAGGCGTGCGCGGTGTCGGTGACGCCCGCCCCCTCGGCCAGCATCACCCTCGCCGTGAACAGGCGGGCGCGGGTGCGCCACTGCGGATACGTCATGCCGAACTCGTCGCGGAACAGCCGCGACAGGGTCCGCTCGCCGGTGTGCACCCGGGCGGCGAGCTGCGCCAGCGTGCGCGGCACGCTCAGGTCCTCCTCGACGAGCGCGCAGGCCTCGGCGAGCCGCCGGTCGCGGGCGGCGGGCAGGGCCACCGGCTCGGCCGTGACGCGGCGCAGCCGGTCGCGGAGCACCGCGTCGATGTGCCGGACCTCGGCGGGCGGCAGCGCGCTGCCGGTCCGGGCGATCAGCAGTTCACGCACCAACGCGTCGACGGCGATGACGGTCGGCCGCTCGGTGTACGGGAGCGGGGGCCTGTCCCGGGCGGGGAAGCCGATGGTGTGGAAGCGGCTCTGCCCGTAGAAGCGGTGCTCGTGCCAGGTGTTCGCCGGGATCCACACCGCCCGGTCGTTGCCCGCGATCCAGGATCCGTGCTCCGTGGTGATCGCGAGCACGCCCGCACTCACGTAGATGAGCTGGTGGTCGTCGTGGCGGTGCCGGTCGATGGTGTCGCCGCCGCCGCGGGACTGGGTGCTGGTCGGCGCGACGGCCGTGTGGCGGATCTGCGACATGGATCGGCAGAATACGGGAAGCGCGCCCGGGGTGCCGCTCGCCATCGTGGACGGGTGACCTCGATCCAGGAGACAAGCACCGATCAGGAGGCGGCCGGGCCGCCCGGACACTGGCGCCGGATGCGGATCTGGGCCTCCGCCCACGCCGTCGACGACTTCTACCAGGGGCTGGTGCCCGCGGCCGTCCCCTACTTCGTGCTGCAACGCGACTTCAGCTACGTACAGGCGTCGGGCCTCGCGCTCGCCGCGACCCTGGGCAGCGCCCTGCCGCAGGTGCCGATCGGGCTGCTGGCCGACCGCTACCGGCTGCGCTGGATGTCGCCGCTCGGCATCGGCCTGGCGGGGACCGGGGCGGGCCTGTCCGGACTCTCGCCCTCCTACCCCGTGGTGTTCGCGCTGCTGCTGACGGCGGGCGTGGGCATCGCGATGTTCCATCCGCCGGCCGGGCGCGACGCGCGCCGCGCGGCCGGCGGCAGCGCCACCGCGATGAGCTACTTCGCCGCGGGCGGCAGCGTCGGCTTCTTCATCGCCCCGGCCCTGGTCACCCCGGCCCTGGACCGCCTCGGGATGAACGCGACCGCGCTGTTCGTGCCCCCGGCCGTCCTGATGGGCTTCGTCCTGCTGCGCCACCACACCCGCGCCGCCACCGGGCCGGCGGCCGGGAAGGCGCGGCGCCGGGGCCGGGACCGGCCGGGCCTGTTCGCGGCCCTGACCGCCGTGGAGATCGTCCGCTCGACCATCTCCACCGGCCTCAACACGTTCATCTCCCTGTACTGGATCCGGCACCTGGAGGCGAGCAGCGGCCTCGGCGGTCTCGCCCTGACCCTGGAGCTGGGCGGCGGTGTGCTCGGCACCCTGCTCGGCGGCCGGCTCGCCGACCGGGTCGGCATGGTCCGTACGGTGCAGATCGGCAACGCCGCCATGCTGCCCGCGCTGTGGGCGATGCTGGTCTGCGACGACAAGTACGCCGCGCTGCCGCTGGCGCTGCTGGTCGGCCTGATCTCCAACATCCCGTTCGCCGTGCTCATCAAGCTCGGCCAGGACTATCTGCCCAGCAGGCCCGGGACCGCGGCCGGGGTCACCCTCGGCCTCGCCCTCAGCGCCGGCGGTCTGTTCATGCCGCTGCTCGGCATCGTCGCCACCCACCACGGCCCCCGGGGCGCGCTGACGGTCCTCGCCACGGTGCCGGTCCTGGCGATCCTGCTCTCGACGGCCCTGCGCGAACCGGACCGGCTCTAGGCCCGCGGGGCTCCGGTGGCAGTCGTGGGCCTCGCACGCCTTGAGGCGGGATGATGCGGTGACGACAGCGTTACCCCTTGAGCGGTTCTGTCGGTAACCCCTGGGAGGAATCATGGCCATCGCACGGCTGGGCGCCACCGTTCTGGACTGTCCCGACCCGCTCGCGCTCGCTCGGTTCTACGCGGCACTGCTCGGCGGCACCCCCGCCACGGACCCCGCGGAGCCCGACTGGGTAGACCTGGAGGTGCCGGGCGGGCATCCGCTGGCCTTCCAGGAGGCACCGGGGTACGCGCCGCCGCCCTGGCCCTCGGTGGGCGGCGCGCAGCAGTTCCACCTCGACCTGAAGGTCGAGGACCTGGACGCCGGCGAGAAGGAGGTCCTGGCCCTCGGCGCCACGGTGCTCGACAACGAGGACCGGACCCGCTCGTGGCGTGTCTACGCGGATCCGGTGGGGCACCCCTTCTGCCTGTGCGCCTGCTGAGCGGGCGTCAGGGCCGCGCCGTCGAGGGCCCCCTGCGCTGCCGGGCGGCCCGGGCGGTGAACTCGGCGACGCGCAGCACCCGTTGGACATTGCCCCAGGTGAGCAGCGCGAGGTCCTCCTCGGGCCAGCCGCGGCCCTGGAGTTCGGCGATCAGCGCGGGGTAGCCGGTGGCGTCGCCGAGTCCTTCGGGGTGGGCGTCGCCGGTGTCGTACATCCCGGACAGGCCGACCGACTCGGGGCCCGCCAGTTCGCGTACGTGGTCGAGGTGGTCGGCGACGTCGCGGAGCTCGGGGCCGGTCCGCGCGGCCGAACAGGGCACCAGGCACAGGCCCTTGCGCTCACCGAGTTCGGCGAGCAGGTCGTCGGGGACGTTGTCCGGGTGGTGGTTGAGGGCGCGGGCGCCGGAGCGGGTGAGCAGCGCGGGGGCCTTCGACACGGCGAGGGCGCGGGCCGCGGTGGCCCGGGCTGCGCCGGTGAGGTCGACGAGCATGCCGAGCCGGTTCATCTCCCGTACGACCTCTTCGCCGAACCGGGTCAGGCCCTGCTCGCACTCCGCCCAGGAGGCGCCGGCGAAGGTGAGCGCGCGCAGGCCGAGGGCGTGCAGGGCGCGCAGGGTGCCCAGGGATTCGCCGGTGGCGGCGGCCGGGGCCGGGCCGATGACGACGGCGATCCGGCCGTGGGCGCGGGCGTCCGCGGTCTCGGACGCGGAGCGGGCCAGGCGCAGGCCCTCCGGGTAGCGGGCGACGACGTTGTTGATCAGGTCGATCTGTTCCAGGACCGCGGTGAGGGGGCGGTCCGCTGTCGCGTCGAGGGCCCACAGGAGGGCGCCGGTGCCGCCGGCGCGCAGGCGCGGCAGGTCGCTCTCGACGGAGGTCTCCCCCAGTTCGAGGTCGTGCCAGGGCAAGGTGCGCAGCGTCTCCGGCAGGCCGCAGTATCCGTCGGCCACGGGGTGCCGGGACAGGAGGGTGTGGGGGTCGGGGGCGGGTGCGGGGACATTGACGGGGACGGGGGGAGCGGGCTGGTCCAGCTCGCCCGCCTCTGCGGGGGCGACGACTTCGCCCTGTAGGTCTGCCATGGCAGGCTCCGGAAAACGTGGGACGGCGTTCGCTTCACCGTCCCACGCGGGGCCCTGCCGGGCTCGACGGGCTGAGCCGAACGGGTCCCCTTCCCGGCACGGGCCACTGTCCGCCCCGCCAGGTCGCTCTGGGATCGCGGCCTGCTGTCCGTCCCGTCGGGCCCGCTGTGCACGCGGGCTGCTGTCCGCCCCGTCAGGGCGCTGCGACTGCGCGGGCCGCTCTTCGCCCCGACAGGGGCGCGGGACTGTACAGCGGGGCGCGCTGGGTCGCGGGTTACTACCCGCCCCGTAAGGGGCGCGGGGAACTGCGCGAGAAGCCCCACCGGGGCGCACCCGCCAACGGCGCTGCACCGAACGCCCCTTGAAGCGCTCACCCCGCGACGGGGCGCCGCCTTGCCCACCCTGCCGCCCCAGGCGGCAGACTGCCCAAGGCTAGGGGGACTCGCCCAAGGCAGCG